>CAZIVE010000013.1:0-18137 GCA_964542435.1 uncultured Parabacteroides sp.
TCCTGCGCCATGCGGTCTTATGCCAAGGGCAATGGTTGTTTTGTTGTGGCAAAAGGATTGGGATTTTGCTGGACTGTCTGTCAGCTTTTTTTCTTCAGATATTCGTTGAAGGCATCTTTGTAGACGTCGGAGACGTGGACCACTTCATCGCCGATGTACACGCAGTTGTTGCGGTCGATGGATTTGATCTTGTCCAGGGCGATGATGAACGAGCGGTGGACGCGCATGAAGCGGGAGGCGGGGAGAAGCTCTTCCACGGCTTTCATCGTCATCAAGGCTGTGAGAGGACGTTTGCCGTCGGTGAAGAAAAACCGGGTGTAATCTTTCAGTCCGCTTACGTAGAGGATTGTGGAGACATCCACGCGGACCAGCTGGGAATCGCTCTTGACGAATACGAACGGATTCTCGTCGTCCGTCTTGGTCTCCGGAGAGGAAGCCGGCGTGATCCGTCCGAACCATTTCAGGGCTTTGGTCGTCGCTTCGAGGAACTTCTTGTAGCTGACCGGTTTCAGGAGGAAGTCGAGTGCGCTGACTTCATAGCTCTCGAAGGCATATTGCTTGAACGCCGTGGTGAAGATGATGCGCGTCTCTTCGGGAACCATGCGCGACAGTTCCATGCCGTCGAGGTCGGGCATCTGGATATCGAGAAAGAGAAGGTTCACGGGATGCGCCTGCACTTCCTGCAAGGCTGCCACGGAATTGTCGAACGATGCACTGAGTTCCAGATAGGGCGTGCGTTGAACAAAGTTCTCGAGCAGTTTGATGGCGAGCGGTTCGTCGTCCACAATCATGCAGGTCAGTCGGTTGGTGATCTGATTCTCTTCCATAGCTTTATTGATGTAAGATGAGTTGTGCGAAATAGGTCTCGCCACGAAGTTCGGTGGTCAGTTCGTATTTCCCGGGATAAACCAGCTCGAGACGCCTGCGGAGATTCTCCAGTCCGATGCCTGAACCGCTGTGGTTGTTGGCATTCTTGGGGAAGTTGCTGTTCTCGATGGTGAAGACGAGCGCGCCGTTCTCCTCGTTGAGACGGATGTGTATGAATGAATCGTGGCTGTTGCTCAGTCCGTGCTTGAAGGCATTCTCGATGAGCGAGATGTAGAGCAGCGGAAGGATCTCCGGATTACCGGCGGGACAATTCAGGTCCACCTGTACATCGGTACGATCAGGACAGCGCAATTGCATCAGCCGGATGTAGTTCTTCATGAAGTCGATCTCTCCGCAGAGCGGCACCATCTTTTGATTGGAATCGTAGAGCGCATAGCGGAGCAGGTCGCTCAGCTGGCTGATGCTTTCCTGTGCTTCGTCGGGATCGATCTGCACGAGACTGGAGATGTTGTTGAGCGTGTTGAACAGGAAGTGCGGGTTCAGCTGGTTCTTGAGCCAGGTCAGTTCGGCTTCGCTCTTCTTCTGTTCCTCCTCTTTCTGTCTGAGCTTGATATCATTCCAGTAGGATGACATTCTCACGCCCACGGCAGCTCCGACACTCAGCACCAGCGAGAACAACGTTGACATGACGATGGTAAGAATGGCACCGGCGATGACCGAGGTATTTCCTTTTGCAATGCTGATAGCTCCCGTCATGATGACATAGCACCATTCGGAGTAAAATAGGATGCAGACGATGTTGGCAAGGTAAAACGCCAGAATCTTGCGCTTGTAGAGCGTCCTCGGGACGACGATATAGTAATTGTAAAAGAAGGCCAATGCCGAAGGAATCGTGAAATGGGCCGTTGTCAGAGTTACCATCCATGCTTCATGGACGTTCATGCGCAGCAGAAAGACGATGAAGAAGGGAAGAATGAACACGAATGCCCAGACGTAGAATACGACAAACTTCGTCCATCGTGGTTTCTGTGGTGTTTTGATCTCTTCCATCTTCAGCTTGTTTTAATGACAACGTAGGGCAGAGAAAGTTCTGCCCTACGAAGATACATACATTTCATTAATTATTGATCACTGTACCGATTTGTTCGTTCTGCGACTGCTTGTTGATAAGGTCATCGTTGTTGATGGTCTTCTGGCTCTTCTTCACCTTAGCCTGCTTGCCGCCGAAGGTGTAGCTGATGGAGATCGTGGCCATGCGGATCGGAACGCTGGTCTTGGTCATGCTCTCGAAATCTTTGCCGTGTGAATAGACGTTCATCTTGAGGTCGCCGCAGATCATGTTGACGGTAGCGAGGTTGACGCTGAGCTTGTCTTTCAGGAAGGTCTTCGACAAGGAGAAGATATCCATCGTGTAGCCGCTGTTCCAGCCCTGCAGGTTCTGCGTCTTCGTGCCGGTCATCAGGTTGGCGGAGAGTCGGATTGCCCAAGGCAGCGTCTGCTGGAAACCGAGGAACAGCGAGTTGCTCCATCCGTGGTTGCTCATGTCGAGTTCGTTGCTGTGGACATCGATGTACGAGACGCTTTCGTTGGCGTAGATGCGGGTGTTCTTGCCGGCATTCCAGTTGATGAAGGCGGAGAGTCCGCTGTTCTGACGTTTCACGATGTTGCCGTAGGTTGAATTGAGGATGTTGTCCTTGTAGAAGCTGTATCCTTCGATGCCGTTGCTGCAGAAGCTGTAACGCAGGTTGAGGTTCACGATCCATTTGGCATTGAAGAGGTTGTAAACGAGGCCGAAGTTGTTGGCCTGTTCGCTCTTCAGATTCGTGTTACCGTAGGAGATCGTCGTCGGATCCTGCGTGTTGACGTAGGGATTCAGATAGGTGATGCCCGGACGGCTGATACGCATGTTGTAGGTCAAGCCGATGTTCTGACTCTGGCTGAGCGTGTAGGAAAGCGAAGCCGACGGAACGAGGTTGCCGTAGTTGGAGGTGAAGTCTTCGCCTTTTCCACGGAGGTATTTCACATCCTGAAACGTATATTCGTAACGCAGACCGGCTTTGAATCCATATTTCATCTTGTTGTAGGCATATTCGGAGTAGGCAGCCACGATGTTGTTGTTGTGGCGGTAGTTCATGCTGTTGACATCGTCGAACACATAATTGCCCTGGCTGTCGGTGTAATACTTCGAGTTGGAATGGTTGTTACGGAAGATGTATTTGGCTCCGGCGTCGAAGGTCTGTCCGGCAGCGAGAGGCATGGAATAGTCGAACTGGAACGTATGCTCGATAGTGTTGCTGTGTTCGTTGAGCCAACGGTTGGTAAGGTTCAGCGTGCTGGTTCCATCGGATTCGAATTCACTGTAGGTGTCGTTCTTGCCGGGCGTCGATGAGAGACGGTAGGAGGCGGTGAAGAGACGGCCTTTGTGATGGGCAAATGAATGTTGGAAGTCGAGACTTCCGTTGATGTTGAAGTTGGACACATCGTTGCTGTTGATGGTCGAGTAGCCGAATCCGGTGCCATAATATCCGCCGCTCATCTTATTGAGCGTCGTAGCGTCGCTCGGAGTGCTCAGTCCACGGATACCGAAGTTGGCTGTAATGAGGTTGAGCGTGTCCAGATCGTAGCTGGCATCCAGGCTTCCCATGGTGATTCGAGAGTCCGTTGTCAGCTCATTGTGCATGTAGGTCAATGCATTGCCGAGACTGGTCGTCTGTGTACGGTTCATGTCGGTCGTGATGTCCTTGATCTTCGTATAGATTTCGTTGCCGTTGGCAGAGAGCGTCAGTTTGCCTTTCTGCGAAGTGACGTAAGCGCCGTAGCTGTAGCCTTTGGTGTTGCCCATGGCACGCAGCGTGACACTGGTTCCGTCTTCCGTGATTTTCTTTCCGCTTTGCTGCGCTGTCGTGACGATGTTCAGAACGCCGCCCACGCCTTCCGCATCATAGCGAGCGCCCGGATTGGTGATGACTTCGATGGATTTGATCATGGATGCCGGCATCGATTTGAATACGGCGGAAGCATTGCTGCTGATCATCGCATTCGGACGTCCGTCCACATATACCTTGAAGCTGCTGCTGCCGTTGACCGTGATGTTGTCATTGCCGTCCACCGTCACCATCGGGACTTTGCGAAGCATGTCCATGACAGTGTAGGTCTTGGCGTCGGGATCGTCTTCAACGCTGTAGTTCAGCTTGTCCACTTCCATCTTGACGAGTGGCTTCTGAGCTACCACTTCCACGCCGCCGAGCATCTTTACGTCATCGGAAATATAAATTTTGCCGAGGTCGAGTGTTTTCTCTGTCCCCAGTGTGAAAGGTTTTACGACTGTTCCTTTTCCTACGGAACTGAAGATGGCGATAAATTCACCTTTCCCGTTCACTTTTTCTTGAAATTCGCCCTGCATTCCTGTTGCAGCCAGAGCTACCGGCGTATTCGGTGCCGATTTCTTGGCAAAACGAATCGTGGCATAAGGTTCTCCTTCGTTGGTTAATGAATCCAAAAGCACTCCCTTAACTAATGTCTGAGCGCCTGCCGGCAAAGAGATGGCAAGCATCATGGCAAGGATTGTGATCGTGTTGAATAAGATAGATTTCTTCATGACTAATGTCTATTAATTGTTTACGATGCAAAGATAAATGAAACAATAGTCACAAGTCAAGAACAAAACGACCATCGCCCGACTTCGTCCGACCATTCTGTGGCTTGCTTCGACGAAGAACCGGACTTTATGCCGAAGATTTCTCTTCTCTTCTTGCCGTGCATGCAGAAACAAATCTATGGTGCACAAACGAAAGCGGGAACAGCGTCCTTTCTTTCGGATCACTGTTCCCGCTGTGATTTTGGGCCTGTCTGCCTATTTCTTGATTCGATAGACGGAGAACGAAAGCGGCGGAAGCGTCATGCCGAGCTTGTTGCCATCGGTCGTGATCTCGCTGGTCGAAGGAAGAATCTCATTCGGTTTGTCCAACGTGTTTTCGAGACTGAGATTGGTCGAGTTCATTCGGATGAGCGTTCCGGCGTGTTTTCCGGAAGCAAGTCCGTCGAGCGTCAGGCTGAGTCGGCGTGCCTGGATGTTGACATTGGCAATCTTTACGATGATGTCGCCGGTCGGTTCGTCGAGAGCAGCCGTCGCATAGATTCCCTCTTCGCCTGCAAGCGTCTGTCCGTTCGCTGTAAGAGGCAGCACGCGCGTGCCTTTGTTCATGCCGTAGAGTTGCTGGACGTAGTAGTTCGGCGTCTTGGCAATGCGGAGATTGTCGAACCAGATCAAGTCTGGACGCCATTGCCATGCATCGATGCGGGCGAAAAGCGGCGCGTAGGTGCAGAGATTGACGACGTCGGCATTGCGCTCGAAGCCGGTCATGAAGGCAGCTTCGCAGAGCGCGCTGTAGAAGTTGTTGTGCTGGCCTTCAACATGGCAGGCATATTCGCCGGCAAACACCTTCGGACCTTTACGATCATAGTTGTCGTAACGACGGGCATTGCGCAGGAACCATTCGGGAGATTTGTAGAAATGCTCGTCCACGAGGTTCACCTGCAATCTGCGCATTTCCGGCCAGAGATAATCGAATTCTTCTCCATCGGAATAGGGACCGGCGCCACCGATGATGCGGATGTCGGGATATTTGGCACGGATGGCCTTGACAAACGGCTCGAGACGTTCGATATACAGTTTGCTCCACTGTTCGTTGCCGACAGAAAGCAGCTTCAGATGGAAAGGATCGGGATGTCCCATGTCCGAACGAAGCTTTCCCCATTTGCTGGTGACCGGTCCGTTGGCAAATTCGATGAGGTCGAGCGCATCCTGGATGTAGGGCTGCAGATCCTTGACGGCGCAGTTCTCCTTTGTGTCCGGATCGTTCTCGAACTGGCAGGAAAGTCCGCAGTTCAAGACGGGCAACGGCTCAGCGCCGATCTCCTCAGCGAGGCGGAAGTATTCATAGAATCCCAATCCGTAAGACTGATAGTAATCGGGGAATTTCTTGTACGGGAAGGTATAGTTCCAGCGGTTGATGTTGGTCGGACGGTTTTCCACCGGACCGACGGTGTTCTTCCATTGATAGCGTGTGGCTCTGGTCGTTCCTTCCACGATGCATCCGCCGGGGAAACGGAACACGCCGGGATGCAGATCCTTGAGCGCTTGGGCGAGATCCGGGCGAAGTCCGTTGGGATCGTTGTTGAAGGTCTTCTGCGGAAACAGCGAGACATGATCCATGTCGATGGTCCCGGGCGTTTCCAGCCAGAGACGAAGGCGCGCTTTGCTGCACGAACCGTCCGCTGCGATCGAGAGCGTATATTTGGTCCACTTTGCACTGTTCACGCCGATCTTCTCCGTATAAAAGATGTTGTTCCCTTGGTTGATCAGTTCCACGCGCACCGTGTCGTTCTCGCTTTTACCTTTATTATTAGATGTACGCGCGTAAAAGGAGAGGTCGTATTTCTCACCCTTCACGATGGCAATGCCGCGGAATCCTTCGTTGTCCAAGCCCGTTCCGGTGATCTGGCCCGTATAAGAGAGACGCGCATAATGCGGATTGCGGGGGAAAGCCGGATCTTTGGTCTGGACCGTAACGTTGCCGAAAGAAACCCATCCCGAGAAGGGATTTTCAAACTCGAACGAGCGGTTCTTGATCAGTTCCGCATAGAGTCCGCCGTCCGCTCCGAAGTTGATGTCTTCGAAGAAGATGCCGTACATAGTCGGCTGGATGACGGCTCCGGGCTTGTCCACAGCGACGGAGAGTTCATTGATTGCAGCTTGTGCATGAAGCGAATTCGGTAAGAGCGCCGCGGCGAGCAGAAGCAAAGCAGCTGCCGGCTTGTGCCATTGACGCAGGATAGAGTTGTCGTTTTTCATATTTCTGTGATTAATTCTTACATCTCTGCAAAAGTAATGAAACACGATTGGAGGAACAAGAAAATCATTGTCGATGATACACTTTATTCCATAAATTGTTATCGTTGGAACGCGTTGAGAAGTAAAATGTAGTTTTATACAGATCAAAACTTACTATTATGCTCAAAAACATAAATTGAATTGAACACAAATAGGAAGAAGTGAACTAATTTTACGACTGATTTTGACAAAACGATAATTCATGGAAAACAACAATACACTATCCGGCTTGAATGAAGGCGACTTTGTCGGTCGGGTTGGCGGTAGAGACACAAGTTTATGTGTACTTGCAAACAGTCTTGGAGCAGAAATGGCCATCACGAACTATGGCGCAAAGATCGTTTCTCTCATGGTTCCCGACCGCCAGGGCAAACTTACCGATGTCGTCACAGGACATCCGAGTTTGGCAGAATATGAACATTCCGAAGAACCTTACTTCGGATCTATCTGCGGCAGATATGCCAATCGAATAGCAAACGGACAGTTCACGCTTGACGGCGTCACCTATCATCTTCCCATCAACAACGGTCCCAACTGCCTTCACGGAGGTATTCAGGGTTTCAACGCACGCGTATGGGATCTGGAGAAGGTCAATTCACATAAGGCACGTCTCCGTTATACGGCAGCAGACGGCGAGGAGGGTTTCCCCGGAGAATTCTCCGTTGAGGTGACCTACGAGCTGAGCGATCACAACGAGGTGATCATCAGTTATAAGGCCAAAACTACGAAACCAACGGTATTCAACCTTACGAACCATTCCTATTTCAATCTCTCCGGAGCGGGCGATCCTTCGATCCTCGATCACGTGGTAACCATCAATGCAGACTATTACCTGCCGACCGACGACACGGCCATTCCGTTCGGTGCACCCGAGAAGGTGGAAGGCACACCGATGGATTTCCGCACACCGCATACGATCGGCGAGAGAATCGAGGAGCCTAACACACAGCTCAAATATGGTCGCGGCTATGATCACACATTTATATTGAACAAGACGGACGGCGAACTGTCGTTCTGTGCACGCTGCACCTCTCCGAAGTCCGGCATCACCATGGAATGTCACACGACACAACCGGGCGTACAGCTCTATACGGGCAACTGGATGACGGGCAACTTCGCGGGAAAGAATGGCAAACATTATCCGATGCGCGCTGCTCTTTGCTTCGAGACACAGCATTTCCCCGACAGTCCCAACAAGCCTGATTATCCTTCCACGGTGCTTCGTCCCGGCGAGGAGTTCAAGAGCAAGACCATCTATCGTTTTACAGCAGAATGAGAATAATCGAAATATTTAATAACTAATAAATTCATTACAATGGAACAAACAAAACAAAACGGAAACATCATCGCCATCATCACGATGATTTTCTTATTCGGTATGATTGCATTCGTCACGAACCTTGCAGCGCCTATCGGTGTCATCTGGAAACAGCAGCCCGGTATCGAAGGCTCCAATGCATTAGGTATGATGGGTAACATGATGAACTTCTTGGCTTATTTGTTTATGGGTATTCCAGCAGGTAAGCTTTTGTTAAAGATCGGCTACAAGAAGACAGCGTTGACGGCTATCGCCATCGGTTTCTTCGGTGTATTTATCCAGTATCTGTCAGGTATCGTAGGCGTAGGTTCTCAGATCGCAGGACTTCCTACCAATTTCTACGTATATCTGCTCGGTGCATTCGTAGCAGGTTTCTCTGTATGTATGCTGAATACGGTTGTTAACCCGATGCTTACGCTCCTTGGTGGTGGCGGTAAGAAAGGTAACCAATACGTACAGATCGGTGGTACCTTCAACTCTTTGATGGGTACGCTGACTCCTATGCTCGTTGGTGCTTTGATCGGTTCTGTAACGAAAGACACACAGATCGCCGATGTCAATATGGTACTCTTCATTGCCATGGCAGTATTTATCTGCGCATTCATCATCTTAGGTTTCATTCCGATCGTCGATCCTCAGGAACATACCTCTGTTGTATATGAAAAGAGTCCTTGGGCTTTCCGCCATTTCGTTCTCGGTGTGATCTCCATCTTCGTATATGTAGGTATCGAGGTTGGTATCCCTGGAACTTTGAACTTCTTCCTTTCTGATCCTGATCCTACGAAGGGTGCCGGAATGGATCCTTCCACAGCAGCTACGATTGCCGGTTTCGTTGCCGGTACATACTGGTTCCTGATGCTGATCGGACGTTTCGTTTCCAGCTTCATCAGTAGCAAAGTATCCAGCAAGGCTCAGCTCGCTTGCACGACAGGCGTTGCCATCCTCTTCATCCTTATCGCTATCCTTTCACCGGTTTCGAACACGGTTTCCATGCCGGTATTCACAGGTTCAGGCTTCGGCGTTGCTCAGGTTCCTCTGACAGCCTTGATGCTGGTTCTCTGCGGTCTCTGCACATCCGTTATGTGGGGCTCCATCTTCAACCTGGCTGTTGAAGGCTTGGGCAAATACACAGCGTTGGCATCCGGAATCTTCATGATGATGGTTGTCGGTGGCGGTATTCTTCCGTTGCTGCAGAACTTCATCGCTGATAAGGCTGGTTACATGGTATCCTACGTGCTTCCGCTCATCTGCCTCGCTTACCTCTGCTTCTATGCTCTCGTAGGCAGCAAGAACGTAAACAAAGACATCAAGGTAGATTGATACCAGCAGACAATTGATTAAGGCAATTGACAATTATCTGTTTCACAAAAGCATGTAGTTGTCAATTGTCGTTTATATAAACACCTTAAGATTTTTAACCATGGATATAGAAAAAGTAAGAAGTCGGTTTATCAAGCATTTCGATGGCACAAGCGGAACAGTTTATGCTTCTCCCGGACGTATCAATCTGATTGGCGAGCACACCGATTATAACGATGGATTCGTGTTCCCGGGCGCAGTGGACAAAGGCATTGTTGCTGAGATCAAGAAGAACGGCAAGAAGAAGGTCCTCGCTTATTCCATCGACCTCAAAGACTTCGTAGAATTCGGCTTGGAAGAGGAGGATGCTCCGCGTGCCAGCTGGGCAAGATATATTTTCGGCGTATGCCGCGAGATCATCAAGAGAGGTGGTAAGATCGAAGGATTCAATACCGCTTTCTATGGCGATGTTCCTCTGGGTGCCGGAATGTCTTCATCGGCAGCGCTCGAAAGCACCTATGCCTTCGCTCTGAACGAAATGTTCAACTGCGGATTGGATAAGTTCGAACTTGCCAAGATCGGCCAGGCTACAGAACATAACTACTGCGGCGTCAACTGCGGTATCATGGATCAGTTCGCTTCTGTGTTCGGAAAGGCAGGAAGCTTGATCCGCCTCGACTGCCGTTCTCTTGAATACAAATATTTCCCGTTCCATCCGGAAGGATATAAATTGGTTCTCCTCGACACCGTTGTAAAGCACGAACTTGCTTCTTCTGCCTACAACAAACGCCGTCAGAGCTGCGAAGCAGCCGTCGCTGCCATTCAGAAACATCATGCTGAAGTCAAATCGTTGCGCGATGCCAATATGGATATGCTCAACGAGGCCAAAGCCGAGATGTCAGATGAAGATTATATGCGTGCTGAATATGTCATCGCTGAGATCCAGCGTGTCCTCGATGTTTCCGATGCGCTCGAAAGAGGTGACTACGAAACGGTGGGAAAGAAAATGTATGAGACTCATGCAGGCATGAGCAAACTGTACGAGGTAAGCTGCGCAGAGCTCGATTTCCTGAACGATATAGCCAAAGAGTGTGGCGTCACAGGATCCCGCGTGATGGGCGGTGGTTTTGGTGGCTGCACGATCAACCTCGTCAAGGAAGATCTCTACGAACCTTTCATCGAAAAGGCCGGACAGTCCTTCAAGGATAAGTTCGGACATTTCCCGAAGGTTTACGATGTGGTCATCAGTGATGGCGCTCGTAAGGTCGCAGACTAATTCTTACAACCGCATCGTTCCTACATCTATATATATGTACAACGCTGGCATGATCATGTCAGCGTTGTATGTGGTTTATAGTCCATCGCATCTTTGATTAAAAATGAGCACATTATGTTCTGATTTCTGTTCTTTTTGAAGATGATCGACGATATCCTTAGAAAAAATGTTTTAACCATGGTTGAAACTTTTTTTATCAATGATTTGGACTTCAAAAGTCTTTGATTCAGAAATATTCAACCATGGTTGAAATATTTTCTTTTCATAGAAATGTACTATCTTGACAATGCAAACGCAATCAGGTTATACTAACTTCCTGGTTCTTCTTCTAGTCTTTCGGGTGTATTGTTCTTTTTTATGCTCAATAACATACGCTTCGGAGATACAATAATAATATTAAAGTGTTACTTTTACACTAAAAATAGCAGAGTAGCATAACAACTCTAAAACAATAAGATTATATTATGGAAGGTTACTATAGTTCCAATCCAAAGTTCTATGTTGCAGTCGACTGTATCATATTCGGATTCAGCAAGGGTGAATTAAGCCTTCTGCTTTTGAAACGTAATTTCGAGCCCGCCAAAGGCGAGTGGTCACTGATGGGCGGCTTCGTCCAGGATAACGAGAGTGTTGATGATGCAGCCAAGCGCGTCCTTTTTGAACTGACGGGACTTGACAATGTGTATATGGAACAGGTGAGGGCTTTTGGAGAAGTCCATCGCGATCCGGGAGAACGCGTTATTTCGGTTGCCTATTATGCTCTGATCAATATCGATCAATATGACCGGCAATCTGTGAAGGATCACAATGCGTATTGGGCACACATCAACGAACTTCCGCTGCTGCTGTTCGATCATCTTCAGATGGTCATCGAGGCGCGCAACATGCTGCTTCGCCGGGCAAGTCATGAACCGGTAGGCTTCAGCATGCTGCCGGAACTCTTTACGTTAGGTCAGCTTCAGTCGCTTTATGAAGCCATTGGCGGCGTGAAGATCGACAAACGCAATTTCCGTCGTCGTGTGACAGATATGGAATTCATCGAAAAGACGGATCTGATCGATAAGTCCACGTCGAAACGCGGCGCCTATCTGTATAAGTTCAATAGTATGGCGTATAGCAAGTCTCCAAAATTCAAGTTATAATCATGTTAGAGGAATTAAAAGAAAAGGTATGTAAGGCCAATCTCGATCTTGTGAAGCACGGACTGGTGATATTTACGTGGGGAAATGTCTCGGCCATCGACCGTGAGAGCGGACTGGTCGTGATCAAACCAAGCGGTGTCTCCTACGACAAGATGAAAGCAGAAGACATGGTCGTGGTGAATCTGGATGGAAAGGTTGTGGAGGGAACGCTCCGTCCTTCGTCGGATACACCGACTCATCTGGTGCTTTACAAGGCTTTCAAGGAGATCGGCGGCATCGTCCACACGCATTCTACGTATGCTACGGCATGGGCGCAGGCAGGGAAAGACATTCCCAATATCGGCACAACGCATGCAGACTATTTCCACGATGCCGTACCTTGTACCGACGACATGACGGAAGCTGAAGTGAAGAGCGCTTACGAACTGGAGACGGGCAATGTGATTGTCCGTCGTTTCAAAGGATTGAATCCTGTCCACACGCCCGGAGTGCTCGTCAAGAATCATGGCCCGTTTACCTGGGGAAAGGATGCAGATGAGGCAGTTTATAATGCAGTCGTCCTGGAACAGGTGGCTAAGATGGCCAGCATCGCCTTTACGATCAATCCCAATCTGACAATGAATCCTCTTCTGGTGGAGAAGCATTTCAGCCGCAAGCACGGTCCGAATGCGTATTACGGACAGAAGAAATAAGCATAAACAATAACAATACTTTAAAAAAATAAGAATCATGGCATTTGAAAATTATGAAGTTTGGTTCGTAACAGGAGCTCAGCTCCTTTACGGTGGCGATGCAGTCATCGCTGTGGACGCTCATTCCAACACGATCGTCAAAGGATTGAATGAATCAGGGAAATTGCCTGTAAAGGTGGTATATAAAGGTACAGTGAACTCCGCTGCTGAGGTTACGGCCGCTTTCAAGGCTGCCAACAACGATGAGAAATGTATCGGCGTCATCACATGGATGCATACCTTCTCACCGGCAAAGATGTGGATCCACGGTCTGCAGGAACTTCGCAAGCCGCTGCTCCATTTCCATACACAGTTCAACAAGGAGATTCCTTGGGATACCATGGATATGGACTTCATGAATCTGAACCAGAGTGCTCACGGTGATCGTGAATTCGGACATATCGTCACCCGTATGCGCAAGCCGCGTAAGGTGGTTGTCGGTCATTGGCAGGATCCGAAGGCTCAGGAACACATCGCTGTTTGGATGCGTGTTGCTGCTGCTTGGGCAGATGCTCAGGATCTTCGCATCGTACGTTTCGGTGATCAGATGAATAATGTAGCTGTTACGGATGGTGATAAGGTGGAAGCAGAGATGCGTCTCGGTTATCATGTGGATTATTATCCTATCGCTGATCTTGTCGCTGTTCAGGATAAGGTTACGGACAAAGAGATCGCTGACCTGATCAAGGTTTACGAATCTGAATATGAGATAGCCGACAACTGCAAGGAGGGTGGCAAAGATCGGAAGCAGGTAGTGGAAGCTGCCCGCGCTGAGATTGCTCTCCGCCGCTTCTTGAAGGAGAAGGGTGCCAAGGCTTTCACCACCAACTTCGACGATCTGCACGGAGTCGATCAGCTGCCCGGTCTGGCTTGCCAGCGCATGATGGCTGAAGGATTCGGCTACGGAGCTGAAGGCGACTGGAAGACGGCTGCTCTCTATCGTACAACGTGGTTTATGAGCCAGGGACTTCCCAAAGGTTGTTCCTTCCTGGAAGACTATACCTTGAATTTCGACGGTGAGAAGACTGCTATCCTGCAGGCTCACATGCTGGAGGTTTGCCCGCTGATCTCATCCAAGAAACCGCGTCTGGAGGTTCATCCTCTTGGAATCGGTGGAAAGAACGATCCGGCTCGTCTGGTGTTCACATCCAAGACCGGCCGTGGCATCGCCGCTACAATCATCGATCTTGGCAATCGTTTCCGTATGATCGCCAACGAGGTGGAATGTGTAGAACCGAAGCCACTGCCTAAGTTGCCTGTTGCTTCTGCTCTCTGGATTCCGCAGCCCAGCTTCGAAGTGGGTGCACATGCTTGGATCCTTGCCGGTGGAACACACCACAGCAGCTTCTCTTATGATCTGACGCAGGAATACTACGAAGACTATGCAGAGATCGCCGGTGTCGAACTGGTTGTCATCAATAAGAACACGACCATTCCGGAGTTCAAGAAGGAACTGCGCATGAACGAAGTTTATTACATGCTGAACAGAGCTTTGGCTGAATAATACGAAAGGGTTATGGACAAGAAATATGTGATCGGTCTTGACTACGGCAGCGACTCAGCACGCGCTGTCGTGGTTGATGCCACAACCGGAGTGACGCTTGCCACCTCCGTCAAATATTATCCCCGTTGGATGGAAGGAAAGTATTGCGATCCTTCTATCAATCAATATCGTCAGCATCCGCTGGATTATGTTGAGGTGTTGGAGGCTTCCGTTAAAGAGGCTCTCGCTCAATGTCCGGCAGAAGTAGCTGCAAAGGTGGTGGGCATTGCATTCGATACGACGGGAAGTACGCCTGTCTTTACCGATAAGCATGGAACGCCGCTGGCTCTGCTTCCTGAATTTGCCGAGAACCCGAACGCTATGTTCGTGCTTTGGAAAGATCATACGGCAACGAAAGAGGCTGCCGAGATCAACAAACTCTGCAAAGAGTGGGAGATTGATTACTCTGCTTATGAAGGTGGAATCTATTCATCGGAATGGTTCTGGGCGAAGGCTCTGCATCTGCTTCGTGCCGATAAGAGCGTCCGCGAAAAGGCCTATTCCATCGTGGAGCATTGCGAATGGATGCCGGCTTTGCTGACTGGCGTGAACGACAGCAGCAAGGTGGTTCGCAGTCGTTGTGCATGTGGTCACAAGACCATGTGGCATGAGAAATGGAACGGACTGCCCAGCGAAGCATTCCTCACCAAGCTTGATCCGTTGTTGAAGGGTTTCCGTGCTCGTCTGTTCGATAAGACCGAGACAGCCGACAAACCGGTAGGCCATCTGACCGAAGAATGGGCAAAGCGCCTTGGACTGACCATGAATGTGGTGGTTGCCGGCGGTGCATTCGACTGTCACATGGGTGCTGTTGGAGCAGGAGTGAAGGAGCATACCTTTGTCCGCGTCATCGGAACATCTACGTGCGACGTCATGGTAGCAGACTATAAAGAGATCGGCGACAAGCTGATTCACGGAATCTGCGGTCAAGTGGACGGCTCCGTGATTCCCGGTATGATTGGACTGGAAGCAGGACAGTCGGGATTCGGTGATATCTACGCATGGTTCAAACGCCTGATGGAATTCCCATTGAAGCATATCCTCGCCGACAGCAAGCTGATCGACGAAGATACGAAACAGAAACTGATTGAAGAGACTTCGAAGAAGATTCTTCCCGTTCTCGAAAAAGAGGCCGGCAAAGTTCCCGTTGAACAGAGTACGATTATTGCAACAGACTGGATGAACGGTCGTCGTACACCGGATGCCAACCAGCTGCTGAAAGGCACTATTACGGGATTGACTCTGGCTAGCTCTGCACCGCTTGTCTATCGTGCATTGGTAGAAGCCACAGCTTTCGGATCGAAAGCCATCGTGGATCGTTTCCGCAGTGAAGGCGTACGTATCGACACCGTTATCGGTATCGGCGGCATCGCCTTGAAGTCGCCGTTCGTGATGCAGATCCTGAGCGATGTACTCGACATGCCTATCAAGGTTTGCAAGACCGATCAGGCTTGTGCCCTCGGAGCTTCGATGTTCGCTGCTACGGCAGCCGGCATCTACGGCAAGGTGGAGGATGCACAGAAAGCGATGACCTCGGGATTCGCCTTTGAATATGAGCCCAATCATAAGAACGCCGAAGCTTATCAGAAGCTTTACGCTCAGTATGTAAAGGTAGGCAGCTTCACGGAAAAGGAACTCTTTTGTTAAATAGTAGGGAATGTCTTATCTTTGTGTCCGTTCACAGAGATAAGACTATTTCTTTTTCTGACTGTCAAAACTAAAAATTATCAAGCGTTATGAACGATATTAAAGTAATGAATAAGGCAGCTGACAACATTCGTATGCTGGCTGCTTCGATGGTTGAGAAGGCTAACTCGGGACATCCGGGTGGTGCCATGGGCGGTGCGGATTTCATCAACGTACTCTTCTCGGAGTTCCTTATCTATGATCCGGAGAATCCTGCATGGGAAAGTCGCGACCGTTTCTTCCTTGATCCGGGCCACATGTCTTCCATGCTCTATTCGGTACTTGCCCTTTCCGGCAGATTCACACTCGACGAACTGCAGCAGTTCCGTCAGTGGGGAAGCGTAACGCCGGGCCATCCCGAACGTAACGTGATGCGTGGCATTGAAAATACCAGCGGTCCGTTGGGACAAGGTCATACGTATGCAGTCGGTGCAGCTATCGCTGCCAAGTTCCTGAAGGCTCGTCTTGGCGACATCATGAACCAGACCATTTATGCCTATATCTCCGATGGTGGTATCCAGGAGGAGATCTCGCAGGGTGCAGGACGTATTGCCGGAACACTCGGATTGGATAATCTGATCATGTTCTATGACTCGAACAACGTACAGCTTTCGACAACAGTCGAAGAGGTGACAATCGAGAATGTCGCACAGAAATATGAAGCTTGGGGATGGAAGGTAATCAAGATCAATGGCAACGACGTCAGCCAGATCCGTACGGCTCTGACCGAGGCCAAGGCCGAGAACCAACGTCCTACGCTGATCATCGGCGATACGCTGATGGGCAAAGGTGCCGTTACAGCCGACGATGCAAGCTTCGAAAACAAAGTCAGTACACATGGACAACCGCTTTCCAAAGCCGGTGCTTCCTATACTGAGACCATCAAACATCTGGGTGGTGATCCGGAACATCCTTTCACGATCTTCCCCGAAGTGGCTGCGCTTTATGCTCACCGCAAAGAGGAACTGAAGACTATCGTTGCCGGACGCAAAGCTGAGAAGGCTGTTTGGGCAAAGGAAAATCCCGAATTGGCTGTCAAGATGCAACGCTGGTTCAGCGGTGAAGCTCCAGCTATCGACTGGGCATCCATTGAACAGAAGCCTAACAATGCCACTCGTAATGCTTCCGCTACCGTTCTCGGTGTGTTGGCAACCGAAGTGGAAAATATGATCTGTGCATCTGCAGACCTTTCCAATTCCGACAAAACGGACGGATTCTTGAAGAAAACCCATTCGCTGCGTCGCGGAGATTTCAGCGGTGCATTCTTCCAGGCAGGCGTCGCAGAACTTTCCATGGCTTGCATCTGCATCGGTATGGCTCTCCATGGCGGTGTGATAGCAGCATGCGGAACCTTCTTCGTTTTCTCTGATTATATGAAACCGGCGCTGCGTATGGCCGCACTGATGGAGGCTCCCGTGAAGTTCATCTGGACTCACGATGCTTTCCGTGTAGGTGAAGATGGTCCGACGCATGAACCCGTAGAGCAGGAGGCTCAGGTTCGTCTGCTCGAGAAACTGCATACTCACAGCGGACATTGCGGCATGCTCGTGCTTCGTCCGGCTGATGCCATCGAGACGACTGTCGCTTGGAAACTGGCCATGGAGAACACGGTTTCGCCAACGGCTCTGATTCTTTCCCGTCAGAACATCACGGATATTCCTGCAAAGAAAAGCAGATATGAAGAGGCTCTCCAAGCTTCCAAAGGTGCCTACATCGTGAATGAAGATTCGAAACCTGATGTAACATTGGTTGCTTCGGGATCGGAAGTTTCTACACTGGTCGAAGGCGCTGCACTGCTTCGCGCTGACGGTATCAAGGTTCGCATCGTGTCCGCTCCGAGTGAGGGACTTTTCCGTTCGCAGGACAAAGCCTATCAGGATTCCGTTCTCCCGAAAGAGGACAAGATCTTCGGTCTGACAGCCGGACTGCCCGTCACCTTGGAAGGATTGGTCGGTGCTCGTGGAAAGGTTTGGGGACTCGAAACCTTCGGCTATTCCGCTCCTTACAAGGTGCTCGACGAAAAATTAGGCTTTACAGGACAGAATGTTTATAGACAGGTTAGAGAACTTCTTGCAGAATGATGGAAACGAAAATCATAGGTCTTTGCAGTGACCACGCAGGCTTCGCCATGAAGGAATATGTGAAGTCTTTACTGGTTGAGAAGGGTTTGCCCTACAAGGATTTCGGAACCTATTCGGCCGATAGTTGCGACTATCCCGATTTCGCCCATCCTATGGCAGCAGCCATGGAGGCAGGTGATATCTATCCCGGAATAGCCGTCTGCGGTACAGGCAACGGCATCGGTATGACGCTCAACAAACATCAGAGCATTCGTGCCGCTATCTGCTGGGAAAATGAAATCTGCCGTCTGGCTCGTGCACACAACGATGCGAACATCCTGGTCCTTCCCGGACGTTTCGT
>CAZIVE010000013.1:18237-42748 GCA_964542435.1 uncultured Parabacteroides sp.
TCGGAATCCGTTTGGGGCACTTTTTCTCAGCGGGAGCATTTTCGGAATCCGTTTGAGGCACTTTTTGTCAGCGGGAACATAAACGGGATCCGATTGAGGTCAATCAAATTTGATTAAACCTCAACGGATTCCGTTTCTAATAAATTGGAGTGTGTTTATATAAAATGATATTAGATATCTTTTGGACGGAATGGGAATCTGTCGGTGTGGAAATGGCGGCCGTCTTTTTTGATTCGGTGAAGCAGACCCTGTATCTGTCTCAGATAGATGAAGCAGGCGATGATGAAATAGATGCCCGCTTGCAGCCATAGCGCATGGTATTCGTGTGCAATGTCGTAAAGACTGGCCCCCATGTTATTGATCCGCACATATCCATTGATGCCGAACGTAACTGGGAAAAGGTAGGAGACGATCTTCCAGAATTTCGGGACGGCGCTCCATGGCCAGGAGATGCCGGTGATGAAAAGCATCGGGACAGATATGAAGACAAACAGCATGATACAGTCCTCCCTTCGGTAAACGAAGGAGGAGAACACCATCGCGAAGAAGACGCAGGAGAGGATGAACGGTATGATAAATGCAATGAATGTACCGTAATGCCCTAGCTGTGGCAACCCGAAGGTCTTCGTGACATAGGTGAACATGTAGATGCCCATGACGAAGTAGAGAAGAACGTAAACCAATGCCTTTCCCAGCACGATGTTTACAGGATTCTTGTAGCTCCGGCTCAGTGGGATGATGCAGCCCCTGTTCTTTTCCCTCGCTCGGCCCATCGACATGCCGATTCCTAGCAGCAGCGTCTGCTGTATGATGAGCATCAGAACCGGCGGAATGAGGAAGCTCGCGAAGCCACTCTGCGTATTATAAATGGGAATATAATCGTATTTGATGGGCATTTCGCTGATCACATCTTCCTGATTGGTCATGTTGTGCCCGTATTGATGCACTTTGATGTCCTTGTTCATGTCGAGAGCCACCAGATTGGCTGACAGCAGTACCGATTTGTAGTAGAGCATGGCACACATGTCACTGTATTCGCCGATGTAGGTCTGCTCGCCGTGCGCGATATCCTTTGAAAAGGTTGATGGAATGTGGATGATAGCGTAGGCCTTCTGCCAACGAAGCAGCTCCTTCGCCTCTTCCATGTCGGTGCAATTGGCTACGATTTTGACGTCGGACGTGCCGTCGAGCTTGCGGAGGTATTCGCGACTGAGATGCGAATGGCTGTCATCTACGACGGCAGTCGGAACCTCTCTCACCAGTTCGTTGGTATAGACATAGGAGTAGAGCAGCGGGTACATGATCGGCACGAACAGAATAAAGATCAGAATACCTCTGTCTTTAAAGGTGTCGGTCAGTTCTTCGAACCAGATTTCTAAGATGTTTTTTAACTGTTTCATCCTTTGTCGTTATGGAATGTATTTATACTTCTTGAACGCGATGCGATATCTGTAAATCACCAGGAACGGCAGTACCAGGAACAACATCATCGCCAGCGCCGATGGCCATACGTAGATGATCGAGTTCCCGTCCAGCGCCTGATTGACGTAGATCAGATAGTAGTGACGCAGCGGGAAAAGATAGGCCAGCACCTGCATCACAGGGTTCATGGCCGTAACCGGATAGGTAAAGCCTGCCAGTGAGAACGACAGGATTCCCCACAGAGCGGAGAGGCACATCGCCAGTCGCATGAATCCCGTGAAGAGCCCGAACAGGAAGACGCCGAAAGCCTGCGAAGCCAGCACCGTCATGATCCCAAGAAGGATCATCCTCAAGATACCGCAATTGCATGGGAATTGCAGATAGTTGAAGAACACCACGTCGTACAGCGTGGTGATGGTGGAGAAGATCACAGTCTGCGGCAGCAGTTTCCCGATCAGAGCAATCATCACGGAGTTTCCCGAAAGTCGGTACCACTCCTTTTGTGTTTCTTGTTTCCATTCATACCCGATGGTGTAGGTCGTCGTGAGCAGTATCAGGAGGATCAGAATACCGGGCAGAAGAATGTTGTTTAGATAGACGGAATAATTTAAGGTAGGGTTGTTCAGCGGGTGTCCTTCGACGACGATGGGCCTAATGATGGCCATCGCCTGATCTTCGGTGAACCCTTTGGCATATAAAGTCTCACGTGAAAGTCCCAGATGCGCCAGTTCTCCGCAGGTTCTCAGCTCCTTCATCAGCAGCGTTCCAGGCACGAGGTAGGCCTCGTTGGTGTAGAACGAAATAGTGGGCTGTTTGTTGGCTTCCGCCTTTACGGTCGTACCGCGTGGAATGTAGTAGAAAGCGTAAATCTCGCCTCTCTGCATGGCTTGCCGTGCTTCGGTGAAGGTGGGATAATGGGCCACGATCTTCGGCTCGGCGAAGGCATCGATGATGCGGGCAACGATTCGGGTGATATGGGTGCAGTCTTCATCTACGAGTCCTGTGGGCAGGTTCGTAGGCAGACCGTCTTTCATAAGCGTTGTGAAGAAGATGAGGCAGATGACAGGAGCGATGATCGTGCAGAAGAGGAACATCGGGCGGTGTGCAAAGAGCCAGACTTCCCTTTTGAAGATTAGGATGATTCGCTTAAAGGTGTCCTTCCACATGATTTTATTTGTTTAGGATGGCCGACATGCCTGGTTCCAGATTGGAGATGGGGCTTAGCGGCCGTGCCTGTACTTCGAACATCTTGAGGTCGTATTGTCCCAGTGTCTTGGTGGCTTTCCATGCGGCAAAGTTTCCGACGTTCTTCATCAGCGAGATCCTTACGGGATAGCTTTTGTTCATGGCCGGAACGAACACGTGCATCTGCTCGCCGATATGGATGTTCGAAAGTTTGTCTTCACGAATGTTGAAGGTAAACCAAGCATCGTTGGTGACATCCACGTTCATGATCGGTGCACCGGTACCAACCAGTTCTCCGATCTCTGGGAATATTTCGGTGACGCGTCCGTCCGTGACGGCGGTCAGCACCGTTTCTTTTACATAGGAATTGACTTCAGCAATGGCTCCGTTGGCTCTGCTGACTTGAGCTCTTGCAGCCTCTTTGTCTTCCACGCGAGCTCCTTCGACAGCCATGTCGTATTGCGCTTTGGCCGCTTTCTCGGTAGCTTTGGCTGCATCGTATTGAGCCTGAGCCTCGTCTCTTTTCTGAGCCGAAATGACTCCGTTCTCAAACAGTTTGCTGACACGTTTGAATGTTTTCTGTGCAATGTCCACACCGGCGATTGATTTCTGCCAGATCTCGTAAGCGGCCTGTATCTGTTGTTTACGGGCGCCGTTGTTGGCTTCGTCTTCCATGGCCTGTGCAGCAGAGTGCGCTGCTTCAGCCTGAGCCAGCTTCGCACCGATATCGGCAGCCTGCATGATGACCAGTGTATCGCCTTTGTGCACCAAGTCGCCTTCCTGCACGTAAAATTTGACCACTCTCTCCGGAAGTTTGCTGGAGATCCTGTAGTCGGTCAGTTCCACCTGTCCTTGTAGCAACTCCTTTTCTTTAGGCAGGCAGAGTCCAATGGCGATCACCACCAGAATGAATGCCACGAGTATGGCCGCAGCCATGAGATTGCTTCTGTATTGTTTGTCAATCTTCAGTTTCATCTTTCTATTAACGCGTTAAATAATAATTTGCAGAATCATTTCTACCGTCTGCTTCTTTTTCGAGGTACAAAGGTCTTCAATAGTCAAGCAAATAAAAAGTCGCATCTAAAGAGTAAATTGTCCGAATCCACAGATTGCAAACGATTTTCGTCAGGACAACGGCACTGATAAAAAGTAGATCTTTTCTTAATTATCAATTATAGTTAAAGAGCAACGTCAGATTATCATCTTTTTTTATATAATGGCTACTTTTACATATCTGCTTCAGTTCTTCAAAACTGAACACCTTTGTTTATTGAATCTTAAATAATACTGGATATGAAAAATGAAAACAGCATGACACGGCGCACCTTTCTCAGACGTACTGCCGCAGGCGTTGCCGCCGTCTCGCTCACCCCGTTCAATTCATTGGTCTCAGCTGCCAATGTAAAACTTGTTTGGACTAAAGATGCCTCAAAACTAAGCATGATGATGATCGGTCATGGACACATCGATCCTGTTTGGCTATGGCGTTGGCCGGAAGGCGTTGCTGTCGTCCACAGTACATTCCGTTCCGCTCTCGATCGCATGAAGGAGTTCCCCGACATGGTCTTTACTGCCAGTTCTGCTCAGTTCTATCAATGGATCGCCGACAATGACCCTGATATGCTGAAGGAGATTCGTCAGCGTGTGGAAGAGGGCCGATGGAATATTGTCGGAGGCTGGTGGATTGAGCCGGATGTGAATATCCCATGCGGCGAGTCCTTGGTCCGACAAGGCTTGTATGGTCAGCTGACTTTTCAGAAGCTGTTCAACAAACGGGCCAAGGTGGCTTTCAATCCTGATTCGTTCGGACATCCCGGAACGCTTCCTCAGATCATTGCCAAGCAGGGCATGGACAACTACTGTTTCATGCGTCCGGCAGCTCATGAGAAGACCATCCCGTCCGATCTTTTCTGGTGGGAATCGCCTGACGGCTCACGTGTGATGACCTATCGAATCCAAAATAGTTACGGCGATAACGGCGATTCTGCTCGTCAGAACCTGGAAGCTATCGTAAAGATTGCTCCGCAGCAGCCGATGAAAACGTTCATGGCTTTCTATGGTGTGGGTGATCATGGAGGTGGACCGACCAAGGAGTGTTTGAAGAATGTGGAGGAGATTCGAAAGGAAAAGGGAGCTCCGAAAATATCTTACGGAAGCCTCGACGGCTATTTCGAAAAGATGCGTGCAGAGAAAGCTCTGACCATTCCCGTCTTGAAAGAGGACTTGCAGCATCATTCAGTGGGTTGCTATACTGCTGAGAGCAGTCTTAAAAAAGGCAATGCCTTGGCAGAAGAGGCTCTGATGAAAGCCGAGAAGATCTGCACAGCCGGCGAACTGCTTTGGAAAGCGAACTATCCCAAGTCTGAATTTACCGCTGCCTGGCAGAAACTGCTGTTCATGCAGTTCCATGACAGCATGGCTGGAACGGCTCTGGTTTCCCATTATAAAGATGTCGCGGAAGGACATGGCTTTGCTCAGAACATTGCGCATGATGCCGAATCTATAGCCATTCAGAAGTTGGAGTGGCAGATCCCGACCACAGATAAAGAGGCTCAGTATCTCATTGCGTTCAACCCGCATGCCTGGGAAGTGAAGGCGGAAATTCATTACGATATCAGCTGGAATGATCAGCCGGAGAATACAAGTGTGGTGGATTCTGGTAATAAGTCGTTGCCTCATCAGTGGGTATTGGCCGAATCACAATGCGGCGATCGGAAGGGTTTGCTGTTCGAAGCGGCACTTCCTCCTTTTGGCTACGAACAGTTTCGTGTCATTAAAGGCTCGCCAGCCACTATTGCCTCGCCTGCCAAGGCTGAAGGGAATGTGCTCGAAAACGAGTTCTACAAACTTACCTTCTTATCGGACGGGACGGTCAGTATCTATGATAAATCGGTGGGTAAGGATCTTTTTCCACAAGGCAAAGGCGGATGCCGCGCAGTCGTGATCAATGATACGAGCGATACATGGAGTCATAAGATTGTAAATTATGAAGAAGAGATCGGAGCCTTCAGTAATGCCGTTGCTAAAGTACTCGAGAATGGTCCGCTGAGAGCAACGGTCCGCACCGTGTCAACCTACGGAAGTTCTCGTCTGACTATCGACTGGAGCTTGTATGCCGCTTCCAAACGTATCGATTCCGAGGTCTCCTTGGATTGGCACGAGCATTTGAAGATGCTTAAATTCTCCTTCCCGACGAATCTCGATTCACCCGCTTCAACCTATGCCGTACCTTATGGATTCATCCAGCGCGAAGTGAATGGTGATGAAAATCCCGGACAGCATTGGATTGATGTCACAGGTTCACTCGAATCGATTCCTTATGGACTCTCCGTCATCAACGATTCCAAGTACGGCTATGATGTGAAAGGTAATGACTTGCGTGTTTCCATTGCACGTTCTGCCGTTTACGCCCAGCATAATCCCGCCAAACTGTATCCTGATAAGGAATATGTCTGGCAAGATCAAGGCATACAGACTTTCCGCATGGCTCTGGTTCCTCACAAAGGAGATTGGAAAGAGGTGAATATTCCGCGTATCAGTGAGGAGTTCCTGTCTCAGCCCGTCTCCTTGTATCAGGGAATTCACGGAGGACATCTGCCTCTGAAATCGGCTTTCCTGCAAGTGGATGTCCCCAATGTCAACGTGGCAGCGATCAAGAAATCCGAGGAAGGTGACGACATCATCATCCGTTGTGTCGAAACGCAAGGTAAAGCTACGGATGCCACTTTGAACTTCCTGACGGAAAATGCATCATGGAAAATGAGTTTTAAACCCTGCGAAATTAAAACATTGCGATGCAATGCAGGGAAAGGCTCCATAAGAGAGGTTGACTTACTGGAAGAATAATTGAAAGGGTTTGAGGATGGAAAAGAAAATGATAGGAATTGACATCGGCGGAACGAAGTGTGCCGTCACATCTGGGAAGATCAATGAAGACAGGACAATCTCTGTCCTTCGTAAGATTTCCTTCCCGACAGAGGTTACCAAAGGTGTAAGTCAGACGTTGGAACATATCTTTGCCGGGATAGATGAACTGCTGGAGGGAAAGTCGGCTGCAGATACCATTGAATCCATTGGCATCAGTTGCGGTGGTCCGCTCGACAGTGTGAAGGGAGTGATTCTGTCTCCTCCTAATCTTCCGGGTTGGGATGAGGTCCCGATTGTCGCCATGCTGACAAACCGATATCAGGTCAAGGTAGGATTGCAGAATGATGCCAATGCCTGCGCTCTGGCTGAATGGAAATTCGGTGCCGGAAGAGGTTATAAGGATGTGATCTTTCTAACGTTCGGAACCGGGATGGGTGCAGGTCTGATACTTGACGGCAAGCTTTATGTTGGAGCCAATGACATGGCAGGTGAAGTAGGGCATGTCCGTCTTGAGAACATCGGACCGGTTGGTTATGGTAAAGCCGGTTCGTGCGAAGGCTTCTGCAGCGGGAACGGAATTGCCCAGTTGGCTAAGATGAAGGTCTTGGAGCAGATCCAACAGGGTATCCAGGTCTCATTCTGTCCGACTCTTGCACAGATTGATCAGATTACCGCAAAAGATGTGAGCGAGGCTGCCATAAAAGGTGATCCATTGGCTTTGGAGATATACAGGATATGCGGTTGCTACTTGGGACAGTTTCTTTCTATCCTGATAGATATCCTCAATCCTCAACTTATAGTCATCGGGAGTATTTATGCCCGATCTCAGTCTCTGTTGGAGACCAGCATGAAGCAAGTGATCGAGAGGGAGACGCTTCCCTATTCACGATCTGTCTGCAGAATCGTTCCTGCCGGATTGGGAGAAAGCATAGGTGATATGGCTGCACTTTCTGTGGCATCTTATCTGCTGTGAGATGAAAGAGTTTTCGAATAAATTATTACATTTGCCGGCGTTTAAATAATACATAGAAATGAAAAATACACCGGTAGATTACGAAACAGCTCGTAAGGTGATAGACAGCTACGGGCTTCCGGACTTCGGAAAGGCTACAATTCGTGAAGTGGTGGCGATCTCCACCGAACTTGAGAAGTTGACTCACACAGAATTTATTCACATGGAAATGGGCGTCCCCGGTTTGAAACCTGCTCAGGTCGGTGTCGATGCAGAAATTGATGCTCTGCGCAAAGGCGTCGCTTCCATCTATCCCAATATCAATGGCAGTCCGGAACTGAAGGAAGAGGCTTCCCGCTTCATCAAAGCTTTCATCAATGTCGATGTGCCAGCTGAATGCTGTGTTCCCGTGACCGGTTCCATGCAGGGAACGTTCGCATCGTTCCTCACCAGCGGACAGTGCAACGAAGGTCGTAACACGATCCTCTTTATCGATCCGGGATTTCCCGTTCAGAAGCAGCAGATTGTCGTGATGGGCTATCAGTATGATTCATTCGATGTATATGAACATCGCGGTGCCGCGCTTCGTGACGAACTGGAGAAGCATTTCTCCACCGGAAAGATTGCTGCGCTCATCTATTCCAATCCCAACAATCCTGCCTGGATCTGTTTGACGGAAGAGGAATTGCAGATCATTGCTGATGTGGCTCGCAAGTATGATGTCATTATCATTGAGGATTTGGCCTATTTCGCCATGGATTTCCGCAAGGATATGAGCAAACCTTTCCAGCCTCCTTATCAGTCGAGTGTCGCAAACTATACAGACAATTATATTCTGCAGATCTCCGGATCGAAAGCCTTCAGTTATGCTGGACAGCGTATCGGCGTGACAGCTATTTCTGATAAACTTTATCACAGAGCATTCCCCGGACTGACAGCACGCTATGGTGGCGGAACGTTTGGTACCGTCTATATCCACCGCGTTCTTTATGCGCTCTCATCCGGAACAAGCCATTCAGCACAATGTGCTCTTGCCGCCATGTTCAAAGCAGCATCCGACGGAACATTCAATTTTGTGGAGCAGGTTCGGGAATACGGTCGTCGTGCAGCCAAACTGAAAGAGATCTTCAAACATCATGGATTCCATATCGTTTATGATCACGACATCGATCGCGAGATAGCCGACGGTTTCTATTTCACGATAGGCTATAAAGGTCTGTCCGGGAACAAACTGATGGAAGAACTGATATATTACGGTGTCAGTGCCATTTCGCTCGGAACGACGGGCAGCCATCAGCAAGGCCTCCGCGCTTGTACCTCTTTCATCAAAGACAACCAATATGATCTTCTCGATCAACGTCTGACCGAGTTTGAGAAGGATCATCCGCAATAACGACATATCGTCCGGCTATTAATGTTAATTAAGCATAATAGCCGGACGAAATCTTTTTTTTTTGGATTGAATCTTCTAAATTACCGCCTGATAAGAAAGGAGATAGCAATGGGATTATCCGACAATCTATTTAAGATTACGCACAACAATGTTCTTCCGGTTCAAGGAAATGTCATCATTTCGGAGCCTTTTCTGAAAGATGCCTACTTCCAGCGTTCCGTGGTGTTGTTGGTGGAACATGCAAAAGAGGGAACCATCGGGCTCGTTCTGAATAAGAAGACTTCGTTAAAGGTCAATTCATTCTTCGATGAGCTCAAGGATTGTCCTGATATGCCCATTTATATAGGTGGACCGGTTTCTCCTACCAGATTGTTTTTCATTCACACGCTTGGGGACAAGCTGATCTCGGGAAGTGTCAAGATCAAGGATTCGCTTTATTTCGATGGGTCGTTTAGTGAATTAAAGGACTATATCCTTTGTGGACATTCCATTGAAGGAAAGGTAAAGTTTTTCTTAGGATATTCTGGATGGACAAAAGGACAGTTGTCTGAAGAGATCCATCAGGATTCGTGGCTGGTAAGCAACGAACTGTCAGACATTATGCATGCCGATGGCGATGATTATTGGAAGAGTTCGGTCAGCAAACTTGGCAAGACCTACCGTAACTGGATCATCTATCCGAAAGATCCTTGCTTAAACTGAGTCTCTCTGTCTTCTCCGGATTAATCATTTGAAATATCAATACATCTTCGTAACGGCTGTTGGATGAGGTGACCCATTCCGACAAGATTCCGCTTTGTTTGAATCCAAGGCTCTTGAACAGTGCGATGCTGGCTTTGTTGTCAGCGGAGATATGGGCATAAACCTGATGGAGCTTGAGAAACTTGAAGGCATATTCAATGAGCAGATTCATTGCTGAAAGAGCCACGCCCTTCTTTCGTGATGAGGCATCAACCAGAATTCCCAACGCTGCGCGGCTGTTGAACGGATCGAAGTCGAACAGATCAGCTAGTCCTGTGCGCTGATGTGAACGTCGCTTTTCGATGATCAGACGAAGCTGCTTGGTCTCGTAAAAGTCGTGGCACGTTGAATCCGCTATGTATTTTTTTAATTGATAACGGGAATAGGGAGTAAGTGTGCTGCTTACCGACCACAATGTGGGATCATTTTCCCAATTGTATATGGCTTCGAGATCTTCAGGTTCGAGTGCACGGAGCAGGATTTTGTCATTCTTTAGAAATTCCATATTATATGCCGGCAGATATGACCCGGTTGTTTTTCAGATTGATTATATGATAGCTGACTTTCTTGTCCGGATATTTGTCCATGAAGAGCATCATTTGTTCAAAACGGGCATCTGGATAGCAGAAGGCATAGTCGGTGAAGTCGTTCATCTTGTTCCAGCGGTTCATGGAGTCAAGGATACGGGCGTCGTTGAGATACCAATGGTTGACGTGCTCCAGATGAGGCATCTTGTCGGTGCAAAGTTTGCGCGCCGCAGCGAAATGTTCCTCAAAGCAGAATATCAGCAATCGGCGGTGATGGACTTTTGCGTTTCGCTTATGGAATGGAGAGGCGATGATGGCAATGGCTTCGCGCAGTCGGATGGCAAGGGTGATGCTGCTTTTCATGAATAGGGATGAGTCCGGGAAATATTTGCGGTAGAAGATGCGCATCGCTCCATAGAAAGCATGGATGTAACGGCTGCTGTTTTCTCGCGTACTTTCTCCTTTATAATGGAGGATGCGCTCGGGAACATAGAGATTCTCCCAACCGCCGAGGACGATACGATACGACATGTCGATGTCTTCACCGTACATGAAGAAGGATTCGTCGAGCAATCCCACTTTGTCGAGGGCTTCGTGGCGCAGCAGCATGAATGCTCCCGAAAGAACTTCCACGTTGTGCTCTTTGTCGGCATTCAGATAAAGCAATGAATAGCTTGCGTATTTCGGCGACAGCGGAAAGAGTTTCGACAGACCGGAGATCTTGCAGAACGATACCCATGGAGTGGGGAAGGAGCGCTTCGATTCCGGAAGAAACTCGCCTTTGCCGTTGATCATCTTCACGCCGATGCCGCCGATTTTCGGACGTTCATCCATTATGAAGCAAAGGCTGCGCAGGCTGCTTTCACCGATGACGGTGTCCGGATTCAGAAGAAGCACATATTTGCCTCTCGACAGACGGATCGCCTGATTGTTGGCACTGGCAAAACCTTTGTTGTCTGTGTTGGCGATGAACAGGACGTCGGTGAAGATGGGCTTCAGATAAGCCACTGTGCCGTCGGATGAGTTGTTGTCCACGACGATGACCTCGGCGTTGATTCCTTCCAGTGCAGCACGAACAGACCACAGGCACTGCTCGAGAATGTGCTTCACATTATAGCTCACTATCACTACCGATATCCAAATCTCGTCGTTCATCTTGAATGCTTATACTTTTACCGATTCATTAAAGCCAATGCGGTTGATGATGGAACGTCCCAGCGTCACTTCATCTGCATATTCTATTTCGTCACCCACTGATACACCGCGTGCAATCACACTCACCTTCACTCCGAGAGGCGACAGCTTGCGAAAGATGTAGAAGCCGGTTGTGTCGCCTTCCATGGTGGTGCTGAGTGCCAGAATCACTTCTGAAACGTCACCTTTGGAAATGCGCTCCACCAGACTTTCGATCTGTAGATCCGAAGGCCCGATGCCGTCGATGGGAGAGATGACGCCGCCCAGCACATGATATACGCCATGATATTGTCCCGTGTTCTCGATGGCCATCACTTCGCGAATGTTTTCCACGACGCAGACTGTAGAGTGGTCGCGCCTTGGATCGGAACAGATGCTGCACGTCTCCTCGTCGGAAATGTTGTGGCAGACTTTGCAATATTTCACGTCATGCCTCAATGCAAGCAAAGCTTCGGCGAAATGCTCCGTGTAGCCTTCGTCGCGTCTGAGCAGATAGAGGGCCAGTCTCAGTGCCGTCTTCCTTCCGATGCCCGGAAGCGAACTGAGCACGTCAATGGCGTTTTCCAGCAATGTGGATGGATATTTATCAGTCATTCTGTTCCTATTTGTGGCAAAGATAATGCAAACCGAGCGCAGAATCATCAAGCTTGCTTGAATGTTATGCCGAGGTGCCGCTTATCTTCGCAATCTATGGCAAAGATAATGCAAGCTGAGGGAAATGCAAAGCATGTTTTACATTTCCGATCTGCATCCTATTTTGAACACATGCCATAAAGGTGGGTTTGAAACCCGCTAAATGAATCTGACGAGAAATAAATTATATAGAGGTGTCTCAAGGGTGATTTAGTGAAAAATAAATTATATAGAGGTGTCTCAAGGGTGATTTGGTGAAAAATAAATTATATAGAGGTGTCGCAAGGGTGATTTGCCGAAATATAAATTATATAGAGGTGTCGCAAGGGTAGTTTGGTGAAAAATAAATTATATAGAGGTGTTGCAAGGGTAATTTGGCGAAAAATAAATTATATAGAGGTGTCTCAAAGGCGATTTGCCGAAATAGATTTTATTTAGGAAAAATTCGATGGAACTGCATGGATGGATAAAAAGAAAAGAGAGTGCGAAAGAATGACAAACCGCACAATCACTGGAATAGCAGTTGTGCGGTTTGTTGAAAGAACGTGTTATATGCGTTCTGAATTAAGACTCCTGATTGAATACCTTCATGGTGAAATGGAACGTGGTGCCTTTTCCCTCTTCCGATTCGAACCACAGTTTTCCATCGTGTTGCATCACGAAGTCTTTGCAAAGCATCAAGCCCAGTCCGGAACCTTTCTCATTATTGGTACCGAAGGTTGTGAAATGCGTATCTTCGTCCAGCACTTTAGCCTGATCTTCTTTCTTGATGCCTTTCCCGTTATCTTTGACGCTGACATGGATGAAATCGCCCTCTTGTACAGAGGCAATGTGGATTTCCCCTCCTTCGAAACAGAATTTCATGGCATTTGATACCAGGTTTCTGACGACAGTCTTCATCATGTCTTCATCAACAAATCCTATAGCTTCGCCATCGATGCCTTCCGTCGTGATACGGATTTTTTTCTGTTCGGCCATCGTAGAATAAAGTGAAGCCGTACTGCGGATGATTTCGTGGATGTCAACATTCTGTTTGAAGATACGTTGCTTGTTGAGGCGGCGCTTGGCCCATTTCAAAAGGTTGTCGAGAAGAAGGAAAACCTCTTCCGTCGTCTTGTTCATCATCTGCAACATCTCATAAACTTCCGTTCCCACAGCATCTTTGTCCACCATCATCAGGATGGCGTTGTTCATCATTTTCAAAGATCCTAACGGTGAACGAAGATCATGGGCGATGACTGAATAGAGCGTATCTCTTGCTTCGATGGTCTTCTCCAGTTCATTTTTGATGCGGTTTACACTAAACAGTTCGAAGCGATGCGCTACACGTTTGATCAGTTCCTCTCTCTGGAACGGTTTCGTGACATATTCGACCGCACCCAATTGATATCCCTTGACAATGCTCTGCATATCGCTTAAAGCCGACATGATAATGACCGGGATGTTTTTCGTCTCGGGATTCGCTTTCAAATGTTGGAGGACTTCGTATCCATCCATTTGCGGCATCATGATGTCGAGGAGCATCAGATTCGGATGTTTTTCTTCTGCAATCCGTAAGGCTTTTGCTCCGCTGTCGCAGGTCAACAATGTGTATCCTTCCTTTTTTAGTATGGCTTGGACGAGCATTACATTAGTAGGAACATCATCCACAATCAAGACAGAAAAGTCTTCAGCTGAATTATTCATTATAGTAATTCTATTGTAGTTATTATTATTACTGACGCTTTTGCCTTGCGTCGGTAGGTTTTTCACGCTGCAATTTACGCATTCATTTATAAATTTCAAATATTTTCAAGGTTTTTTAAAGTAAAGATGTCTCGTACGTTTGAAACATATTGTTGAATAATAGTCGTTTACCTAATTGAAGATATATTTTTCATTCCTTCGTTATTATCTAGCTATAATGCAGAAAATGGATCGGTTTCAATTTGTGTATAGGATTATAATAAATGTGTGTCTCTGAAATCGATCTCCGACCAAAAGAAAGTACGAGATGTTTTTTTTAGGCTTTTCAAAGAAAAAAAGATGACATTTTGTAAACAGATTAATAAATTCTTAACTTTGCACGCGATGATAAAAACGAAACTTATGCAGAGTCAACAGAATAAATCCTCCATTTTGCTCATATACACAGGAGGTACAATCGGTATGATTGAAAATGCTGAAACAGGGACGCTTGAAGCATTCAATTTCCAGCATCTGAGAGAAAACATGCCTGAGCTTAAGAAACTTGGTTATGACGTGCAAACCCTGCAGTTTGATCCGCCTCTCGATTCATCTGAGATGGGTCCGGATTCATGGATGAAAATCGTGAAGATCATTACGGACAACTATCAGAAGTATGATGGTTTTGTAGTGCTTCATGGAACAGATACGATGGCTTACACTGCATCCGCATTGAGCTTCATGCTGGAAAATCTGGGTAAGCCGGTTATTCTTACCGGTTCCCAACTTCCCATTGGCGTACTTAGAACGGACGGTAAAGAGAACCTGATTACGGCTATTGAGATTGCCGCTGCCAAGGAAAATGGCTATCCGGTCGTTCCTGAGGTCTGCATTTTCTTTGAGAATGATCTGCTTCGAGGCAATCGTACGACGAAGATCAATGCCGACAACTTCAATGCTTTTCGCTCATACAATTATCCGCCTTTGGCCCATGCCGGGATCTATATAAAATATGATGAACCTCAGATTTATCATCCTGTATTAAGGAAACCTCTTAAACCGCATTATCTGCTGGATCGTAATATCGCTATTCTGAAACTGTTCCCAGGAATTTCTCCTCAAGTAACGGAAAGTATTTTGAACATTCCGGGACTGAAAGGTGTTGTCATGGAGACGTTCGGTAGTGGTAATGCTCCTTGTGACGAGTGGTTTTTGAAGAAGCTCCACGATGCAGTGGAAAGAGGTATCGTTATAGTGAATGTTACGCAATGCCTCGGCGGCAGCGTGGAAATGCATCGCTATGAGACAGGACGGAAATTATTGGAAGCGGGGGTGATCAGTGGTTTCGACAGCACAACGGAAAGTGCCGTGACCAAGTTGATGTTTCTCTTTGGTCACGGATTGAATAATTCGGAGGTCGTAGAACACATGAACTGCTCGTTGATTGGTGAGGTAACCATACCGGACACCTTTCGGCCTTGAAGTGAAAGTGAATAAAAAATGAAAATATCTTTTATGAGTTTAGCCAGTGGTAGCAGTGGAAACTGCTATTATCTAGGCACGCCAGAGTTCGGCATTCTGATGGATGCAGGTATTGGCATTCATACTATTCGTAAAGTTTTGAAAGATAACGGCATCGATTTTACTAAGATCGTCGGTGTGCTCGTTACGCACGATCATGCGGATCATATCAAGACGGTAGGCTGTCTTGGGGAAAAGTTCAACATCCCTATCTATGCCACAGAAGAGGTTCATCGTGGCATCGATAAGAGCCGCTATGTGGAAGAACGTCTTGTTCAGTCCCGCCGCATTATTAAGAAGGAAGAACCGTTCATGATCAGGGATTTCAAGATTACGGCCTTCGAAGTTCCCCACGATAGTTCCGATAATGTAGGTTATCTCATAGAATATGGTGACCACAAGTTTACGCTGGCTACAGACGTTGGCCATATCACTGAAACGGTTTCTCGTTACATGTGCATGGCTAATCATCTGATCATTGAGGCCAACTATGATGAAGAGATGCTATTGGGCGGAACGTATCCTCCTTTTCTTAAAGAGCGCGTGGCCAGTCCAACCGGACATTTGAGCAATCATGAAGCTGCCGAGTTCCTAGCTAAGCACTATCAGCCCCATTTGAAGAATATCTGGCTCTGTCATTTGAGCCGTGATAACAATCATCCCGAGCTAGCTTATAAAACAGTTGATATCCGTCTGTTTGATGAGGGAGTTCGTGTAGGAAAAGATGTGGAATTAGTCGCTCTCAAACGCACAACTCCATCTGAACTGTACGATTTCTATTGATTTTTCTTGAAAAAAAAGTTCAAAAGTTTGTGCCAAGAAATAATTGTTATATCTTTGCACCCGCATTTCGGAAGTAACGACATAGAGTTGTCGGCAAATTCGGAGAAGGGAAAAGACTTCGTAGCTCAGTTGGTAGAGCAAATGACTCTTAATCATTGGGTCGAGGGTTCGAGCCCCTCCGAGGTCACTCATAAATAGCGACTTATTCACAACCAAAGACTTCGTAGCTCAGTTGGTAGAGCAAATGACTCTTAATCATTGGGTCGAGGGTTCGAGCCCCTCCGAGGTCACTCATAAATAGCGACTTATTCACAACCAAAGACTTCGTAGCTCAGTTGGTAGAGCAAATGACTCTTAATCATTGGGTCGAGGGTTCGAGCCCCTCCGAGGTCACGTAAGATATTTGGAGAGATGGCAGAGTGGTCGATTGCGGCGGTCTTGAAAACCGTTGAACTGAAAGGTTCCTGGGGTTCGAATCCCTATCTCTCCGCTTAGGATGCTGAGTTTCGGCATCCTTTTTTTGTTTATGGAGCCGATAGCAGCCAGAATCTATATTGCAAGCAGTCTTTCCTCATTAATATAAAAAGTGTCAAAAACACACTTTGGCATGTAAATACGATGACTTGTCATGCAACAGTTTGGAAAAATGTGTAAATTTACACCCAAAATAATATTTTCTTAGGTTTTATTCAGAACAAGAGTAGCTTGAAAGATATTATCATAATAATTTCCTGAAACACTGAATGAAAGGATTTTCCTTTTTATCTTTGATGCGGAAGATACATTTTATAATTAAGTCTCCTGCTGATTCGTTTAAAAAATGAAAGTCATCAATAACTTAATTAAATAACTTAAATCAATAACATGGATTGGACAACTAAACAATTTATTTGGCTTGACTGGGTTGTATTGGCGATAGGTATCGTCTGTATTATTTGGGTCGTTTACAATGCGATTCAGAAAGACAAAAAGAAAATGAAAGGTGCCGACAGTCAAGACTACCTATTTGGCAAAGGTGAATCCTGGTATATTATCGGTGCAGCTATCTTTGCAGCAAACATTGGCTCGGAACACTTGGTAGGTTTGGCCGGAACAGGCGCGAAGGATGGTGTAGGAATGGCTCACTGGGAAATGCAGGGATGGATGATTCTCATTTTAGGTTGGCTTTTTGTACCGTTCTATCAGCTTCTTAATAATAAGTTGGGGAAAATTATTACAATGCCCGATTTCTTGAAATACCGATACACAAAGAGAACCGGTTCGTGGCTGAGCATCATCACATTGATCGCTTATATCCTTACCAAAGTGAGCGTTACTGCATTTACGGGAGGTATTTTCTTTGAATATCTGCTCGGACTTCCCTTCTGGTATGGAGCTCTCGGACTTATTGCAATTACGGCCATCTTTACCGTTTTCGGAGGAATGAAGGGCGTAATGACCATGTCGGCTATTCAAACGCCTATCCTTATTATTGGTTCATTCTTGGTGCTCTTCCTTGGACTTTCGGCTCTCGGACATGGAAGCATTCCGGATGGATGGTCTAACATGATGACCTACTGCAACGGTCTGCACAACGGATACGGAACGACGCACATGTTCCACTGGAATGCAGGTGATCCCATGTACCATGAATATCCCGGTTTCGCTGTGTTCCTTGGCGCATCCATCATCGGTTTCTGGTATTGGTGTACCGATCAGCATATTGTTCAGCGTGTTCTTGGACAGACTCGTGGAGAGGATAATTCCGTTGTTATGAAGCGTGCACGTCGCGGTACCATAGCAGCTGGTTACTTTAAACTCCTGCCTGTATTTATGTTCCTTATCCCAGGTATGATTGCCATTGCTCTTTCGAATGATCCTAACAGTGGAATCTCTATGGATATAACGAATCAGCACGATACCGACGGCGCCTTTGCTATGATGGTTAAGAATATTCTTCCTGTGGGTGTCAAGGGTTTTGTTACCATTGGCTTTATTTGTGCATTGGTCACCTCTCTTGCTGCATTCTTCAATAGCTGTGCCACCCTCTTCACCGAAGATTTTTACAAACCTATGAAAAAGGGGAAGAGTGAGGCGCATTACGTTCTTGTAGGACGTATCGCAACTGTCGTTGTCGTTATTCTCGGTCTTCTCTGGCTTCCGGTAATGATGAACATGGGCAACCTCTACAGTTATCTGCAGGGAATTCAGTCGCTGCTTGCTCCGGCAATGGTGGCTGTCTTCACATTGGGAATCTTCTCGAAGAAGATTACTCCTAAGGCCGGTGAATGGGGACTTATCGGCGGCTTTATCGTTGGTATGCTGCGACTCTTAACGAATGTCATTACCGACTCAGGCGCTGCAGCTATGCAAGGTGCATTCTGGAATAGTACAGCCTGGTTCTGGCAGACAAACTGGCTTATCTTTGAGTGCTGGCTTCTTGTATTCATTATCGCGCTGATGATTGTAGTTTCTTTCTTCACACCTGCACCCAGCAAAGAGCAGATCGAAGCCATTACGTTCTCAAAGGACTACAAGAAACAGATTCGCGAAAGTTGGGGCGTGTGGGATATCGTTGCAACTCTTGGTGTCATTGCACTCTGCGCCGCATTCTATTGCTACTTCTGGTAATTCATTTGATCAAATAATCTCAACTTTTGCGTCTGGTAAAAGAATTAGAGGAAAACAAGTATGGGCTGGATTCGTTAAAGAGTTCAGCCTATTTGTTTCAGAATTGCTATCATTATTTCTCATCATTGCTATCTGATAAAAATAGATGTCATTGAACAATAAGCCGAAAGAGTTCTCATACTGTATAAAAATTGGAGTGACTTGATAAAGAATGGCTATCTTGATAAATGAAAAATATTTTAAAAAAGTTAGATTTTTATGTTCTACTATTAAATTTACTTTCATATATTTGATCCCGAGAGAATTTAGATCAGATGATTTTTGGGTCTGTTGAATTGGGGTTTGTTGTTGAGAGAAATTTTATGAAATGGTATGATGATTGTGCGTGTTGCTTTCTCTCCTGAATGCTCTCTTTTTCTCCGTATTTTATAATTTTAAATTTTAATGATATGAATAACCATCTACTCACATCACGGAAGATCCATCGACTATTAGGGGCATGGATCACTATCTTTATGTTGCTTTAGGCTGGTAATGCCGCGGCACAAATTTACATCGGGAATGCACAAGTACAAACTCCTCCAACAACAATTCCGGCTTATTACACCTATTCGGAGAACGCAGGAAATAGCCTCTTATCGCCATCTAACGAGCAATCTTACAACGTAATGACCTGTTTGAGCAATGACACGCTCAAAGTAATAGTGAAAGACATTACTGTTGGGATAGGAAATGGCATTCGTGGAGAAATCACTAACTTATATTTCGAATATCGTGGATCTGTTGTTCTGCAGTTGGAAGGCACGAACACTCTTTCTCAGAACTTAGCTGAAGATAATGGCGGAGAGAAGGCTTTTTATGGTATTTATCATATTCCTAGCTCACCCGACAAATCAGGATTAAGAGGCTTGAGATATGTTGTGCCTTCCCTCACAGTTATAAATAAAGGAACACTGAATATAACAGGAAATGTCGGTGGTGTTATAGGTAATGAGAGTGCAGGTATTTATGCTACAGGAAATCTGATTGTAGATAACCAAGGTACGATGACTATTTCCAATCCAAAGACACTCGATTTTTCAGCCGGCCTCCGAGCTTATAATTCTCTTACGATCAAAGGCAATGGCAAAATGACCGTCAAAGGTGGAGAGTTGACGACTACAACAAGATCCTCATCTTCTGGCAGTTTTGGTCTCTATAGTGGAGGTAAAATTCGAATTCTGTCAGGAAAAGTGACGGCTCAGGGCGGAAAGACGGTGATGAACCCAAGCTTGGGCATATATGCAGCAGACAGCCTGATTGTCGCAGCGGACACATTGATCGCTCAAGGTGATTCTGCCGGAATGAATAAAAAATATAGCAGAATCGATCTGACAGCTTACAATGCCAAAGGTTTCCCTGCTATGATGGTGGATACGCTCTATGACGGTTCAACCAAGCAGTCGTTATTGTATGAGACTTACTTTTTAGAAAATGATACGATAAAATACGTGGAAATCACTCAGGGCTATCCGATCTATATCGGCAATGCTCATTTGGAGCTTCCTTCTCTCGGTTCAGATACCACGTATTATACATATTCAGAGGCTGATCATAGTATCTTAAAAAATGATGGGACAAAAGACAACTACCAAGTATCTGTATCTCTTACAAAAAATGGGTCTGTCGATAGTCTTCTTGTGGTAACCTTAAATGGTATCTCTATCACGAAAATGAATCCAGTAACGTATAACAGCAACCTCTTTATCTATCATGCCGATTCAACGGCGTTGGTATTGAATGGTAACAATACATTGACCAATGGCGTTTCTCAAAACAGTGCAATGATAAGAGGAGCCTTTATTCACACATCTATTATAGAAAATTCTTTAGAGCCATCAAGTTTTAAACCACTGGGAATATACAACAAGGGCACCTTTACCATTACGGGTTCAGGATCCGACATGTATTCGTTCGGTATGTATCTAATGAATCCTCTCACCTATCTGCATAACGAGGGAACTATTGATGTACAGGGTCTGAATGCTGGTTACAATTCTTGTGGATTGATAAGTGAAGGAGGACCCGTTATTGTGGACGGAGAAGGCAAAGCGACTATAGCTGCCGGTACAGTAAGTGCTACAGATGGGAATAGAATGGGTAGTATAGGAGTTGCTACGGTATCTCTAACGGTTAAGTCAGGAACATTGATTGCCCAAGGCCATACATTAGCCGGTAATCTTTCAAATCTCAAAGTGGACAGCTTGTACTATGCAAAGGGCTTCCCGCTTATGTTTACTGATACGCTCTATAATGGTTCAACCAAACAGTCGTCATTGTTTGGATTCGGTTCAAAAAAAACATCATTAGTAAAAGCCAAATATCTGGAAATCACCCAGGGCTATCCGATCTATATCGGTGATGCTCATTTGGAGCTTCCTGAAGTGGGTACAACGAAATCTTATCAGTATGAAGAGAATGCCGCTTCGACATTGACGCCAGTTACAAATGGAGGTGACGTAACTGTAACTCTTTCTGAAACAGACAGCATCCTCACACTCTCTCTGAAGGACCTCAAAGTCACGAAGGCAAATCCAGTGACTTTAAACAGCAATCTATTTATATTCCATGCCGATTCAACGAAATTGGATCTCGAAGGTACGAACACCTTCTCTTACAAGAATGACGAAGACAGTTATGCCCGTGTTGGCATTGCCTATATAAGCTGGATACCGGGTTTGTATGGAACTAATGATGAAGAAAGTGAAAACGCAACTCTGAATACATTTGGTATATACAATAAAGGCAAACTGACTGTCGAAGGAAATACCGGATCAGGAAATACGGGAGAATCTGCAGGTATTTACTCCGCGAAGATGGTTTCGTTCCATAACGAAGGCACGATCGATGTGACAGCCGTGAAATCCCAAATGATGTCTGTAGGTCTGCTGGCTGAATACGGTGCCGTTATTGACAGCACTGGTAGTACGACCTTTGCAGGCGGTGAAGTGAATGGAGTTGATGAGGAAGAGGGTAGCTTTGGTGTTGTTGCTATGGGTGGAGTTACGATTAAGTCTGGCACAGTAATAGCCCAAGGCCATACCATGGCTCTGGAAGGGACTCCGGATTTGAATTACGAAAAAGGGTTCCCGCTTGTCTTGTGTGACACGCTCTATGACGGTTCAACAGCCGTGTTCCCTTTGATAGGCAATTTCTTAGGTTATTATAATGAAGGTGAAAATCTCAGGTATTATAAAATAACCCCGGGTCATCCTATCTATGTGGGCGATCAGCCGATTGATGTTCCGGAAACAGGAGAAGGTGCGTATTATAAGTATTCAGAAACAGCCGATACAAGCAAACTGGAAGCAGGATCAGAAGCAGACTTCAACGTCGGAGTGCAGTATGACAATGGATGTCTAAATGTTGCCTTGAAGAACCTCACCGTCACGAAAGAGAACCCGATGACCATGAATAGCAATCTCTTCATTTATAATCGTAGATTGACACAATTGAATCTGATTGGAAACAACAAACTGTCGCATAACAGTGCCGACGCTTCCAATTTCCGTACGGGAATCGTATATATGAATGAACTTAGTTTCGTGGCAAAATCAAAGTTGAGAAGTGATGAGGTGGCTTTTGCAATTACAAACGCAGGCAATCTGGCCATTGAGGGCAACAAGGGAGCCGGAACGACCAATTATGGTGCGGGCGCCTTTCTCATGAATTTTGGCGAAACAGGTTTGGCTAATAAGGGTATTATCAACATAAAGGCTTCTGATGCGAAGACGTTCTCCACAGGCGTTTTGTCAATAGGATTGTCGATAGAGGGCGACGGTGAGATGACAGCAGCAGCCGGTACAGTTTCTGAAAAGCCCACTGGAAAAAGCCTATTCGCCGGTAGTTATGGTATGATGGGTTTTGGTAATACCAGCATTGCATCAGGGACGGTGACAGCCCAAGGCCATACATTAGCGACAGCGGGAGATCCTGAGGTCAGCAATTATCAGAATCCTTTTATCCAGGTGGATTCAATCTATGAAGGAACCACTGCTACGTTGATGCAAATGTATGAATCTAAGAAGCCTGTTCTGTATTACAAGATCAGTCCGTCACCCATTGCTTTTATCGGCAATGCCGGCATGCAGCTTCCTGCAATAGGAACGCCGAAGTATTACACCTATGCAGAGACATCCGGAACCGGTGCTCTCACACCACTTGCATCATCTACAGGTGCGAATGTAACAGCATCGTTGGCTGCCGACAGCACACTCACCGTGACTTTGAATGATGTGACCATCACAAAGTCTTCAGAATTAGAATTAAGATCAGAAATAGGATTCAACAGCAACTTGTCTTTCCTTTACGGACATAATACCCATCTGGTATTTACAGGCACGAACAGTCTCTCACAGAATTCAAGTACAGAATCTGCTCCAGCATTTGGTATCTTGCATATGGGCTTTTTGTTACAAACTGGTAAAATGCCGACATTAACTGTTACCAACCAGGGAACACTGAACATCAGTAACAATGTCGAGCGAGATTCGTACGTGGGAATTTGTGCTCCTGTTCTGACCATCGACAACCAAAAGATCATGAATGTTACGGCTTCGAAAGCAGCGAATTCGGAGGCTATTTATGCTATGTTTGTTTCATTCTCTGGAACTGGGGAGTTGATAGCAGCCGGCAATCCAACCGTTGGAACGGGTGGAACGAGTTATGGTATCGCCGCAAATGAGATTTCTGTCAAGTCAGGCATTATTACGGCTCAAGGTGCAACTTCGGGAGTTTCAAAGACCCCTACATTGCAGATGACGGATCCGATCGTGGGAGGCGGTATGGCTTATGACGGTTCGGATGCAGTAAGCCTGACCGATTTCACGAATCTGAATGCATTCAGATATCTTGTGATTGGCAAGCAGGTATCGAAGAACCTTGCAGATGCAGATGTACAGCTCAATGGAGAACTTATTCTCAACGGCAATCAGGTCCGTCCGGGTGTAAAGGTTACCTTCAAAGGAAAGACGCTTACAGAGGGTGTTGATTACATCGTTACCTACGGGCCCAACAACGAAGTTGGCAACAACAAGGGCACCGTCACCGTCACCGGCATCGGCGACTACAGCGGAACGAAGACGCTTACCTTCAACATCTATGCGAAACCGGTTTATGTGATCATCGAGAAGACAGATGGCGTCAGCGTCACTCCAGGCTTCGGCTTGAACCTGTCAGGTATCGGCGAAACATTTGAATTCACAGTCACACCAAACGCAAGTCTCGGCAAGGAAGGTAAGGACTTCACCATCGAAGTACGTACCGACAGAGCTGAAACCCTGCTGCCGATCGGCAACAAATACAAGATTGATGCCGTTGATCATGAGACGACGATCTACATCATCGTAAAGAAGCTTACCACAGGCGTTGAAAGCATCGATGCACTGAATGTCTATGGCGGCAACGGAACGATCACGATCCAAAGTCCGACGAACTCAACCGCATTGGTAGTGAACATGACGGGACAGATCGTCAAGTCCACAAAGATCACGAGCGGCAAGACCGTATTCAACGGAATGCAGAAAGGCATCTACGCTGTAAAGATTGGTTCAACCGTGATGAAGGTGGTAGTGAATTGAAATTTGAGGTTTGATACTTGATAGTTGAGTGTCAAGATTAGTTTACGAAGGGACGGATTCAAGGATCTGTCCCTTCGTTGTATTTTTACGCTCTCAGCATCCTGAGAAGGCTAAAAGATGGTTTGGTCGTCCGATAAAAAAAAGTTTTAACCATGGTTGAAAATTATTTTCATAGTGTCTTTACGATGCTGGCATAGTGTCTTTACGAGGCTGAGATACTATGCGACGCGATGCGATCTAATGATCCAGGAAGAATAGCATAGTGCCAAAGTGCCAAAGTGTCAAAGTGTCAAAGTGTCAATAGTGTCACACCTATTTTCTGCGTGTGTACGTTTTTCCTTGCTTATACGGTTTTCCGTTTAAAAGCAGATGGTGCAAAAAATAAATCAAAGGCATATTC
>CAZIVE010000014.1:0-10944 GCA_964542435.1 uncultured Parabacteroides sp.
TCTTTGTTGATGTAATCCTTCGGAAGCTTTCCAAACTGTTTGAAGAAGCAGCGGGAGAAGTAGGAGGGACTGTTGAAACCTACTTGGTAACAGATCTCATTGATGCGGTACTTTCCGGTGGAGAGTAGGGCGGCCGCTTTCTTGAGGCGGACGATCTGAATGATTTCTCCCGGCGTCATTCCTGACAAGGACTTGATTTTGGAGAAAAGTCCCGAGCGACTGCATCCGAGTCCGTCAGCCAAGTCGTCGATGCTGAATCCGGAATTGGAGATGTTGTCTTCAATGAGTTTGTTCAGCTGGTTGAGGAATTTCTCGTCAGCTTTGTTCTCCGCCATATCGTCTGAGATGAGAGGCATCTCTGAGAATTTCTTTCTCAGTTTCCTACGGGAATCGAGCAGATTGGCAATCTGAGCCATCAGAACCTGAATGGAGAAGGGCTTTTCAACGTAAGCATCGGCTCCGCTGTTCATTCCTTCCACTTTGCTCATGTTGTCGGTCTTAGCGGTAAGCAGTACGATCGGGATATGTCCGAGATGGGTGTCTTCCTTTACTTTGTTGCAGAAGGTGAGGCCGTCCATGACAGGCATCATGATATCACTGATGATGAGGTCTGCTGGATGTTTGCTGAGAGCTTCCAGTCCTTCCTCTCCATTAACAGCGGTAATCACATTGTAGGAGTCGGAGAAATTTTCATAAAGGAAATTGCTCATGTCTTCGTCGTCTTCCACGATCAGAAGCACCGGAAGGTTGGCCGCACTGGTTTCGTGGACCACTTTATTGGGTGACGCCACATTGCTGTCAGAGACGAGTTCATCATTCATAGGTTCTTTCGTCTTCTTTTCCTCCACATTCTTTTGATGCAAAGGTGTTGTGATCGTAAAGACGGTAGGTTGATCAGGCGTACTGTTCACTTCTATCATTCCGTGATGTGCCTCCACTAGCAGATGCGACAAAGCTAGTCCGAGTCCTGTCCCAGGCCGATAACTGCCTTTTGCCTGATAGAAAGGTTCGAAGATTTTCTGCTGTTCCTCGATTGGTATGCCAGGGCCGTTGTCACTCACCTTGATGACGAGATGCTGTTCGTCCGCAGTGCAAGTCAGTTCCACATCGTCTTTGGCATATTTCAAGGCGTTGGTCAGGAGATTGCTGACCACTTTTGTCATGGCTTCTTCATCGAGATCAGCGATGAGTTGGCGGTTGTCCATGTTCATGGCGAAGTGGATTCCTCTCTGTTCCATCATGGGGAGAAAACGGACATAAAGATTCTGCAAGAGTTCGTAAACAGACTGATGCACGAAGTGAATGACGAAAGCGTTCTCTTCGGCCTTGCGGAAATCCAGCAGTTGGTTGATGAGTGAAAGCAGTCGCTGGCTGTTGCGGTTGATGATCTGCATATCGTCTTGAATGTTCTCCGGCAGTTGCTTCAGTCCATTCATGATCTTTTCCATAGGTCCGATGATGAGCGTTACCGGGGTTCGGATTTCATGAGCGATGAGCGTGAAGAAATTGATCTTTGCCTCATACAACTCCTGCTCCTTTTCCGCTTTCAAGCGGTGGATCTTCTCTTCCTGTCTCCGTTCGGAACGCCTTTGAAGGAATTTGAATGTGCCATAAACACCTCCAAGTATCAGCAGTACGTAAAGAAAATAAGCGCCTGTAGTCTGCCAGAATGGAGGATGAATGACGATCTTCACTTGCGCACCGTCATTGTCCCATAGTCCGTCGTTGTTCGAAGCTATGACACGGAATACATAGTGCCCTGCTGGAAGATTGGTATAGGTGGCTTTCCGTTCGTTGCCGACATCATTCCACTCTTTGTCGAATCCTTCCAGCTTGTATTTGTAGCGGTTCTTATAGGGAGCACTGTAACTGAGCGCGGCATATTCGATGCTGAACACATTCTGTTTGTAGCTGAGTTCAATCTGTTTCACTACATTGATGGATTGCTTCAAGGTCCCTTTGGAATCGATGGGAACATCTTTGTTGAAGATCTGCAGATTGGTGATCATGACCGGAGGCACATATTGGTTAGAAGGAAATACCTGTGGATCGATCACGTTGAATCCGTTGATGGATCCGAAATAGATTTTTCCATCAGAGGAGAGAAGGGAAGCGCACACGCTGAACTGGTCGCTCTGCAATCCATCCCGTTTGTAGAACCTGCGCATGGATTTCGTTTTGGGATTATAGACGGCAATACCGTTTGTCGTAGCCAGCCAGAACAATCCCTTCTGGTAGATGATGCTGCAGACAGCCTGGTTGAATCCTTCTATATGCAGTTTCTTGAAGCTCTTTTTGTTATAATTGTAAACCCAAAGACCGTCATCTGTGCCGACCCACATCTCTTTGCCTTCATAGTTGCAAAGGGTATTGATCTGGTTGCACGGCAGAGAAAGGTTCATGTCGGCTTTCTTCTTCAGACGGAGCCATTTCCTCGTTTTGAAATTATAGATGTAGATGCCTTGTCCCAATGTCCCGAAGTAAAGGTTGCCGTCAGGAGCATCAAGTATGTCGGTTGTCGTGGTGTTCGTCATAACGATCTTTCTGAAATCGTCTTTCTGACGGTCATAGATCATGATGTCGCTCATCGAGCCGGCCCAAAGGTTTCCATACCGATCTTTTTTCAGTGCATAAATGCTTTGCGAAGGAAGGTAATGTTTGAATGAATGAGTCTGGAGATTCATCTTGTTCAGTCCGCCGGAATAGGTTCCTACCCAAAGATTGTCATTATCCAGGCAAAGTGCATGGATATTGTGATAGGAGATTCCATTGCCTCGTCCGTCGGGAAGATAATGGGTGAACAGGTGTGTCTTCTTGTTCATGCAGCTCAGTCCTCCGTCGTCGGAGCCGATCCATAGATTCCCCTGATTATCCTCACAGAATTTGCTGATCACATTTCCGTTCACCGAATTGTGGAATGACGACTGTTCGAATCCTTCAAACAGGCTTGTCCCAGGAGATGAATAGCTGACGCCGTCGTAGTAACTGCCGATCCAAAGTCCGCCTTCGCGATCTTTATAAATAGGATAGATAAAGCGGAAAGCAAGGCTGTTGCCGTTCTTTTCTGACAGTGAGACCTCTTTGAATTCGTGTGTGTGCGTATTAAAGCTTAGCAGTCCGTCGTCCGAACCAATGAGCAGCATTCCCCGTTTGTATTCGTAGATATAATGGATGTGACCGATGCCGCCAATTTTGGAATCGGGAACGAACGATGTGATTTCTCCCGTCGATTTATTTACCAGTGCAATTCCTTTGTCCCAAGTGCCTACCCATATCTGGTCCTGATAGTCGCAAAGCAGGGCATACATGGCTGATATCTTGCTATTGCCTTTTTCGTGCAGCGGAAGCGTGACGAATCGCTGTGATTTCTGGTCGAAATAGGTCAGCGTACCTTCCCGAAGTGATGCCGCCCACAATGTTCCTTGCTTGTCGATGCACAAATATCCGATCGAGTCGTTGTCCAACGGTGTCTGTTTATTCAGATGTGAATAGTTGACCAGTTTTTTGCTTTGAGGCTGGTAGGAGAAGATTCCTTGACCGAGAGTCGCAAACCACATCGTGCCGTCTTTCGTTTGCAGGATGCAGCTCATGCAGCTCTTTATCTGTGTTCCATTACTTGTCTTCGCTGAGAAGAAGGAGAAGCATTCCGTGTTTTCATGATAAAGAGAAACGCCATTATCCGTTCCAATCCACAGCTGCTTGCGGTTGTCTTCGTAAAGCGTGTAGGAATAGTTGTTGTGAATAGAGGTCTTGTCTCCTTCGATGTTGTTGAAGTTGCGGAAGTTGTACCCGTCGAAACGGCTCAGTCCGCTGCCTGTTCCGAACCAGAGAAAGCCTTTGTGATCTTGAATGATGCAACGGATGGCGTTGCTGGGAAGTCCGTCACTTACTTCATACTGTGAGAAATGAAAGGATTCCGCACCCGCAGTCAATGACAGCAGCGAGAGGAGCATAAGGAAGTAGTAACGGAATGTGGACATCTTTCTCTTTTTTATGGAGCAAATGTAGGCATATTCTTTGGTTTTGGATTCAAGTTGTTTAGAATTGTACTTTTATGACATTCGGTTTATGCATTTCTTTATTCCTTTGAAACGTGAACGATGAATTACCTAAAGTGAATCTGTCATGAAAAATCGGATCTCATTGCTATTGTTCGGAGTGCTTCTTTTGACTACATCCTTCATCCTTACGGGTTGCTCCAAGGATGACGATTCCGAACCGATTGTAAAACCTATTGCCGAATCTTATATTCCTGATTACGACAACGGCGATACCATATATATTAATGTAAAGATCGGCATCGACCGGAAAGGGTGGAATAGCAAGTCAGCAGAGTATTTCCGTACGGAGCTGACCAAACAGTGGCAACAAATCACCGACCGATTCAATAACTGCGACAAGAAGCATCTTCTGAAACGTCACTACGTGTTTCATCCGGATGTGAACGACATCATTGTGTACGACGGTTGTTCCTATTGGGGCGAAAACGGAGCCAACACGAAGATGATTAATAAAATCGACAAGAATATCTTCAAACTCTGTGTGATCTACGACTTTTTCTATCAAGGTTCGGAAGCCGGAGAATATGGCGGAGGCTGCGGCGATGATGATGGCATCGGAACGATCCTTATCATCAACGCGACCGATGAGAACAAGAATGTTTACAGCAATCTCTTCGATGAGAATACTTATCGTGCCATCACGCATGAGCTGGGACATTATCGCGGCGTCACCGATTTGTATATCGACGTGGTGGAGGCTCAGAACAATGCGGTCAACCATGAGGGATTTTCTCCGATCCATTGTTTGATGAACGACTATTGCTATACACCGGACGCTGAATCATGCTGGAGTGATTATGCCATCAAGATAATCAACAAGACAGGCAATGAGAAGAAAGCAGGCTTTATTGAGAATCTCATGCATGATGACTTCGCCGATTCTATATCGTTTACGGCAAGCAAGGCTGGAAAACCGGTGGACGCGACGCTTAAATTCTATGCTGCGACCTATTCTTATGTCACCTGGTCTAATGAGATCGGGACAACGCCGGTGAGAAGCATGGATTTGAAGAATGGCGCATTGACGATAGACGCCCGCAATCTCTTCTATCATGGAACAGATATATGGGATCATTACCATCTGCTGTTGATTGAAGCCGACTTATCCGACGGAACGAAACTTTATCATTGGATTCCCGATTATGAACTTCATAATGCAGGAATGGATGGTGTAAAGACATATCCGATTCAGTTTGAATCGAAATAGATCTGAATACTTTTACTTACATCAATTATTTGTATTGGTACATATAGGTTTGAAACCAAAATCCTGATCGTAGCATTTTGAGATCATTTGCTGTGAAGAAAGCTTAGACATTTAAGTCAGGTCGAACCAAACGAAAGTTTATTCGATTAAAAAAAGCGGCTCCTTTCGGGGTCGCTTTTAATTTTAACAGTTTGGATCTATGTTACTTTTCTTTAAGGAAAGGATAACCATACTGTGTTGTCGGTACGAATGTCTCCTTGATGCAACGAGGATTCGTCCAACGGATCAGGTTCAACGGACCACCGGCCTTATCATTCGTTCCGGAAGCACGAGAGCCACCGAACGGCTGCATTCCGATGACAGCACCGGTCGGCTTATCATTGATGTAGAAGTTACCGCAAGCATAACGCAGTTTGTTGAATGCAACCTCGACTGCATAACGATCGTAAGAGAAGATAGAACCGGTCAAACCGTAAGGAGAAGTCTCGTCGCAAAGGTCGAGGGTCTCTTCAAACTTGTCATCGTCGTATGGGAAGATCGTGATAACCGGGCCGAAGATCTCTTCAACCATGGTCTTGAACTTCGGATTGGTAGTTTCAATGACGGTCGGTTCAACGAAATAACCTACAGACTTATCGCAGTTTCCGCCGAAGACGATCTTGGCGTCAGTAGCCTGCTTCGTGTAGTCGAGATAGCTCTTGATGTTGTCGAAAGAGGCTTCGTCGATGACAGCATTGATGAAGTTGGTGAAGTCCTGAACGTCACCCATCTTGATCTCTTTCAGCATGTCGCCAACCATCTGTTTGGTCTGTTTCCAAAGAGACTTCGGAATATATGCACGAGAACCGGCTGAACATTTCTGTCCTTGATATTCGAAAGCACCGCGAACAATAGCTGCTGCAACTTCAGCAGGATCAGCTGACGGATGAACGAAGATGAAGTTCTTGCCGCCTGTCTCACCGACGATCTTCGGATAGGATTTGTAAAGATCAAGGTTTGCACCCATCTCACGCCACAATGTCTTGAAGGTAGCCGTAGAACCGGTGAAGTGGAAACCTGAGAGATCAGGACTGGATGTGATGACCTTGCCAATAACGCTTCCCTTGCCCGGGATAAAGTTAACGACACCATCAGGAATGCCTGCTTCCTTGAAGATCTTCATCAGAAGATAGTTGGAGAAGATAGCAGTGGTTGAAGGTTTCCAAACAGCTACATTACCCATCATGGCTGGAGCCATGTTGAGGTTACAAGCGATGGAGGTAAAGTTGAACGGAGTGAGTGAGAATACGAAGCCTTCGAGAGCGCGGTATTCCTGGCGATCCAGGAGACCTTTCTCTGAATAGGGCTGATCAGCATAGACCTGGCTTGCATAGAATGTGCTGTAGCGGAGGAAGTCAACCAACTCGCAAGGAGCATCGATCTCTGCCTGGAACGGGTTTTTACTCTGTCCCAACATCACAGATGCGTTCATCAGGTAACGATATTTCGTAGAAATGAGTTCTGCAACGCGGAGCATCAAAGATGCGCGTTCTACCCAAGGAAGATTTGACCAGTCTTTGTGAGCTTTCATAGCAGCGTCGATAGCCATCTGAACCTCCTTTTCACCTGCTTTCTGATAGGTAGCCAGAACATGATGGTGATCGTGTGGCATAACAACCTCACCGGTATTGCCAGTACGAATTTCCTTTCCGCCTATAACCAACGGAATATCCCATTTTTCTGAACTCAACTGTTTCAAAGCAGCCTTTAAACCGGCTTTTTCCGGTGTTCCAGGAGCATAAGCCCAAACGGGCTCGTTATCTGGCTTCGCGAATCTAAAAATTGCATTATCCATACTTAACTTAGATTTAAATATTAGTTACTGCTACAAATAAACGCATTTTATTCGAGAAATAATAGCATTAAAATCTAATAGAATGCTAATTAAATCTACAGCATCGATCTTGTTATGTGAATCAATGGCTTTTAAGCCTCTGTCGCTTTCCGCACTATCTCTTTCCTTACATTCAGTAACTCTCCCTCTGATTCGGCTGGGTCCAAAGTGCGTTCGGAGGTCTATTTTTATCCTCTCCCCATACAAAAAGGACAATCGGAGAGCTGTTTCTGCCGATTGTCCTTATTCAGTTTGTATCCGTAGATCTATTGTAAAACCTGTGGTGATTACCACCGGCAATATTCCTCGAAAGAGATTCCCTTGAGATTGGGAAGTATTTTCCAGGCTTTGCCTTCCAGCGATTCGGCACTGTTGGTGGTGCTGAGAGCTACGACCTTCATTCCGGCCGCGTTTCCGGCAGCAATTCCTGCAAATGAATCCTCGAAGACGATGCAATCGGCTGGCTTCATGTCGAGATCTTTGGCTGCGAGAAGATAGCACATCGGATTGGGTTTGCCGAGCGTGATGCGATCGGCGGAGACGATAGTGTCGAAAGTCTTTTCAAAATGCAGTGCTGTTATGAGACGTTTAATCTTGTTGTCATCGGAACTGGTGACGAGTGCCAATTTGACTCCTTGGCTTTTCAGCATATCGATGAATTCCAGCGAACCAGGCATAGGCGGAAACGGCATGTCTTTCTCAAAGTCTGTTGATGCTTTCAGAATGCTGTTCTGCTCCTCTTCGGAAAGGTTCGAGAAGTAGGTTTTCATGATGTTGGGCATGATGGTACCCTTGATTTTTGCTGCGAAGTGGTCGCCCAAGTTGTATTTCTTGCCCATCGCGTTCCAGAAGATGTCGTAGATGGGTTCGGTGTCGGCAATCACGCCGTCGAAGTCGAGTAGAGCCGCTTTCGGTTGCAGATTCATGCTTTACCTCCCTCTTTTTCTTCTGGTTTTTCTTCCGGTTTCTCAGGAGCAATGACATATTCAGAGGCCGGTCTCTCGCGCAGGAAATAGCGGGCCATGAACTGCCAGTTCTGATGGATGATATCATAGCCGCGGCCTTCGCTTTCGAGACTCTTTGTGTGGGCATCGGCCAGCATATTGTTTTTCTCCAGTTCTTCCAGCATCTCATAGTCGCAATGACGGACGATGAAGAAGGAAATGGCTTTCTCTGCGGCAGCTTGGGCGTCGTAGTATGGATTCTTCTCATCCTTGATAACCTCGACATCCTTAATGATCAGCTGTACGCCTACATCAGGTCTTGCATACGCAGCCACTCTGATCTGATCGTTGTTGGCCGGAAGTTTGACCTCTTCCTTGTCTATTTTTGCCTCTTCGATGATAAATTTCACAGCAGCAGCCATGTTTTCGAAGTAGGTGAGTGGTTGATCGCCGGCGGCAGCCTTGAACTTTTCGCAATAGCCCGCGTTCTTCTTCCTTCCCTCTTCAGTGAGTCGGGAGGTGACAGATTCGTCGGCAATCTGCTTAAACATCTCGCGGTCGGGATGATCTTCGGGCAGGATGTGTAGCAGCGATTCCGGTGAAGTATGTGCGAACAGTACGGTTTGACCGTCGAAAGCCAAATTGTGGTACAGGTTAAAGATCAGATCCTGAAGTTCCTTCCCTTCTTTCTTCGCCTGGCCCATGAACTGCTTGATATAAGCTTGCAGTTCGTCGTTGGTATCGGTCAGAAGATAGGAATGGTAGTGGAACCATTCGAGCAGCGTTTGATATTTTTCCATGCTGTCGTAGCGAGTCTCCTTGTCGAACAGATTCTGCATCTTATCGTTTTCCGGAGCCGTTGTCCATTCGTCGCAGAACAGATTATAGATAAGCTGCCCTGCTGCATCATTGGCAGGATTGTCAGGATTGACGAATGTTCCTTTTCGGAAGCCGTGATACTGCTGCGTGAAATGCCACAGCAGGAAACGAACATCCTCGTAATTGGCTTCGTCGTCATAATATCGGTCACTGATGGTATAGAAAGGAAGATAATTCCCCGTCAGTTTTTTCTGTTCGTTGATGAAATAGCTCCAGATGCCCAGTTTGGAGATCACATCCTCGAAATAGGCAGCCATTCGGATGGCAATCTGTTTTGACTCCTCAGGCTCGAACGAGTTGACCATTCCGGTGGTCTCAAGTATTTCGTAAATGCTGTTTGCGATATTTGTGTAGTAAACGTCGGTTGTGTCAACGGACGCATAAGGATGGAGTTCCAGCCAATCCTTGGTGAAAATCTTTTTCATTATCTATTAGTTGATGTTATTCAAATCTGTTCTTGTTCCATTTCATGACAATCGGCTCTTTGATAAAAGGCATCACGGCGTCACGATCTTCCTGACTCAGATAATCGGGTGTCCGATAGGTCACCGTCAACGTGGTATCGTCTGCTTTCAGGGAATATTCAATGAGATCGATATCGATCTTTGTGAGTGCTTCGTCACGTTTGAAGTTGTCACCATTGGCTGGTTTGATGAATGCATCACCTTTCACCGGTGTAAAGAGTGAAGAAGCTTCAATCGGTTTCCAGTCGGTAGTATAGAAATCGATTCGGCTGTCGGCAGTCGGACCTTTCACTGTGTTCACCATGCAGATGATGTAGCTGTTGTTGATGAGCGGCAGCAGTTTGATCTGAATTTGGCTTACTTCACTCACCTGCAGTTGCAGGAAGTTGTCGGTCAGAGCCTCCAGTTTGACATCTCCGTTCATCGTGTTTTGAGCTGTTGCCTCCTTGCTGCCTTTGAACTGTTCCACCAGATTCTTTCTGGTAGCAGATGCGAGTTGGGGAAGAAGTTCATCAGGCATCGCCGTGAACAGCGCTCCCACATCCTGTGCATTTACCGTGCAAGCCATGAAGAGAGCTATGATTGCGAAAAGGAATCGTTTCATATATTATAAATGTAGATCTCCGTGTTTCTTTGATTTTTCAGTTGCGAAGATACTATAATTTCATTTCTTATCGATAAATAATTCGGAAGGATAGCTGATATCACAAAGGAAAAGTCCTTCAGCAGGAACAGAAGTACCGGCAGCACAACGATCTTTCGACTCTATAATCTTTCTAAAACCCTCTTTCGTCAACTTTCCACGACCCACGTCGAGGAGCGTTCCTACGATGGCTCGCACCATGTTCCGTAGAAACCGATCGGCCTGAATGGTGAAGATGCAGAGATCACCCTCTCTTTTCCATTCTGCTTGCATGATATGGCAATAGTTGGTCTTTGTATCGGTATGCAGTTTGCTGAAGCTGGTGAAATCGATATGATGAAACAGCTCCTGTGCGGCGTCGTTCATTGCATCGATATCAGGCAGATGATGCATTCGATAGACTTCGCCATATCTGAAAGGATCCTTTTTATCTGTAATCTGATATTGATACGTCCGAGAAGTGGCACTGAACCGCGCATGTGCTTCAGGCGTAACAGCTTCTATACGTATCACGGCAATGTCTTTCGGAAGCAGCACATTGAGCTTGTCTGCAAGAAAGACAATGTCGGCGATGGCCTCTTCGCTGTCGAAATGAGCCACCATCAATCTGGCATGAACACCTGCGTCAGTTCGTCCGGCTCCGGTGACAGGTGTGTCATGGCGGAGAATGGTGCCAAGTGCCGTTTCCAATGTCTGCTGTACAGAATCCCCGTTAGGTTGCCGTTGCCATCCGCAATAAGCCTTTCCGTTGTACGTTAGAAATATAAAGTATCGATTCATTTGGCAAAAATAGTGCAAGCCGAGCAAAATGCCAAGCTTGCTTGAGCATTTTCGAGGCGCCGCCTACTTTCGATGCGCAGCATCAAAAATAGT
>CAZIVE010000014.1:11044-14883 GCA_964542435.1 uncultured Parabacteroides sp.
GAGGCGCCGCCTACTTTCGATGCGCAGCATCAAAAATAGTGCAAGCCGAGCAGTCAGAGAGCGATGCTTGAGCATTTTCGAGGCGCCGCCTCAAATGTTACACATCAATGATTTTGATATAGGATAAGCCGGAATTACGAATGGAATTGTAACTTTGCTTTCTAAATTAGTTACGAAATAGGATTATGGATTCATTGCGGATGGTTGACTTGAAGGGGCAGTATCTCTCTATCAAGAATGAAATAGACGAAGCGGTTGCAAAGGTGCTTGACGAAACGGCTTTTATCAATGGGCCTGAAACAAGAAGCTTTGCAGAACATCTGGCACAGTATGCCGGGTGCAAACATGTCGTCACCTGTGGTAATTGCACGGATGCGTTACGTATCTCTCTCGAAGCCCTTCGATTGAACGACGGCGATGAGGTGATCATTCCGGCATTCACTTACGCGGCGAGTGCCGAAGCCATTGCCATGCTACGCCTTGTCCCGGTCATGGTCGATGTTGATCCTGCCACATTCAATCTAAACTTGGAGCATATCCAAGCTGGCTTTTCGTCAAAGACTCGTGCCATTATCCCGGTGCATCTCTTCGGTCAGTGCTGTGATATGGATGAGATCCTCTCCTTTGCACGGGAACATAATCTGCATGTGATAGAAGATAATGCGCAGTCGTTAGGTTGCGAATATACATCCAAAGATGGCAGCGTCAGAAAGTCCGGAACGTTGGGCGAGATCGGTTGCAACTCCTTCTTCCCGACGAAGAATCTCGGCTGTTTTGGTGACGGAGGTTCTATGATGACAAACGATGATGTGCTAGCGGAACGTTTGCATCAGATCGCCAACCACGGACAGCAACAGAAATACCGTCATGAGATCATTGGTTGCAATTCCCGTCTCGACACCATACAGGCTGCGGTTCTCGAAGTCAAACTCCGCCATCTCGATGCTTTCATTCAGGCGCGGCGAGAGGCTGCACAACGCTATGATTCCCTGTTATCCGATGTCGAAGAGATTATCACACCAAAGGAGATGCTTTGGAATCGGCATTCCTACAATCAATATACCTTGCAAGTGAAAGAAGGCAAACGGGATGCCCTCAAAGCTTATCTTGCTGAGCAGGGTGTTCCGACCATGATTTATTATCCTCTGCCTCTCAATCAGCAGCATGCTTATGCCGGTGTATCGCGAGTCGCGGAGCCTTTAGGGAATACGGAGGAACTGTGTGCTTCCGTTCTTTCCATACCCATGCATACAGAATTGACGCCCGAACAGCAGCTGCGGATCTCCGATCGCATCCATGATTTCTTTCGCAGATAATAATTCCGAGCTGCAGACGTTTTCAATACATAAATACAAAGAATGATGAAGAACTTCGCATTGATAGGAGCCGCAGGTTATATCGCACCGCGCCATTTGAAAGCTATCAAAGATACAGGTAACAATCTGGTTGCCGCTTATGATAAATTCGACAGTGTAGGTATTATGGACAGTTTTTTCCCGAATACCTCTTTCTTCACCGAACAGGAGCTGTTCGACCGCCATTGCACCAAACTTAAAGGTACGCCCAATCAGGTGGATTTCGTTTCGATCTGTACGCCCAATTATCTTCATGACGCGCACATGCGTTACGGCATGCGTCTCGGAGCGGATGTGATCTGTGAGAAGCCGCTTGTACTGAATCCCTGGAATGTGGATCCGCTGAAGAAGATAGAGGAGGAGACCGGACGACATATCTACACCATCCTTCAGCTGCGTCTTCATCCTTCCATCATTGCACTGAAAAAGAAGGTTGAGGATGGTCCGAAGGATAAGATTTACGATGTGGATCTTACCTATATCACTTCGCGAGGCTATTGGTATTATACCAGTTGGAAAGGTGACGAACATAAGAGCGGCGGCGTGGCTACCAATATCGGCGTCCATTTTTACGACATGCTCTCATGGATTTTCGGAGCGGTAAAGAAAAACATCGTTCATGTCAGTACATTCGATCGCGTGGCGGGTTTTCTGGAATTGGAACATGCACGCGTCCGCTATTTCCTTAGCATCAATGCTGCCTGTCTTCCTCCCGAAGCTGTCGAAGGAGAGAAGAGAACCTATCGTACCCTTACTATCGATGGCGATTCGTTCGAATTCAGTCAGGGCTTCACAGAACTTCACACGGAGAGTTATCGCAATATTCTTTCCGGCCATGGCTTTGGTATTGAAGACGCACGCAATGCCATTCAGATTGTCTATGACATTCGCCGTACCAAGCCGATCGGACTGGTAGGCGATTATCATCCTTTGGCAAAACTTCCGCTTGCAAAGCATCCCTTCGGATGGTGATAAAAGCCGGTTGCATTCAGATGAAATAACGATACGAAAACGGATGGCTCGGACGAAAGAGATGACTTCGGGAGCGGCTTTGCCACTCATCCTCAATTTCACCGTGCCCTTGCTGCTGGGAAATCTTCTGCAGCAGACCTATTTTCTTGTAGATGCAGCCATCGTGGGACGTTTCCTCGGCATCAATTCTCTTGCTGCAGTTGGAGCCAGTACCTCTGTCATCTTCCTGATTCTCGGTTTTTGCAACGGCTGTTGCGGAGGCTTCGCCATCCCGATTGCACAGAAGTTTGGTGCCCGCGACTATTCGGAGATGCGGCGTTACGTCGCTAACAGTCTTTATCTGGCTGCTTTTCTGTCGGTCGTCATTGCCATCATCACAAGCCTTATCTGTGCAGATATTCTCCGTTGGATGCGAACGCCTGGAGCCATCTTCCATGGTGCATTCCTCTATCTTCTCGTCACCTTCATCGGCATTCCCTGCACCTTCTTTTATAATCTGCTTTCAAGTATCATACGAGCTTTGGGCGATAGTAAGACGCCGTTCTGGTTCCTGCTGTTTTCCACTGTTCTCAACATCATTCTCGATCTGGTCTGCATTCTCGGTTTCGGATGGGGCGTTTTGGGCGCAGCAGTTGCAACGGTCTTTTCGCAAGGTGTCTCCGCAGTGCTTTGTTATCTTTACATGATCAAGCATTTCCCCATTCTTCGCAGCACTTCCGACGAACGGCGGTATGAATCCCGTTATGTCAAGACTTTGATGGGCATTGGTGCACCGATGGGATTGCAGTTTTCCATTACGGCCATCGGCAGCATCATGCTTCAGAGTGCAAACAATGCTTTGGGTACAAGTTGTGTGGCAGCTTTCACCGCTGCCATGCGTATCAAGATGTTCTTCATGACGCCGTTTGAGAGTCTCGGAATGGCGATGGCAACTTATAGCGGACAGAATTACGGCGCAGGCAAGCCTGAACGAATAGCTACGGGCATCAAATCGGCCTCTTACATGATGCTGATCTACGCCGCTTTCACGATTGCCATATTGATTCCCTGTTCGCATCTCTTTACGCTCATCTTCGTCGATCCTTCTGAAACGGAAATTATCAAAGACAGTGTCCTGCTGCTTCGCATCGAATGTTGTTTCTTCCCGATCCTCGGTCTGCTCTGTATCCTGCGTTACACCATTCAGGGATCCGGTTATACAGCCCTTTCGATGTTTTCGGGCGTGGCTGAGATGATTGCGAGAATCCTCGACAGTGTACTCGTTGTCCCGCTCATCGGATTCCTCGGCGTATGCTTCGGTGATCCATTGGCTTGGGTTTTTGCCGATCTCTTCCTTGTCCCGGCCTATATTTATGTTTATCGGCGTCTGATAAAGATGAAGAGAAAGTAAAAAGCATGATTTTATGTTCCGAATGTTGCCTCGCTAATTTGAGCGGCATCATTTTAGGTCCCGAATGTTGCCTCGCCAATTTGAGCGGCATCATTTTAGGTCCCGAATGTTGTCTCGCTAAT
>CAZIVE010000014.1:14983-38656 GCA_964542435.1 uncultured Parabacteroides sp.
GATAGTCCTGACGTTTTTTGAAATATCTTTCAGAAACGAACGAGAGAAGATCCGCGAACCGCTTGATCACTGCTTTCTACCTGTACCGCATAGATTCCCTTCGGATGGTTTAGGAAGAGAGTGAGTTCTGTCGAGGCAAGTTTCTTCTGTCCTGAAGAGGCTATCTGTTTTCCATCCAGTCCATAGACATTCACACGAATTGCGGAGGTCGGGACTTCGCTGAACCGAATGAGGACTGCATCATTTCGGGTTGTGATGGTGGCGGATTTCGGCATGAACTTGTCGATGCGTTCATTCGAAGTGAGGTTGAGAATATCGAGAAGTCCGGCGTAGGCATCGATCTTGCCATAACCCCATGCGTTGTTGGGATAGGTTTCACCCGAATTTTGTTTGGCAGTACGGCTGAGAACCTCTTTGATGCGCTCCGGCGTTAGGGTAGGATCCGCTTCCAGCCAAAGAGCGATGATGCCGGCTACGACAGGACTTGCCATGGATGTCCCGCTCATGGCGCCCCATGCATATTGTCTGTTTTGGAACGTTTGGTTCATGACAGTTTGGGTGTGGAAATCTTCTGTACAGAAGCTGTTGAAGGAGGAGACAACATTGACTCCGGGCGCAGTGATGTCAGGTTTGATGCGTCCATCAACTGTAGGTCCGATGCTCGAGAAGGAGGCAATGTCGCCCACGTTGCCGTTGCGAGAAATGAAATCGCCGTGCAGGTTGGTATAGCTTTTCTTTGCCATGTATGCGCCCACCGTTACGACCCGAGAAGCTGTCCCGGGGCTGTCAATGCAGCCCTCTTCAACGGGTTTCGCCAACTTGTCGTTGTCCAGATTCTCGAATTTGTCATTCACACTGCAATAGGCATGCGCCGCAACATTTTTGCCTGTGATTGAAACCAGAAAGAGGTCGTCGTCGTTGAGGCTTGTGTTGCTTCGGCACATCGTTTGAGGAAATAATATACTGGCGTAGATGTTGTAACGACTGTTGTATTGATTCCGTTCGGCATAGAGATTGATGCCGTATTTTCTGGATCCGTCTGTATTGATCAATGTCGTATCAATGTCTGAAGTGGATGTGGAGGAATAGGGAAGGAGCGTCGTCGTTGTCAGGAAACGGCCGATGGAATCCTTTTCCATTAATGTAATCTTCAGGGTGAAACTGTCTTCAGGCAGTGCTCCGACCGACCAGGTATCCATTTCCAAAATACTGTCTGTAGCTGAAGTCCGGGTCAATATCGTACTGAGTGTATTCACGCTGTCCGGTTTGAACACATGGTTCTGATAATAGCGGTCGTTTCCGGCAGCAACGACGATAATCTTCCCTGCGCCGCTAATCTTGTTGAAAGACTGTTCTTCCAGTGTCGTGCCGTCGTGAGGCCCGAGTCGCATTCCGAGGCTGATGTTGATTACACAGGGCTTGCTTTGAAAACGCGCCTGCTTCATGAGGTAATTGACGCCGTCGGTGACATGGTCGTTGTAAAGATCTGTCGAGACGAGGTCGATTTCACTTTCATAGGCAATGCCTCGATAAGGAGTGATGAATCCGCTGCCTGCAGCAATTCCCACAGTGTGTGTGCCGTGAAGTTGCGTTGTGTCAACAGAGCATCGGGCCTCCAGTATCTCTTTCTGAGTCGTATATTCCGTTCCATAGTTTATCAGTTTGATGATGCTGCTGTCACTCGTTGTCTTGTCGGAGTCCTGTTCCCAGACACTTTTGATGCGGAAATTCTTGCCCGTTGCATCGTAGAAATTCGGATGGGTATAATCGAAGCCGATGTCCACAGCACCGACGACTACCCCTTTTCCTGTAAAGGCTTGCGGAAGATATCTGCCGTCGTAGATGGGTTGGATATGAGAAGCCGCAACGACAGAATCCAAAGTAGTACTCATTTCCCGGGCGGCATCGATGTATTCTACCAAAGAATCGGCTGCGACTTCCTCTAACACATTATAGGGAATACGTGCTGTGACGATTCGTCCCGTCTGACTTCCGATGCGGCAGCCTTTCTCCTTCAGCAAATCAATTCCCGATTCCTCCTTCAGTTTGACGAATGCATTCAGATATCCTTCATGCGAAGCGCGAAGCGGATTTTTCTTCAGCATGCTCCATTGCACGGCTGTGTAAGGAGACATCTTCTTGTGGTTGTTCTGTCCGAACGTTGCTGGAAGGAACAAGATGAGCAGGAAAGTGAGCAGTATTGTCTGTTTCATGAAAAAAGGATCGTATAAATTGAGGGCTAAGATACAAAAAAAGAAAGCCACCCAAAATTTGAGCGGCTTTCTTTATATGATTGGATTGATAAATTATCCGAGGAATCCCAGGAGGACACCGGCTGCGACTGCAGAACCGATCACACCTGCAACGTTCGGGCCCATAGCGTGCATCAGCAGATAGTTGGTCGGGTCATATTCGAGACCGACGTTATTGGAGATACGAGCTGAGTCAGGAACAGCAGATACACCTGCGTTACCAATCAACGGATTGATCTTGTTACCCTCTTTCAGGAACAGGTTGAAGAACTTCACGAAGAGAACACCGGCACAGGTTGCGATAACGAATGAGAGAGCACCCAAACCGAAGATCTTGACTGAATTGATGTTCAGGAACTGTGTTGCCTGCGTAGAAGCACCTACGGTCAAACCTAACAACAATGTGACGATATCGATGATAGGGCCACTTGCTGCATTAGCCAAACGACGTGTTACGCCGCATTCCTTCAAAAGATTACCGAAGAACAGCATACCCAACAGAGGCAGACCTGACGGAACCAAGAAGCAGGTCAACAACAGACCGATGATAGGGAATACGATCTTTTCGGTTGATGAAACGACTCTTGGTGGTTTCATGCGAATCAGACGTTCTTTCTTGGTCGTGAACAGACGCATGAAAGGCGGCTGGATGATAGGAACCAATGCCATGTAAGAATATGCGGATACGGCGATTGCACCCATCAAGTTAGGAGCCAACTTTGAAGAAAGGAAGATAGCCGTCGGGCCATCAGCACCACCAATGATACCAATTGCACCGGCTTGGTTAGGTTCGAATCCCATCCGCAATGCGATGGTGTAAGCACCGAAGATACCGAACTGTGCAGCGGCACCAATCAGAATCAGTTTTGGGTTCGATATCAATGCCGAGAAGTCCGTCATAGCACCGATACCCAAGAAGATTAACGGCGGATACCATCCAGAAGTCACACCTTGATATAGTGTGTTGAGAACGGCACCTGTTTCATATACACCGATCTGCAAACCTGCATCCTTGAAAGGAATATTACCAACAAGGATACCGAAGCCAATCGGAACCAGAAGCATAGGTTCAAATTCATATTTAATCGCCAGGAATATAAAGAATAATCCGACGAGAATCATGACAAGGTGACCTAGCGTGGCGTTATAGACACCCGTATAGGTAAGGAATGTCTCTAGATTATCTCCGAGGAATGAAAAAAAGCTCTCTTGCATAGTCTTATCCTATTACGACGAGCTCAGCACCTTCCAGTACGGAGTCACCCTTCTGTACTTTAATTTCTATAACCTTACCGTCACGATCTGCATTGATGTTATTCTCCATCTTCATAGCTTCGAGAATCATCAGAGTCTGACCTTTCTTAACAGCGTCTCCAACATTGCATTTTACCTGCAGGATAACTCCTGGCAACGGAGTCTTGATGCCTCCTGGTGCGCTTGGGGTAGCAGCGGGACGATTCACAACAGCTGATACGGTTCCAGCTACAGGAGCTGGAGCGGCAGAATGCTTGATAAGAGAAACCATTTGTTTCTTGGCCGGCTTCTCCATCTTTACCTGGTAGGGAGTGCCGTTTACTTCAACATCAGCTACGTCGTCAACAATCGAGTTGATGTGAACTTTATAAATGTTACCGTTGATGGTATATTTAAAACTTTTCATTCTTGTCTATTTATTAGATGGTTAATTTCTGGGTGTTTGTCTTAAAGTATAAATCTTGGAACTCCAAGGTGAGTAATTACGCTGAACCTTATTGATCGTAAGAATCGTAGGCTCGTTATCGTGGGCGTCATCGCTCAACTCATATAGAGCCGTTGCAATGGCTGCGAATATTTCGCCTGATTCGTGTCCAGTGTTTTCAGATGTCTTGACACCTGCAGCTGCAGCTCTACGCTTGCTGGCCTTGATTGAAGCCTTTCCGGTTGCTTTGAAGCAGAGGTACAGCAGAGCCAGTCCTAAGAATACGGTTGCCATGGATGTGATAGTCATAGCGATGCCGTAACCGTCACGTTGCTTGAAGTTTTCTACTTTCTCGTTCTTGTCGTTCGTAACGTTGTTGCTGTTTGGAGTAGGAACCTTCAAAACGCCCCAAGGTGTTTTACCATCTACCAAACGTCCGAAAGTAACATCAGCTACCTGACCAGCAGGGATCGTGATAGAGTCGATCAGATTTTTTCCATCTCCATCATACAATGCAATGTAGTTCTCTTTTAAAGAATCGAGTTTGAAGTTGGTGTAGAATGTTCCACGATTGGCATGACCTTCGCAAAAGAACAATGCTGTCTGATGCAATGGAATGATCGTATGATTATCACCCTTCGGAATAGCATACATCTTAGGATTGTTGCGGTCGGTAGTCAACCAGCATCCTGCGATGTTCACGGGAGCAGCGGATGAGTTGTAAAGCTCGATCCAGCCATCGTGTTGTCCATAGTCATCTTGAATATCATTGTCATTGATGACCATCACTTCATTGATTCGCATGAAGGTTGCACGCTGCGCATTTGCTCCGAATGAAACGAGCAACGCCATCAGCAGCAATACCCCTATTTTCTTTCTTGTCATATTCTTTCTATTTATGATAATGAAAATTACAGAGGCAGGTTATCATGCTTCTTCGCAGGATTCGTAAGTTTCTTTGTCTGTAATTGCTTCAATGCACGGATGACGCGGAAACGTGTGTTACGCGGTTCGATAACGTCATCGATGTAGCCGTATTTAGCTGCCTGATAAGGATTAGCAAACAAATCTGTATATTCTTTTTCTTTCTCTGTAAGGAATTTCTTTGATTCGTCCTTGTCTGCAATGGCTTTAGCCTCTTTTGCATAGAGTACTTCTGCTGCTCCGGCTGCACCCATGACAGCGATCTCTGCAGATGGCCATGCATAGTTGATATCGCCACGAAGCTGCTTGCAGCTCATCACGATGTGTGATCCACCATAAGACTTACGCAGTGTAACGGTAACCTTCGGAACGGTTGCTTCTCCGTAAGCATAGAGCAGTTTGGCTCCGTGCAGGATGACGCCGTTGTATTCCTGACCTGTACCGGGAAGGAATCCTGGAACATCAACGAGAGTAACCAACGGAATATTGAATGCATCGCAGAAGCGAACGAAACGTCCGGCCTTGCGTGATGCGTTGCTGTCGAGGCAACCTGCCATGATCTTCGGCTGGTTGGCAACGATACCTACAGACTGTCCGTCGAAACGTGCGAAACCGATGATGATGTTCTTTGCATAGTTTGCATGAACCTCGAGGAATTCGCTGTTATCAACAACACTGCTGATCACGTCATACATATCGTAAGACTGGTTGGGGTTGTCAGGAATGATCTCGTTAAGGATATCATCGCGACGATCGATAGGATCGGCGCATTCGAGAAGTGGAGCCTCTTCGAGGTTGTTCTGTGGAATATAGCTGAGGAGTTTGCGGATCAGTGAGATACCCTCTTCTTCAGTCGTAACTGTGAAATGAGTAACACCTGACTTCGTGGAATGTACACTTGCACCACCCAGATTCTCCTGAGTTACGTCTTCACCGAGTACTGTCTTAACGACCTTCGGGCCTGTCAGGAACATGTAAGAAGTTCCTTCAGCCATCATGATGAAGTCGGTCAAAGCCGGTGAATAAACGGCACCACCTGCGCAAGGACCGAAGATTCCTGAAATCTGAGGAATAACGCCTGATGCGAGGATATTACGCTGGAAGATCTCTGCATATCCTGCCAAAGCGTTGATGCCTTCCTGGATACGTGCGCCACCTGAATCGTTCAAGCCGATAACCGGAGCACCCATTTTCATAGCCATATCCATGATTTTGCAGATCTTCTGGGCCATCATCTCGGAAAGTGAACCGCCGAATACAGTGAAATCCTGAGCGAACACATATACCAAACGACCATCGATCGTACCGTAACCTGTTACAACACCATCACCAAGGATGTGTTTCTTTTCCTGTCCGAAGTTGGTGCATCTGTGTTCAACGAACATGTCTGTCTCTTCGAAACTACCGTCATCAAGAAGCATTGCGATACGTTCACGAGCGGTATATTTGCCTCTTTCGTGCTGCTTTTCGATTGCTTTCTCTCCGCCGCCCAAGCGTGCTGTTTCTCGCTTTGCGACGAGCTCTTGTACTTTTTCAAGCTGGTTACTCATTGTATTTCTGATTTGTTGTTATTGATTCTTTTTTTAACGACGAATGGACAATCGATGTTGTCAACTGCCCATTTGCCTACTGTTATTTTTTACCCGGCATGCAAAGTTCGGTGAGAACGTGGCAGGTGGATTTTGGATGCAGGAATGCGATATCCATACCGTCTGCACCGCGGCGTGGTGCTTTATCAATCAACTGAACCTCTTTGGCTGAGACTTCATCGAGGCAAGCTTGTACATCGGGCGTTGCAAATGCAATGTGATGGATTCCTTCACCTTTCTTTTCGATGAATTTAGCGATGGTACTGTCTGGGCTTGTCGGCTCCAGCAGCTCGAGCTTCGTCTGACCGATTTTGAAGAATGCAGTCTTCACTTTCTGATCGGCTACTTCTTCGATTTTTAAACACTTGAGGCCTAATACGCCTTCGTAATACGGCAAGCATTCTGCGATGCTCTTCACTGCGATACCAAGATGTTCGATATGTGTGAGTTCCATGTTTGTATGAATTTATTGTGTTTGTAATACGAAAATCTGGGTGTTTTTTACGCATCCGGTTGCAAAGGTACATTTTCTTTTTCTATTTAAGGAAATCTTTCTTTATTTTTTAAAGAGAGTTATTTGTGTGATCTATTGATTGCGTTGAGGATGACTACTGTCATTGAGAGAGATTACGGTGGTGACTCGTCCCGATTACAATAGAGATTTTGAGAAATGTCAATAGTCTTTTTCAGATGTGTTTACTCTGACTTAAAAATCTACGATGAGACGGACATTCAGCTGACGACCAGTGAGATAATTGGGAACAGCGTACTGCTGGTTGTAAACGTCGGTGATCCAATAGTAGGAGCTGACGTTCTTGATGTCTAACAGATTGAATACTTCGAATCCAAGCCAAATATTTTTCAGACTGCTGAACACAGGACGGCTCAGCAATGCGTCGTCTTGTCCGGCCAGCTGATAGGTGAGCCCGATGTCCACACGACGATAGGCAGGCGTACGGAAATAGCCATATTCGTATCCTTTGCCAGGCACTGTGAGAGGAAGACCTCCGGAAAGGACGCCTTTCAGATTCAGCTTGACACGTTTGTATCCTGGAAAATAGTCCTGGAAGAAGAGCGAGACGTTGTAGCCTTCGCTGTTGGGCATCGGCACCTTAGTCGTTCCGCGGATGGTCTGCTGTGCCTTCATCAGTGAGAAGCTGATCCATGAGTCTGTGCCGGGGACGAATTCGCCGAAGAACTTCACGTCCAGTCCGGCTGCATAGCCTGTGGCGCAGTTCTCGCCGTAATATCTCACCTTCACATTGTCGATGGTGTAGGGATTCAGATTGTTGAGTTTCTTGTAGTAGAGCTCTGTGGAGAGTTTGAAGTTACGCTCCACGGCGCGGAACGTGTAGTCGCCTCCGAGTATGAAATGGATGGAGCGCTGCGACTTGATCTGGTCGTTGAGAGATACTATGTCGTTGCCGTTGGCATCCTGTGTGGTGCGGCGTAGCTCTTTATAGAAAGGTGACTGATAATAGAGTCCTGTGGAGAAGCGGAAGGTCAGGTCCTGATTGGCGTTCGGAATAAAGCTGAACGTGGCACGCGGACTGATGATCGTTTCCTTGTTGTAGCTCCAATGGCTGCCGCGTACACCGGCCGTGAGGGCAAACAGTCCCTGCTTCGTACGAAACTTGTAGGCATCCTGCACATAGGCTGAAATACGGTTGCTGGAGATATGGTTGTCGGAGAAAAGGCTGGAGATGAGGTTTACGGTCGTGCCGTTGTAGGGCAATGAATAGCCTGATGAATCGCGTTTTTCCCATTCGCTGATCTTATCGGTGATCTTCTCGTTCTGGAAGGTTATGCCCCATTTGATGGTATTGTTGACCAAGCGGATGCTACCGTAGTGACCGATGTTCATGATGTTATAGTTGAGTCGGTTGCGGGCATGTTCGTGATAGCGGCCGACCGACATCGATTCAAGTACGCCGTCGCTGTTGGCATTGGTTGCACCTTCGGCACTCAGCCAGTATTCACCCGCGATGTCATAGCTTTCGGCCTCGCGGCTGCTGAATGCCGAACCCTGAATGCCCAGCTCCGTATTTTCGTTGGGATTGGTCTTCAGTGTCAAGGCTCCGTAGAGCGTTTTGAACTTGTCTCGTTCATGACCGTCGAAATAGACCTTGAAGTTTTGGGGATTATCGGCCGTGCCGAAAGAGGTCTCGCGGCTGTAGGGCGTGAACTTGTAGTTGTTCTGAGCGAGGTTGCCGAGGAAATTGATCTGCCATTTTGGGGCGAAGGCATAGGTCATGTAGGTCTGTGCATCTACGAAGCGGGGATCGTATTCCGCATTGGTGTCCAATGTGCCCAGCAGGGAACTTCCTCTTTTGTAACGTACGCCGGTGACCTGTGTGAACTTGCCGGTTTTGCTTCCCACGTAGGCATTCGCACCGAGCAGACTCGCTGATACGGAACCCTCCAGTTGCTTGGGCTGCTTGTAGGTGATGTCGAGTACGGAACTCATTTTATCACCATAACGAGGCTCAAAGCCGCCGGCAGCGAAGTTGACCGATTCGGTCAGATCGGGATTGACGAAGCTCAGGCCTTCCTGCTGTCCCGAACGGATCAACAGCGGACGGAATACCTCCAGTCCGTTCACATAAACCATATTTTCATCGTAGCTTCCGCCTCTCACGGAATATTGCGAACTCAGCTCGTTGTTGGACGAGACGCCTGCGTACGTTACGATGAGGCTCTCGATGCTTCCGCCGGCTGGGTCGGGCAGGAGCTTGATCTTGTCCGCCTGCAAGGTCTCCATCGTCGTGGTCTGCTTGCGGATGGCTGTGACAGTGACGCCGCCGAGCTCCAGTGAAGTATAGTTCATCTGCACGTTGAGCCGCATGTCGCCTACCACGCGCGGAATGATGCGTTCAGCCTTGTTGAATCCGAGACAGGAATAGACCAGTGTGACGGAGTCGCCTTTCGAGACGCCCATGGTGTAATAGCCTTTGTCGTTGGTGACAGCGCCTACCAATGTATTCTTGACGTGCACGTTGACCAGTTCCAGCGGTTTGCCGTCGGCATCATGTACGTATCCCGTAATCTTGGCGCGTTGTCCCCATGCGTTGATGGAAGTGAGCAGAATATATGTCAGCAGCAATGCTGCGAGGCGAAGCTTCATGTTTTATCTTTTATTGTAATAGTAACGCTAAAAATGCCGCTTACGTATGCGAAGGACTTAAAAAAACGCTAACTTTGTACTGCGACAAACGTTTATACATCTTATTATATATACCATGGAAAGTTTTGCATCACTTATCAGACAACGACGCAGCACGCGCAAGTTTACATCAGAGCTTCTTACTCCCGAACAGGTCGAAGCCATCATGAAAGCAGCATTGATGGCTCCTTCGTCCAAGCAGAGTACGCCTTGGCAGTTCGTCCTGGTAGAAGACAAGGAGATGCTTCAGAAGCTCTCGGAGACGCGGCAGAACGGTTCGGCCTTTCTTGCAGGATGTGCTTTGGCTGTGGTGGTCATGGCGGCACCGATGGTTTCCGATGCATGGATTGAAGATGCCTCCATTGCGGCCATCTACATGCAGCTTCAGGCTGAAGATCTCGGACTAGGCAGCTGCTGGTGTCAGATCCACGGGCGTCAGCGTCCCGATGACAGCGAAGCGCAGGACTATGTGCGTCAGCTGCTCGACATCCCTTATCAGCTGGAGGTGCTGTGCATCGTCGGGATCGGCAACAAGGATCAGGTGCGCAAGCCGTTTGATGATGCCCATCTGCAATGGGAGAAAATCTCTATGGGCAAATATCAGATGCCGAAAAATAACGACAAAGAAGAATCGAAGGAATGAAAGCGGTGATTATCGGTGCGGGGAATCTCGCCACACATCTCAGTTTGAGTTTGCAGAGAGCCGGAATGGACTTCCTGCAGGTTTACAGTCATACCGACGCCAATGCACGGGAACTGGCTTTGCGACTGCATTGCAAATGGACTACGTCGCTTGAGGAAATCCGCGGCGATGCCAATCTCTATATTTTTTCCGTGAAAGACTCCGTGCTGGAAGAGGTGGTCAGGCAGGTAAGCCCAAACGAAGGACTTTGGATCCATACCTCCGGAAGCATGCCGATTTCCCTGTTCGAAGGCCATGCGGAACATTATGGTGTGCTTTATCCTCTGCAGACCTTCAGTAAGGCACGCAGTGTGGATTTTACCTACATCCCGATCTTCCTCGAGGCCAACAACCAGCAGACCTCCGCACTGCTGAAGTGGATCGGCGACTCGCTGTCGGTCAACGTGCGTTTCCTCTCGACCGAGAAACGGCGTTATCTGCATCTGGCAGCCGTGTTCGCCTGCAACTTCACCAATCATATTTATTCCATTGCCGACAAGATCCTCTCCGAACAGGAGATTCCGGGCAATGTGCTGCTGCCGCTCATCGACGAGACGGCGGCCAAGATCCACGACATGGCGCCTGCTGAAGCGCAGACCGGACCGGCCGTGAGATTTGATGAGAACGTAATGGACAAACAGCTAGCGCTGATCGACGACGAAGAAATCAAGACGCTTTATCGCCTTATCAGCAATGATATTCATAAAGAAGCAACCGACAATGAGCAGCATACCTTATGACTTGACGAAGATTAAAGGTTTCATCTTCGACGTGGACGGTGTACTTTCGTGCAACGTCATCTCGCTCTATCCCGACGGCGATCCGATGCGCACCGTCTGTATCAAGGACGGCTATGCTATGCAGCTGGCCGTGAAGAAGGGCTATCAGCTCGCCATCATCACCGGCGCCTATACCGAAGCGGTCGTCAAACGTTACGAACGGCTCGGATTGAAGTATATCTATACCAAAAGCTCCATCAAGGTGAACGACTACAACGACTTCATGCAGCGCTCCGGACTGAAGCCTGAAGAGGTGGTCTATGTGGGCGACGACATTCCCGATTACGAGGTGATGAAGCTGGTGGGACTGCCCGTGGCGCCTCATGATGCGGCTTCCGAGATCAAGGAAATATCCAAATACATCTCCCATTGCGATGGCGGACAAGGCGTGGCGCGCGACGTCATCGAGCAGACGCTCAAGGCACAGGGTCATTGGATGGGTGACGAAGCTTTCGGTTGGTAACCATATTTAATTCATACAGTCATGTTTCCACTTCTACAACAATACAAGATCGTGCTGGGATCGGCCTCTCCGCGACGCAAGGAACTGCTTGCGGGACTTGACATCCCTTTTTCCATTCGTCTTATTCCCGGCATTAAAGAGAGCTATCCTGCAGATGCCGCACCTTTTAACATTCCCGTCTTCATCTCTCAGAAGAAGGCCGAAGCCTATATTCCTACACTTGCCGACGACGAATTGCTCATCACGGCCGACACTATCGTATGGTCGGAACATGAGGTGCTAGGCAAGCCTTCCGATCGCAACGATGCGGTCCGGATGCTGCGTCAACTCAGCGGGCGCGTCCATCAGGTCATCACGGGCGTGAGTCTTGTGACGAAGCAGAAGCAGGCAAGCTTTTCGTCCGTCTCGGATGTCACCTTTTCAGAGCTTTCTGACGAAGAGATTGATTATTACATCGACAAATACCGTCCCTACGACAAGGCCGGCGCTTATGGCGTTCAGGAATGGATCGGGTTTGTGGGCGTGGAGTCCATCCGCGGCTCTTTTTTCAATGTCATGGGACTTCCCATCCAACGACTCTATCGGGAGTTGAAGAAGTTCTGATTTTTTATGTCGTTGTAGGCCTACGAAAGCTACTCTATGGATTTTTTTGGAGCTTTTGTAGGGCTACAATTCCCATATACATTACACTACGTGCAATTTCGTATGTTGCCGTCCAGTGCCTATTTCGGTACGACGGTGACGATGACGCGTTTGTAGCGAGTCAGTCGGGGCATTCCTTTGTCGGTGACACAGACAATGAAATGGATCGTGGCAGCTTTCGTGACGTCGGGGGCTTTGATATGAGGCAGGAACGGCATGTTAGTCATCCCGCTGAAGGGTATCAGTTTGTCGTATGTACCGGCTTCTTTATATTGAAACCAGAGAAAGCTGAGTCCGTCGCCGTCCGGGTCATACGAAGGTGTGGCGTTAAGGGCGAAGTTCTCACCTGATTTGACTGTGATGCTCTGCGGAGTACTCAAGACGACCACGGGAGCATGGTTGGCTTCGCTGAAAGGTTTGATGCACCAGTCCATGCGAGCTGCGAAATCGTTCTGGAAATGTTCTCTCCATCTCCATACGGTGACGTGGTTGTCCTTATACTTCGTAGTGTCCGGCTTTACTTCTGCGCCCCATTTCTGGTGGATGTAAGGACTGAACTCGTCGTCGGCATTGGTCCAGAAAGGTCGGATTTCCTTTTGTATCGGTACGATCCAGCGGGCTTTGGGGTCGAACGCAGGCGTATAAAATTCATAGCGACCGCCCCAGCTGCCATAGTTGGGATGTTCCAGGTCGTCCAGTCCGTTAGGAATCAGTCCGAGCCAGGAAGGTGTATCGCCCTCGTTGCCATAGGAAATGTCAGGATACACCGCACCCAGCGGTCCGTGGCCGGTCTGAATGTTTTTATAAATCCAGTCGTTGCTCATGACCTCATTGTTGGCGCCGAGGTAAGGACCTGTCATGGCGCTCCAAGTAGCTTTGCCGTAAGCGCCCGGGCTGCAGATGTAGAAAAGTTCCGGGAAATGGCAGCGAAGCCAGTAGCCGGCATCATCCTGGTCGGATACGGTATAGACGCGCAGTTTGGCGATGATGGACTTCATCTCGGCTTTGCTGCGAGTTTTTTCAAGTTTCCAGAGAGCTTGAGCCAGTGTGTTGGTTCCTCCCCAAGCCGTGATCCAGAGCGGGCGGGCATCCTGCTTGTCGATCGTTTTGATGATCCATTCAGAGCCTTCCGAATCCTTGCCTTCGCCTACACCTTTCATGCCATAGAGGGAAGATCCGGCTTTCACGAGCGACAGGAGATGTTCAGCTGAAGGATAAGCTTTGTCGTGCAGGAGCAGGTTGGGTTGCACTTTGGCATAGGCGTTGACGATGTGGCGAATCATGTCGGGCTGCGCCATGTCGCTTTGGTGGATGGAGGTTGTGGCCACGAGACCTTCTATGTCGATGTCGTTGGAGTAGAGGAGAAGCCTTACCATGGTCTGAGAGTCGTCAGGCTCGTTGCCGATGTCGGTAAGTGCCAGCATACGCGGTTTCTCTGACTGCGGAGTGGATGAAATCTGGGCGGCGATCGTCATTGTAGAAAATAGAGCCGCAGCAAACAGAAAGATTTTTTTCTTCATGATTATTATTGTATTGTCAGTTTCAATGATTTCACATTATCAGACGAAGGTCCGACCATGACGGTGAAAGAGCCGGGTTCTACCTGCCATTTCATGTCTGCGTCATAAAAGGCGAGAGCTTCGGGCGTGATAGGGAAGGAGACGGTCTTTGTCTCGCCGGCCTTGAGGGCGATCTTCTTGAATCCCTTCAGCTCCTTGACGGGACGCGGAACGGAAGAATAATCGTCACGGATGTACATTTCCACAATCTCCTGACCGTCGCGGTTGCCGCTGTTGGTTACATCGACGCTCACCGTGGCATTCTCTGTTTTCCCGATGGTCTCTTTGTCGAGTCTCGGATTGCTGTATTCGAAGGTGGTATAGCTCAGTCCATAGCCGAATGGGAAGAGCGGCGTGATGTCGAGACCGAGGTTATAGCCTCTGCGTGACGAAGGCTTGTAGCTGTAATAGGCAGGAATATGTCCGGCGCTGCGTGGAAAACTGATGGTGAGTTTGCCGCTGGGGTTGACATCTCCGAAGAGCGCGTCGATCATGGCGTAGCCGCCTTCCTGACCGAGATACCAGCACTGCATCACAGCGGGTACAGTCTTGCAGAGTTCGCCCAGACTCAGCGTTGTCCCGCTATTGACGAAGGCGCAGGTAGGTTTGCCGAGGGCGGCTATTTTCTGTATCAGTTCCTTCTGACCGTTCAGCAGTTCCAATGTAGGCAGGTCGCCGGCGGCGATTGTAGCATAACCCTCACGGCTCATGGCTTCGTTCTCGCCCACGAAGAGTACGACGACATCTGCTTTTTGTGCCGTTTCAACTGCCTCTTCGATGCGCCGGCGGTTTTCCTCTTCAGGAATCAGCCGTATGGTTGCAGGGAACGGACTGTTCTCATTGGTCAGACGAACGCCTTCGGAATAGAGAACGTTCATTTGGCTGTCGTATTTTTCCTTCAAAGCCCGAAGCGGTGAGACAGTGTCTTTGGGTTGTGACGAGTAACCGCCGAGGATGCATCGGTCGGCATTGGGACCGATCAGCGCGATGGTCTTCACCTTGTTCTTGTCGAGTGGCAGGAGGTGGTTGTCGTTCTTCAGCAGTACCATCGATTCAGCCGCTGCCTGATAGGCCACTTTGCGATGCGCTTCGCAACCGACGATTTGTTCGGCTTTGGACGGATCGACATAGGGATCGTCGAAGAGTCCGAGGCGGAACTTCTCTATGAGTATGCGTGAGACCGCCGCATCGATCTCTGCCATGGATATCTTTCCGTTTTTGACATAATCGCCGAGATGAGTGTAAGCCTCCTCTGCGGGCAGTTCCACATCAATGCCGGCTTTGAAGGCGAGACAGCCTGCTTCGCCCACGTCGGGCGTGATCTTGTGAAGGTTCGAGAGGTCGCTGACACCGCTGTAGTCGGAGACGACGAGACCTTTATAGTTCCATTCTCCGCGCAGGATATCCTGAAGAAGGTGGCGGTTCATGTGGGCGGGAATGCCCCAAAGCTCGTTGTAGGTGATCATGATGTTGGCAGGATTCGCCTCACGGATGCAGGCCTGGAAGGGCTTGAAGAAGACTTCGCGTGCCTGTCTCTCGTCCACAAAGCTCGGAGCTACATTCACGCCTCCTTCGCTCTCTCCGTGTACGCCCAGATGCTTCAGCGTGGCGGCCAGATGTTCTTTGTCGAACGACTCTCTGCTGCCGTTGCCCTGAAAAGCCTTCACGATGTCCACACCAAGACGTGCGTTGAGATAGGGATCTTCGCCCATGGTCTCTTCCGTGCGGCCCCATCGAGGATCACGTACGACATCGACCACCGGAGCCAAAACCTGACCGCCGCCTCGTGAACGGATCTCTTTTGCCACACAGCCATACACCTTCGAGATCAGTTCTTCGTTCCACGAACAGGCCAGACCGATGGGAACGGGGAAGTTGGTGGCGTCTTTCGCCTGCTGTCCGTGCAGTCCCTCTTCATGAATCAGAACCGGAATACCGAGGCGTGTCTTCTCGATGAAGAAACGTTGTACCTTATTATATAGTTCCGCAGCCTGACGCGGATGCAAGGTCGCATGATAGCCTTTGGCATTCGGACCGAGATCTTCGTTAAGCCGTGCCATCTCGCCCAGTCCGTTCTTCAGTAGCGGCGAAGCTTTCGTCTCGTCAAAGTCTCCATTGGTGAAGAATTTCTTTTTGTCTGTCCAGCGGCATTGCAGCTGCATGATCTTCTCGTCGAGTGTCATCCGTCCGATGAGGTCTTTCGTGCGCACTTCAGGCGAGAGTGTCTTGTCTTTATACGGCAGCAGTTGAGCCTTCCCGCCCGTAGAAAGGAAGCAGAGCAGTACCAGAGCGATGGTGATGTTGCGAGAGAGTTTCATGATATGGACAGATTATTGTTTGACAAATATAGGTAAATGCTCGTAGGATTGTTTCATGAAAACAATTAACGAGTGAAAGATTATCAAAGAGTCGCTTTGCGATTCTTTGCGACAGCATCGTTTTGCATCGCTGCTCTCATTCGCATGAGATCTTGCCAAGCTTTTCTCACAGAAAAGCGGAGAAACAACGATGCAAAAGACGACGCTGCGTTTATTTCATTCTCACTGCATGGCAGCTGAACATACTGAGGACGGTGCCGGCAGCCAAATCAGGCTTGAAGCGCTCGATGTTCACAGCCATGGGATAACTGCCGCCGTTGGCTACGAACGAGACACTGCGTCCGACCTTCTCAGACGGGTTTTCCAGTGTGACTCCGGGAATTGAGCAGCTGATCATCTTCACATCGAGCTTTCCATTGCTGTCGTGACGCATCGTCACCTCCATATCGAAACGGAACAGATCGTTGTCGGAAATGATTTTCCAGCGGCCGTCGAAATAGGAGGCATCGAGTTGCTGCGGTTTCTCCACGGGACGAGCCACTTCACCTTTCTCGAAAGTCGTCGTCACGGTCAGTCCGCTGGCAGGCATGAACACGTTGTAGCTGAGCGGTCCGTATTGCGTGATGCAGTTGGCATCGACCTGTACTTTGTTCCCTTTGGCATCTGCCGCTTCCACCTTCGAAGGTCTGTAACCCTTGTTGGGCGTCACTTCGATGCGAACCGATTCGCCAACTCTGGCTCGGGTCGGAATGGCTTTGACCGTTCCGTTCTGCGAGGGCTTGAAAGCAATGGTACGCAATGGATTCGGAGCAGCGGCATTGCCTTGAGCAAACTCTATCTCCTTGATGCGGCAAAGCTCTTTTCCTTCGCCGTTGAAGGTAAGGTAGATTGCCTTTCGGCCTTCGACTTTGCCTGTCAACGTAACAATCTGATCGGCATAACTGTTTCCCGCTTTGAAGGAGAACTTTCCAATGGTGGTCCATGTCGAGGCGTTGTCAGGATCGTTCGGATCGGCTGCTTTCACTTCGCCGCTGACCGCTTTGTCCGCTTTCACATTGACCTTCAGCTTGAGGTCCTTTGTCGTTCCGTTGCCGAAGTTGAAGTATTTCCATCCGATGAAGGGATCCTTTCCTCCTACGATGACAGGATTCAGTCCGTCAGGCTCGCGTTCGAGACCATCCACGTAGGTCGTGTTCTGCGTTAAGGCGCAGATAGTGCCTGCCCAATAGCGCTGGAACGGATTGAGACCCTCTGTCCGTATGCCTTGTGAAGTCATCTCCACGTGCGGGATGATCACCTTGTCACCTTCGATGCGCAGTTCGATCGGTTCGATGGCGCCCTGACGATTGTAGTCGTTCGTCGTTCTTCTATGGTAGAACACATACCATTTTCCGTCGCAGTTGGCGATGGAGCCGTGATCGTTGCCGCCGTTCCATGTCACACTGTTGTCCACGATCTGTCCGCCGTAGTTCCATGGACCTTCGGGCGAGTTGGAGTAGAAGTAGGTGAGGGCGCTGATGTGTTCGAGTGCGGAGCATATATAGATGTATTTCCCGGGAGCTACCTTACGGAGTGAAGAAGCTTCAAACTGTTTGCTGCCGTTGTTGGCTGTCGGGTTGTTGAGGATGCGATAGGTCTCGTGCATGTTGGGCATGCGTGTCTTGGCATTGATGATGGTGTGCATGTCCGTCGGATCCAGTTCGGCCCACCAGCAGTTGGGCTGGATGTTGCCGAAATAGGCATAGACGCGTACGCTGCCGTCAGCCTGTTCATCCACGAACACGGCCGGATCGAAGGCTCCGGACTGTGACATCGTGGGCCATTCGCAAGGCTGGGGATTGACGAAAGGTCCCGTAGGACTGTCGCTCTCGGCCACGAAGGTCGTCGGACCGTAATCTTCAAAGCCGGGTTTCGCCGGTGAATCTGCTACCGTTGGTCCGGCCTTGCCGTCCAGTTTGTAAGGCACGCCGAGGAAAACGTAGAGATAATATTTCTTGGTGACGGGATTGTAGGCGCAGTCGGGAGCGAAGAAGACCTGTCCGTCCACCTTCCCGAAGCCGAGATCCGTGATCTGCTTCACGTTGATCACTTCGCCATGGTTGGTCCAATGGGTCAGATCGTTGACCGGAGCAGACCATACGTCATGACCTGTGCCGCAGAACGACTTCGCCATCTCGTCGCGCGATCCGTAGAGATAGACACGCGTCTCGCCCTTGTAGGTAAACACGTGCGGTTCGCCGTCCGGAATGAAGGCGCTGGGTGGCAGATAGGGATTCTGTGCATTTGCATAAAAGCACCACATCAACAACATAGCAAGGATCTGCGTGCCCTTGCAAATCGATTTAAACGATGATCTATTCATGGTGCATCGTTATTTTACAACCACTCTGGTGCGGTCGAGATTATAGACTCTGGTGTAAGGCGTTTGGGTATTGCCTTTACGCTGGGCAGCCACCATGACGGTCGGGAAGAAGGTGCCGGCTTTCGTGAAAGCCTGCGTCGTGTCGAATTCGATGTGGCAGCCGTTGTTGGTCACTTTGGCCTTCGTGAGATCCACATATTTCGTGTAAGACTTCGATCCGTCGAAGTTCCATTTGGCGAAGACCAGCTTGCCTTTGCCTTGCGGAATATCCACAGTGACATGGAACGTCACCTTGTCGCCGGTTTGGATGTCGGCCCGTTTGCTGCCTTTGATGGTGGCATTGACGACAGGCTGGATACCTTTCCGATCGTCGGCTTTGGCTGGGACGACGATCTGGCCGTCCTGGATCAGATAGTTGGTCGTCTTGGCCGGTTCGATACCTTTCTCCACCCAGTCGCTCATGTCGAGCAGCGCCTGTTCCAGTTCTCCTTCGTAGCTGACGGCATGCGTGGAGTCGTCCGTGAAGCCGTGGATGGCATGTTCGGTGTACCAGAGACGGAAGTTAGCGTCGGCTTTGTCGCCCAGATGTTCTCTCACTTTATAGCGATACCAGTCGCCCTGCCACGGAAAGGCTTCGCGGTCCATCATGGAACAGAGCACGATCATCTTGCCATGGATCTTTCCGGTCGGAACACAGCCGGCAGCCGATTGGGTGAAAATAGGACCGAGCAGCATCGGACGCTGCGGATAGAGGGGATCGCCGTTGTTGTCGCGGAACTGATCCCATACGTAGAAGTCTTTGCTTGGCACCTGATGACGGTGATAGGTCTGTACGGCGAGGAAGTTGGAGTTGTCCACCTGAACCGAGTCGCCCGGCATGATTTTGACCAGTGTGGCTGTCGGATTGGTAGGAGCGAGGACGACCTTGTCTCCTTCGACCTTCGTGATCTGGAGGCTGGCGCCTTTGGCTTTTCCCGAGAGGATGATCAGATCGCCGCCCAGGAAATCGACATCCGGCATCTCGTCATTCAATTGATAGGCAACAGGCATCTCTTCACCTGCGCCGCCCATGCTCTTCCAGGCTTTGTCGGCAGAGCCGCGTTCGTTCTCTGCAATCGGCTCGGTCAGTCCCAGCTGTACGCCTTTGGCACTGTTGATGAGAGCCGTGATGGTGGATTTCTTCTGAAGACGTGCCTTCCTGAGCGATTCGGGCGCGTTGTAACCCAGATAGCCGGGTTTGTTCCAGAAGTCGTTCTCGAAATAACTTTTGTCCGCAGCGACCACGCCTTGGTAGAGCACGAGGAATCCGTGGATGCCCATATCTTTATAGCCGTACCACGCTTTGGGCGGAAAGCCCATCTTGGTGACCTCTGTCAAAGCCGCCTTCTCTTCGTCGTTCAGTCCGGCATACATGTCGCCCGATCCGCCCGGTTCGACAGCATCCACGATCTGCGGCAGTTTGTTGTGCAGAAGGCGCATGGCATGCATACGAACGCAGAATACATTCGGAATGGCCATCGGCGAACCCAGTACGAACGGAACGAAGCCGTCCCATACGCCTTGGGTGCTTTCAGAACAGCCTACTGTACGATAAGCGCCGCCACTGCCGCCGAAAGCATATCCGTACGGACGCTTCGTGGTGTTATAGACCTTCGATGCGATCAGTCTGGAAAACTGGGCGCAGGCTGCATGGGCACGATAGGCGCCGATGGTCGGATCGTTGTTGAAACGTTTCATGTTGGAGAAGTCGGTTCTTCCGCCACCGTTGGTCTCGATGAAATAGGCGCCGTTGGTGATGGCCGATCCCATGTAGTTGATTTCTCCCACCATGTTCTGCATGATGTTCTCACTGTCGGGGAACGGGGTGATGTATTGGAAGAAGTGTCCCTTGTATTGTTCCTTCGTCGGGAAATAGAGGGAGAACTTGGTGCCGTTGCTGAATCCGCCGTGGATATAGCGGTGTGGAGCGGGAACGGTCCGCATCTCGTCCTTGTCGATGTACGGTTTTTGGAAGGCGCTGTCGGATGAGACGTAAGAGTCATAGTTGCCGATCAGTTTCTTCTGGGCGCTTACGCTGCAGCATGCGCAGATGATGCAGACGAAAAGGGTAAATAATCTGTTGCTCATATTGAAATATTAAAAATGTTTATTGTCAGAAGTATTGTTCCAGCGTTGCTGCAGCATGCGAGCCGACAGTTTGGGCTGTCTGTCACGAGTGAAGACACCTTTCATGTTGAATCCGTTCGGACGCGTGATGGTCTGTGCCGTCTTGAAGTCCGCGAAGTTCCAGATGTGCATTCCAGCGACAAAGTCTTTTGAGTCTGCCACGTCGAGATAGGACTGAATCAGATGATTCTGGAATTCCTCAGAGAAAATCTCCTCGCTCTGCGAATGATTCCCGGCATCTGCTTCAGCACCGAATTCCGTGACGATAACCGGACGGTTATAAGTCTTGTGCAGCATATCCATCTCTCTGCTGAAGTAGGACAGTCCTGTGTTCAGGTCGCCCACATGAGTGTACCATCCGAAGTAGCGGTTGATGCAGAGGATGTCGCATTTCTCAAACCATTCTGCCGGCATTCCCATTCCTCCTACAAAGACGACAGGACGCGTCTTGTCCAGACTCTTCGCCATGTCGATCAGTCCGCCGAGGAATTCTTTCGCTCTGTCATTCTCCGCCTGGTCCAGTTTCTGTGAAATGCTGGAGAATCCGCTGCTGAGATTGCTGGGTTCAGGTTCGTTGGCCACGCTCCATACGATGATGGAAGGATGGTTCTTGTCGCGGTTTATCATTTCATGGATATACTGCTGACAGGCGGCTTTGCGCGCTGCGATATTCTCGTCACCGTCGTAGAAGTTCAGACCGACAGCCGGAATTTCGTCAATCAGCAGGAATCCTTCACGGTCGGCCATGTCGTAGAACTCTTCGTCGTAGGGATAGTGAGAGGTTCGGAAAGAATTGGCTCCGATCCATTTCATCAGACTGAAGTCCTTGATCATGACAGGCAGTGCCGTGCCACGTCCGAAGATCGGGAAATCCACATGACGTCCGAAGCCCTTCATATAGACGGTCTTTCCGTTCAGCAATATTTGTTTGTCTGTGACTTTGATGGTGCGAACGCCCGTGTTGCAGGAATAGGCATCGACAGGCTTGTGTTTGTTTCCAATCTCCACGGTGACCTGATAAAGGAAAGGATGTTCGGGTGACCAGAGTTGTACGTTCGGGATCTCCACGTCCACATGAGCCATGTCCTTCCGGAAGGAGAACGATTTGTTCACGCTGACCGATCCTCCAGAAACCGTCACATTGCCACTTGTCACATTTCCGCTCTTCTCGACAGCGACATGAATCACACCTGTCGTCTCATGAAAGTCCGTGTTCAGCGTGACGTCCTTGATGGCAGCCGTCTTCGGTACGGAATAAAGCAGTACGGCGCGGTTCAGTCCGGCGTAGGGGAAGAAGTCATAGGTAGTATTGGGAAAAGCCTTGTAAGCACTTTTTGATACGTTTCCTGGTGGGACGCGGTCCGGCTTCAGTTCATTCTCCACTAGAATCGTGATGCGGTTGCTCTTGCCCCAGTTCACCATCGGAGTGATGTCGAAAGCAAAGGGAACGTTGCCTCCCAAATGCTGTCCCAGTGCCTCTCCGTTGATCCAGATCTTGGCTGCATATACGGCTGATCCAATGCGTAGAAAGACACGTTCGTCCTTCCAGTTCTGCGGGACATAGGTCGATGTCTCGTACCACACTTTACCCAGATAGTTGCTGAGGCCTTCGATCTGTTCGTTCCAGCTTCCGGGGACGGCAATCGAGGTGCAGTCGGTCAGTCCTTTCTGCCAGGCTTGCTGTTCGCCGACGGACGTAGAGTCTTTTCTGAATTTCCACACGCCTGAAAGGTCCAGCTTGTTGCGGAACTCATTCTGTTGAGGATATAAGGCAATATCCTTGGGGTCGGATGATGGGAATGTTTGTGCGTTCATGACCATACAATTTAAAGAAAGCAATGCAATAACGAAGGAAATCGTTTTCCATCTTGTTTCGGATGCAAAGAGATGCTCGAAGATACGGTTTTCTTTTTTCATGTTTTTCTATTACAGCTTTATAAAATTAATTCCACGTGGATAAAGATACATTCTCATTAGCGCAACAAAGTTACGGTTGTTGTGAAGGATAGGAATGGACGAAAAGGATAGAGTTTTGTTCGATTGGTCGGATTCTTGTCCGAATCAATAAAAAAGAAGCTATTTTTGTTGACGATAAGAATAAAAATCAGAAAAGGCGTTATGAAATATCCGTATGACAATATGAACATGCAGATGATGCTTGATCAAGGCACCGTGGCCGCTTTGGGCGACAAGATATTGCTCAATGACAATATCGATCATTACATCGATCTGAATGCGCCGGACAATCGGAAATATCTGGGCACATCCAACAAGCTTTCCTCTTTCACGGTGATTCAGTTTTGTCTGGCGGGCACGATGGATCAGAAGCTCAACTTGCAGCGTTATCATCTTTGCAAGAACGATGTGATGATTGTCCGCAGCGGGCAGATTGGTGAACTGAGCGAGCTGACAGCCGATGCGAAGCTGATTGTCATAGCCTGCTCCAACGATTTCTTTTACCATTTCGATGAGGTGGCCGATGCGACGCGTCTGCGTCAGCTGCTGATGACGCATCCCTATTGTCATCTCACGGATCGCGAGATGGAGGAAAATGTCGCCTTGTATCATTTCATCAAGCGCCACATCACAGAGGGCGGATCGTACACGGAAGTCATCGTCAGAAGTTATCTGCAGGCGCTCATCTACAATATCTATTCGTCCATCATCAAGGAAGATGCCAAAACTGTCAAGCCGCATGCCCGGATCAGTCGTCAGCAGGAGCTGTTCAACCGCTTCATCGAAGTCGTGCAGGATCATTATCAGCAGGAGCGCAACATCCAGTATTATGCCGATCTTCTCTGCATCACGCCCAAATATCTGTCGCAGGTGATCTACAAGGTGAGCGGTCATTACGCCGGCGATTACATCGAAGGTTTCGTCATCCTCGAAGCCAAAGCCTTGATCAAGAGCCGCAACTATTCCATGCTTCAGATCAGCGAAATGCTCCATTTCGCCAGCCAGTCCTTCTTCGGCCGCTATTTCAAGAAAGCCACCGGTTTCACGCCCCTTCAGTTCCAGGACGAAGGATAAAAATTATATTGCTGTCCGATAAAAATAAGTCATTGGATCGGATGAATAAAGGTGTTTTCGTACGTG
>CAZIVE010000015.1:0-28774 GCA_964542435.1 uncultured Parabacteroides sp.
TTCTTGCCATACATCAGTATTCCAACGCGATAGATCTTGCCCGAGAGCATGACCATTCCGATGGCTGAACCATAGAGCAGCACCAATGAAATGATATGTTGCCAGATGGGCGCATCGAATGGTACGCGAATCATCATCACGATCGGAGCGGTAAATGGGAAAAGCGAGCACCAGAAGGCGAGCGGGCCGTCGGGATTGTCTGCGCTGTACAGTCCGGCATACAGAGCGAACGCCATCAGGACCGTGATCGGAATCATGAACTGTGACGTGTCTTCCTGATTGTCCACGGCTGCACCGACAGCGGCGAAGATGGAGGAATAGAGCAGGTAGCCGCCGATGAAATAGAGGATGAAGCAGATGGCGAGCTCTTTGAAGTTGATCGACATCAGTCCGCTGTAGAATTCATTTCCGGGCGCTTGTGCCATTTGTGCCTGTGCAGCGTTCATGACGTCCGGACTGCTGTTCATGCCTGCCATGATCGATCCGAAGTCTGTGCCGCCGCCCATCAGGAATCCGGAAGCGAAGATGAGAGCAGTCGTCATGATGCCCCATATAAATAGCTGTGTAATGCCGACCAGTCCGATGCCGATAATCTTTCCGATCATCAGATCGAAGGGACGGACCGAAGAGATCATCACTTCCACGATGCGGTTGCTTTTTTCCTCCATGACGCCTTGCATCACCATGGATCCGTAGATCAAGATGAACATATAGATGATAACGGTAAAGGCGAGTCCGGCGATGGACGAAGCGGTCGAGGAGGTTGCCTTTTCGCTTCCGTCCTCATTCCATTTGACCGTGCGGATGGAAAAGTCCACCTTGCTTTCGTCGATGATTTGCTGGATATTGGGAATGTTGAATGAACTCAGTTTGTCTTTTTGTATCTTCTCGGTGAGGATGCCATTGACTAGGCGGCTCAGATCGCCCGGGACCTGCTTCTCGGAATAGATGACAGCGGCGGAAGGATTTTTCAGCAGATCATCTGTTATGCTGACAAATGCGAAGATCTGTTTGTCAGGATTCTTCTTATAAGATTCGAGCGAACGGTCGGTGCCGATGAAATGGTAATTGTCGGCATCTTCGAAAAGCTTTACATAGTTGCCCGTCGAGTCGAGGACTGCAATGTTATGGATCTCGTTACCTTTCAGCTGAGCCAGCAGCAGCGGGACGAAGATCAACGCAGCAAACAGAAAAGGCATGAGCAGTGTCAGCAGCAAGAACGACTTCTTACTTACGCGGCGCAGGTATTCGCGCTTAATGATCAATCCTATGTTATTCATGGTTTTCCTTGTTATTTGGGTTAGAGACGGTTTGAATGAAGATATCGTTCATCGAAGGCAGCTCTTCGTGAAATTCTACAATATCGAATCGACCGGCAAGGAGCGTGAGGATCTCCGAGTTGGTCATCTCCACACGTTTGCGGATGCTTAGTTCGGCAAATCCGCTGGTTAGCCGATCGGTGTGAATCTCGATCTTCTCAGCAAACTCTGGAAGATCCAGTTGAGTCTGGTTGTCGGCGTGAATCTTTACCGTGTAGCGGTCGCTTTTGAAGCGGCTGCGTACTTCCGGCACAGCGCCTGCCAGCACCACGTGTGAAGTGTTGATGAGAGCGATATTGTCGCAGATCTCTTCCACCGATTCCATGTTGTGGGTGGAGAAGATGATGGTGTGGCCTTTGTCCTTCAGTTCGAGGATCTCCTTTTTCAGCTGTTCGGTGTTGACCGGATCGAATCCGCTGAAGGGCTCGTCGAAGATCAGCAGTTTCGGTTCGTGGATGATAGTGACGATGAACTGCACCTTCTGCTGCATGCCTTTCGACAGCTCTTCCACTTTCCGATCCCACCACGACATGATTTCGAACTTCTTAAACCACGTTGTCAGTCGTTTTTTGGCTTCAGGATAGGAGAGTCCTTTCAGCTGAGCCAGATAGATGGCTTGTTCGCCTACTTTCATTTTTTTGTACAGTCCGCGTTCTTCCGGAAGATATCCAATCTGGTAGATATCTTCAGGACGTGACAAATGGCCGTCGAAGATGACGGATCCGCTGTCGGGCGCTGTGATGCGGTTAATGATGCGTATTAGCGTGGTTTTTCCCGCTCCGTTCGGTCCGAGCAATCCGAATATTTCCCCTTGAGGGACGTGAATGCTCACTTTGTCCAAGGCGCGATGACCCGAATAATCCTTCACGACCTCTTCTGTTTCCAAAAAGTTCATATCTCTCCGTATCAGTTAGTTTACAGTTTTAAAACGATGCGTTCACCGAGCTGTTTGTTCAGTTCGTTCTTGATTCCGTTAAGGCGGCTTACCTGTTGCAGCAGATCCATCACTTTGTCCATTTGACCGGTGTTCTGCGCCTCTTTCATTTCGCCCTGCAGTTCGTTGATCTTTCGCAGGATATAATCATTCTTCAATTCATATACCGCTTGAAGGACTTTGGCCTGCAGATGATCCTCGTCATTTTCCTCCTCGTTTTCCACGTCATTCTTTCCGCCGTTGAACTTGAGGAAGATCCTGCTCAGCTGGTATTGATCGCTCATGAAATCGGCGGCTAGCATGCTGACTTCGGGATCAGTGTTAGACAGGAAATATTTGTGTGCCAGAAATCCATCTTCTGTACAATGAGCGGCAGCCTCTTCCGCCATCTTCTGATAAAGCGGATTGTGGAAGGCCAGATCGTCACGATGGAGATCGAACTGGATGTAATCGGCTACGCGGAACACGATGTTTTGACCGGTCGCAGGATCGGTCTGCTGGAAGATGATCTTTTCGCCATATCTTATGATGTAATACATCAGCAGCCGCTCGGACTGTTCGTAGGGCGAACTGAACGGAACGGTATGTTCAAACTGCTGTTCCACCACCTGTTCTTCATTCCGGTATTGCGGTTCTGCCTGCTGCTCTGTTGAGCTGGTCGGCACGGAAGCTGCCGGTATGCTGCCTGGCGTGACATTCCTTCGGAGGATGGGCGGCTTGGGATGCTGTTCCTGATGATTCAGCCGGATGCGGCTCACTTCATTCAGAAGCACCTGTTCCTCAATCTCGAAGGAGGCGCTGCATTCGTGCACATAGACCGATCGGGAGATGTTGTCGGGAATGATGGCGATGGAGCGGATGATGTCGCTGATCAGCGAAGCTTTGCGTATGGGATCGTTGCCGGCTTCCGTCAGCAGCAGCTTCGTCTTGAAGCGGATGAAATCTGTCTCCGCACCTTTGATATATTCGGCAAACTCCGATGCGCTGTGGCTCTTGGCATAAGAGTCGGGATCCTCGCCGTCGGGGAGAAGCACCACTTTGATGTTCATGCCTGCTTCCAGTAGCATGTCGATGCCTCGAATGGCTGCTTTGATGCCGGGCGCATCGCCATCGTACAGCACCGTGATATTGTTGGTGAAGCGCCGGATCATGCGGATCTGTCCTTCTGTGAGTGCCGTTCCGGATGAGGCGACGACATTCTCGACGCCGGACTGATGCATGGAGATGACATCGGTGTAGCCTTCCACGAGAAAACATTTGTCAGCTTTGACGATGGCCTGCTTGGCGAAGTAGATGCCATAGAGCTCATTGCTCTTATGATAGATATCGCTTTCGGGCGAATTGACATATTTGGCTGTCTTCTCGTCTTTCTTCAGCACGCGGCCGCCGAATGCCACCACTTTGCCGCTCAAGGTAAAGACGGGAAACATGACGCGCCCGCGGAATCGATCCGATACGCTTCCATTGTCGTGCGTGACGATCAACCCCGTTTTCTCCAGGTATTCTTTTTTATATCCGTTTCGGATGGCTTCGTTGTAAAGAGCATCGCGGACGTCGAGGCTATAGCCGAGCTGGAACTTCTTGATGGTGTCTTCACGGAAACCTCTTTCAGCAAAATACCGCATTCCGATGGTTTGGCCATCTACATGATTATACAGAAGATTGGTGAAGTATTTCAGAGCCCATTCGTTGACGATGAACATGCTCTCGCGGTCGTTGCGGACGCGTTTCTCTTCGTCACTAAGTTCGCGTTCCTTGATCTCGATGTTGTATTTCTTCGCCAGATAGCGAAGGGCATCGTAATAGGTGAGCTGCTCATGCTTCATGATGAAATGGACGGGCGTGCCGCCTTCACCGCATGCAAAGCATTTGCAGATGTTCTTCGCGGGAGAGACATAGAAGGAGGGCGACTTGTCGTCATGAAAGGGACAAAGACCTACAAGATTGACGCCGCGCCGACGCAATGTGACGAAGTCCGAAACGACGTCAACGATGTTCGCTGCGTCCAGAATCCTGTCTATGGTCGGTTGGTCTATCATGCTCTCTTCTTTTGCGGAGACAAATATAGAGAATTATAATGAAAGAAAAAATGTATATTTGCATTCGCATCAAATTCCAGAACGTATGAAATATTGGTCTATTTTGTTATTACTGCCATTCTTCCAAGCCTGCAGCGGTCAGTCCGCACAGAAGGCGCAAACGGCACAGGTGGCAGAACCTACCTTCGAGATGGTTTCGGTGCCGACGCTGATTACCGAACCAGCCGAGCGTGCTGCCTATCTTTCCGAACACTATTGGGACAAATTCAATTTTAAAGACACCGCTTATATCCATTATTCCGCTGTCACGGAGCAGGCCATGAGCAATTATATCGATGTCTTGAAATATGTGCCTGCCGATAAAGCGGCCACCTCCATCAAGACGATGCTTGGCAAAGCCGAAGCCGACACGGCGATGTTCAACTTCTTGACGAAGCTCTACGAGAAATATCTCTACAATGCCAATTCACCCATGCACAACGATGAGTTTTTCATTCCTGTTCTGGAAACGATCATCGCTGCGCCGTTTATTGACGATGCACATAAGATCCGTCCGCGCAGTCTCCTTTCGCTGGCCATGAAAAACAGAGTGGGGAAGAAGGCGAACGATTTTACCTATACATATATAGATGGACGAAAAGCCAAGATGTATGGCATCAAGGCGGATTATCTCGTTCTCTTCTTCAACAATCCCGATTGTGAAGCCTGCATTGAGATGACCGGCAAACTGAAGGATTCTGCTCCGATCAACGAATTGCTCGACTCTCACAAAATGGTGCTTCTCTCCGTATATCCCGATGCCGATCTCGACGTCTGGAAGCAGCACGAACCGTCGATGCCCAAGTCTTGGATCAATGCCTACGATAACGGTCAGGTCATTACGAACGATGAACTCTATGATCTCAAGGCCAGTCCAACCGTCTATTTGCTGGACAAAGACAAAAACGTGATTCTGAAAGATGCCTCCTTTGATGAGCTCGTCAACTATTTTACGAAGCCGGACACCCAAGGAAGTCTTTAATAACTCTTAAATTGGAATCTTAATATCCAATTAGTGTTAAATTTAGATAGATTAATGCTCGAAAATTATGTTGGACAACATAAATGTCCTACATTTGCACTGTGTTTTTCATGGTATTAGATTTAAGGTTAGCAATAAAGATTGGTCGTCTGTGAAGATGGCCTTTTTTTTGCTTTCTACTGAAAGATGTAATCATAACGGAAACTAAACTATAATAATGAAAGATACGACGCTATACGTTAGATTAGCAGAAAACCCGCATTGATGGAATGCGGGTTTCTACCAAGTCCAATGGTTCCATTTTGTAGCACATATTTTATCGCTCTCTTTTCTTTGGCTGAAATGGATAATGAAGGGAGGCGATATCCTCATCTTATCGGATAGCCTCTTTGATTCTCAGTAGTTTCACGAGAAGATCCTCTAGTTTGTCGAGTGGAAGCATGTTAGCTCCGTCGGATTTCGCCACTTTCGGGTTCGGGTGTGTCTCGATGAAGAGTCCGTCGGCTCCAACCGCGATGGCTGCTTTGGCGATGGTCTCAATGAGCTGAGGCATGCCGCCAGTGACTCCGGAAGCCTGATTGGGCTGTTGCAGGGAATGGGTCGCATCCATTATTACAGGGTGTCCGAACTCCTTCATCTCGGGGATGCCGCGGAAGTCCACGACGAGATCGGTATATCCGAAGGTTGTGCCGCGTTCGGTGATCATCACCTGGCTGTTGCCAGCGTCTATGACTTTCTGAACTGCAAACTGCATGGCGGCGGGAGAGAGGAACTGTCCCTTTTTGACGTTCACGATCTTTCCGGTCTTGGCTGCGGCGACCAGCAGATCGGTCTGACGGCAGAGAAAGGCAGGAATTTGTATGACATCCACATATTCGGCAGCCATCTCGGCTTCGTGTGCTTCGTGGATGTCGGTGACTGTTGGGATATGGAAGGTCTCGCCCACTTTCCTTAGAATCTTGAGTGCCTTTTCGTCGCCGATGCCAGTGAACGAATCGAGGCGTGAGCGGTTGGCTTTGCGGTAAGAGCCTTTGAAGACGTAAGGAATATGCAGCTTGTCGGAGAGTTCCACTATTTTCTCTGCGATCTGCAGAGCCATCTCTTCTCCTTCGATGACGCAAGGTCCTGCTAACAGAAAGAAATGGTCGCTTTTCAGATTGTTTATATTGAACATGATGATGATGAATTATTCGCTTCGTCGATGAGGCTCAGCGATTGGTTGATTTTATCTTCGTCCGAAAGGGATGCCTGAAGCCAATGAATGGTGAAGCCGCGCCGCGCCATTCCTCTGAACCAGGTCATCTGGCGTTTGGCAAATTGGTGGATGGCGATCTCCAGTTGAGAGACCATCTCCTCGTAGGTGAGTTTGCCAATGATGTAAAGCGTCAGATATTTGTATTCCAGTCCGTAATAGATAAGGTTTTCGGGTTTGATGCCGTTGTTGAGGAGTCGGCGTACTTCGTCGATCATTCCTTCGTCGAGACGGCTTTTGAGACGTTGGCTGATCTTTTCCCGTCGTTCCTCGCGGCTTATATCTATGCCGATGATGAGACTATTGATCGGTTCATATTCGTGCATGCCCGGTACTTGCTGCTTGTAATATTCTTCAATCTCGATGCCTCGGATCGCACGTTGCGCACTGTCGGTGTCCGAAGTGTTGTGCAGTGACTTGTAAGAGGCGAGTATCTGCGTCAGTTCGTTGAGGCTCTTGCCTTTCAGCTTGGCGCGAAGTTCGGGATTTTGAGGCACGTCGAGGAGCTTGAACCCTTTCAAAACCGATTCGATGTAGAGTCCGGTTCCGCCGCACAGGATAGGAAGAATGTTTTTTTCTTTTAGAGAAGAGAACACGTCATGGAAGTCGTGCTGATAGCGAAATAGGTTGTATTGTTCGCCGGCATTGCAGATATCGATCAGATGATAGGGCACGTGATGACCGTTCACAGTATAGTCTGCGAGGTCTTTTCCGGTGCCGATGTCCATGCCACGGTAGATTTGTCGGGAGTCTGCGCTGATGATCTCCGTGTGCAGGCGGTCAGCGAGCAAAGCGGCGAAATGCGTTTTTCCCGATGCCGTAGGACCGAGGATGGTGATGAGTTCCAATTTTTGATTCATCTGATGAAGGATAAGATAAGTAAGGAGAGTAAAAAAGGGCTTCACCACCCGGTGGCAAAGTCCTTTTCCTTTTATTCTGAAGTGAGATTCACCTTATTTCAGTGTACCCTGCTGCGCTTCCTGAATCATCTTCTCATTTGCCATGATCATGATTTCAACGCGGCGGTTCTGTGCACGTCCGGTCTCAGTGGAGTTATCAGCAACAGGCTGAGAAAGTCCTTTGCCTTCATATTGCATACGTTTGCCCTCAACGCCCTGGTCTGTGTTCAGATAGTCATAGACGCTCTTGGCACGTTTCTCAGACAGTGTCTGGTTGTAGTCAACCTTACCGGTATTGTCGGTATGTCCTGTGATCTTGATATAGGTATCAGGGTTCTCTTTCAAGCTAGATGCGAAGTTGCGGAGAGCGCTCTTGGAAGCATCGCTCAAAGCACTTGAGTTGGTTGCGAAGAGGATACCGGAATCGAAGGTGACCTTCAGTGCCTCGCCGTTGTTGACTGATTCTACCTTTGTATTATCAGGCAATGTCTGTTCGAGTTCTTTTTTCTGTTTGTCCATCTTCTTGCCGATCAAAGCTCCGGCTGTTCCACCGACAGCAGCACCGATGATAGATCCCAAGGCCGTGTTGCCTGCGATTTTACCGATACCTGCACCGACAGCTGCACCGCCGCCAACGCCGATAGCTGTTCCTTTAGCTGTGTTGCTCCATGTGCTGCAACCACTCAGACATACTGCTACACAGAGCAGTACCATTGATAATAATTTAATTCTTCTCATTTGATTGTGAATTTATGATTATTAAAAAATTGTCATCGTTATAATAGGAGAGCATCAATCGAACAGATGGATGGATTCGCAATACTCCATTTCGCCATCTACGATGAAACCTATCTCTTCCTTTGTAAACTTGCGTTTGTTGTCTTTCTTGGCAGCTGCCGAAACAAATGCTACCATTTCGTCTTCGTCGATGTCCACCACTTTGTTTTCGTCGGCATCATCGTCCAGATAACCTTTCGATTCATAGAAGTCGTAAATCAGATCGACCACATAGTTGATGTCGTCGTTGCTAAATTTGTCTTTCATTTCTTGTGGCAGATAATTTTTGATGAAGGTTACAGAATCATCTTCATCATAGACCATATCGTCATTCTTACTCATGGCTGATGTTTTTGTTTAAAATTACACGTATTTAGAAGAGTTGATGAGAGTGGAATAGGAGAAATATTGAAATGAAAAAGAATATTCCAGTCTGCCTGACATCTCCTCTTAGGATGCAAAAGTAATCATCTTTTGATAAATTATGCGATAAAACCGATAATTTTCGTTCTTGACTTTCTTCTATGCCTGCCTGAAAGTCCTCATTTAGTCCCGCAAGTCAAAGAGCGTGTGGGTATAAATAAGGTAAGTAAATCAAAGTATGCAGGTAGTTGAATTCACATCGCTCCGCGAGGTTACGTCAAAACCCATTAAAGAGATCTATTATCAGAATTGATATAGTGATTTTTATACACTCTCCGTTCGAATGGTTGCTTTTCGGGATGATGGCATTTCATTGCATGGATGGTATTGGATCGATGCGAAGAGGGTGAAAGATCACTCGTCCCTACAAAAAATGTGGAATAGGGTTGAATTTCATTTATAATTGCCACTTTTAAGTTCTTTTATTATTCTATCAACAGATCCCGATGGATTTTATTTCTACATTTGAAAGATTTGTGGGTGAATCCCTTGCAACAGGTAAAGATGATTTGAATATGGATAGACGTAACTTCTTAAAAATAGCCGGATTATCATTCGGAAGCATATTAATATCGAAAGCAAATATTGCCTCGACACCTTTATCCACATCCAAGACGGAGACATACCGGCTGAATCTTCCGGATATCGTAAGGATCACATTGGAATCTGGAGAGGAGATGACCGTTGAAGGCAGCAAGAACCAGTATGAATTTGGTTCTATCGTTGTTCAGGTGTTAGAAAATGATAAAGGCTTGACCTTCAAACTTACTGCTGAAGGCAAGTCGATCAAATATGTAACGGCGGGTTGGCGCGTACAGATACCGGTGACGGCCGTATGCTTGGGCGATCATTGGGAACGTGGGTATGGCGATCTTCAATGGAAGAAGATGAACGGCGACCGCATCATGCCGTGGTATTTCATGGAATATAATGGTAAGGAATGCAACGGTTTCGGCGTGATGACCGGATGCTCGGCGCTCTGTTATTGGCAGGCCGATCCGGATACGCTTCAGCTGGTCATGGACGTACGCAATGGTTCGCACGGCGTCAGACTGGGCAGCAGAACCTTGGAAATGGCGACGGTGGTGGCTTATAAGGGAAAAGGTGGTGAACGTCCGTTCCTCGCATTGCGCAAGCTGTGCAAGCTGATGTGTCCTACACCTCGTCTCACCAAGCAGCCGGTGTATGGAATCAACGACTGGTATTTCGCATACGGCAACAACTCCGACGAACTCATCATGAAGACGGTGGAATTGACCGGAGACTTGGCGCACAATACGAACAATCGACCCTATTGCCTAATTGATGCCGGATGGGCAGTCTTGGCGCCGCAACATAAGGATGCATCGAGCTGGAGTGATAATTTTTATCAGCCCGGAAGGCATTTCAAAGATATGGGTAAACTGGCGGAACAGATCAAGTCTCACGGCATGCGCCCGGGATTGTGGATGCGTCCGCTTTGTGCCGCTCATGACACACCCAAGACACAGTTGATGATGCATTCCGGTCATGTCATTGGCGAAGGCGAAGCGCTGCGCGATCCCACTGTTCCCGAGACAGCTGCTTATCTGCAGCGATGCTTCAAAGCTTATCATGAATGGGGATATGAGATGGTCAAACATGATTACACCTCTTTTGATATGTTCGGCAAATGGGGCATGGACATGCTGAGTCAGCGTGATGTGACAAACGGTAGCTGGATGTTCCACAATAGGAGTGTCACGAATGCTGAAGTCATGCTCAATCTCTATCGCTCCCTTCGCAATGCTGCCGGCGATATCCCGCTGATCGGATGCAATACCTTCTCTCATTTGGGCGCCGGACTGTTTGAAGTGCAGCGCATTGGTGATGATACGAGCGGGAAAGAGTGGGCGAGGACGCTTAAGATGGGCGTAAATTCGCTGGCTTTCAGAATCGCGCAGCACAATCAGTTCTATGCGGCAGATCCCGATTGCGTGGGTCTGACTACAGAGGTTGACTGGCGGCTCAATAAGCAGTGGATGGAGCTGATAGCCGGAAGTGGCGTACCGCTTTTCATCTCTGCGCAGCCGAAAGCCGTGGGAGAGGAACAGCGCAAATCGATCCGTGACAGTTTCGACCTGGCCTCCAAGGAAATCCCTGTCGGCGAACCGCTGGACTGGCTCGAGACAATGACCCCGTCCAAATGGACGCTCAACGGTCAGAAGCGCGTTTTCGAATGGTCGTAATCTATTCATAAACTGCTGATTCTAAATTAGGAATTAGGGCTATATCCGAATAGTATTTTTATAATCCACGATGGCGGATTTTGATGCGTTTACTCATTTGTGGATTTCTTTTTCCGCACATTCTTTTTCTGTAATCTATGCTTTTCTATGATCTCGGATCCTGAAATCAATTCGTCGGTAAATTTGTTAAAACCGTCGATTTTATTTTCATTATGATTATAATTATGCGATATTCGCAACAGAATGTAAAACAAAATAGGATTTCATATATAAAATGTTATTAGAGATGAAAAAGATAGCGCATAAGAAAATGGCCATGATTCTGGTCGTTTTATGCCTGACATTTTCTGTCGGGGCTGTAAATAGGAATATGCAGAAAGTGACTGCTATCACCGAGGTTTTTGGTGATGGACAGCAGGTGACGGCGGTCGCAGTCGAATATCCGAAGGCGATCAGCAACGAGAAGCTATCGGCCGTTTCATTCAAGGTGGATGGACGTACGATTACGAAGGCTTATGCCAACACAATGGAGGCGAAGGCTACACAGGGACAAGATGGTCGCTTCGTCATCCTTGAATTGCAAAAGGTGCAGACCAAACAAGACGGGCAGAGACAAGGTCCGCCAGCTGGTTCCAACGGAAAACCGATGTTTAATCCTCTAGGTTCGCTTCCGACTGGTAAGGAATTGGTGGAAGCTTCCAAGAGTAAGCCAATCGATGAGCGGAAAGATCTCACGGTCACGGTGGCACAGACAGTTGCGATCACAGCTTCCGACGGATCAAGTATCGCATCTTCCGACGCCCCTCTCAAGAGTTCCCGATTCATCAATCTGATCGTGGACGACTTTAAACAGCTCGAATATACAGATGCCAAGACCGGAGCAAAATTGGCCTACAATCTGTTTATTCCCAAGAACTACGATCCTAAGAAGTCTTATCCGCTTGTACTGTTTATGCACGATGCAAGCATTTCGGGACATGAAGTGACAGCCACTTTGACGCAAGGCGTCGGAGCCACGATCTGGGCCACTCCGGAAGAGCAGGCCAAACATCCTTGTTTCGTCGTTGCTCCTCAATATCCTGTGCAGATCACCAACGATCAGTCGCAGACCAATGAATATCTGGATATCACAGTGGATCTGATTCATCAGATTGCCAAAGAATATAGTGTGAACACGAATAAGATGTACACGACGGGACAATCGGGCGGTTGCATGATGTCGATTGCGCTCGACATCAAATATCCCGATCTGTTCGCTGCTTCGATGCTCGTTGCAGGACAATGGGACGCTTCATTGGTAAAACCTTTGGCAAAACAGAAGATCTGGATTCTGGTGGCAGAAGGCGACACGAAGGCATTTCCTGGAATGAACGCCATCACGGAGACTTTGGAGAAAAACGGGGCGAAGGTGAGCCGCGCTACCTGGAACGGTCGTGCCACAGCTGCCGAGTTTGCTGAAGATGTGAAGAAGATGAACGATGAGGGTGCAAATATCCGCTATTCCGTTTTTTCTAAAGGAACCGTCTTTCCCGAAGGTCAGGAAGGCGGCATGGAACACATGCAGACATGGAAAGTGGCCTATTACGTGGAAGGTGTGAGAGACTGGATCTTTAGTCAGTCGAAATAATCATAGAAGATGAAAAGGGAATATAGCAGAATGTTAGGCGTTGTTCTCTCCTTATTATTTGTTCTGTTAGGATCAGCAACAGCTTTAGCTCAAGAAGGCACGTCGCCGATAAAAAATGTGACGGCTATCAACCGGATTTTTTCGGATGGATTGAAGACAGAGGCTGTCGTCGTAGAATATAACGCACCGATCAAACAATCGGAGTTGAAGAAGAGCGACTTTGAAGTCCGTGACAAAACAATTACCAAGATCTATGCGAATGACACTCCTGAAGAGGCTTCGGTAGGGAAGAACGGACGGTATGTAATTCTCCAGCTTTCCACCGATTACGAACTTCCGGTACAGATTGGAGAACCAGCGCATACCGGTTCTTCGGCGCAGCATCCTTCATCGCCACAGAACAATATGCCGCAGCAGACGATGGCTGAGATGCTGAAGGTCCGTGGCAATCCTCCCGCTCATCCGGCCATTTCACTTTCATCGAAAGCTGGCGGCAACGGTCTTCTGGTCTATGTCAGGCAGGCCGGCACACTGACTACCATTGAAGGAAACCAGATAGAGCCGCAATCGGATTGGAGTTATAACCAGAAGGATGTCAATCTGGTGCTGGATGGATTTTCCAAACCGGACTTCCACGATCCGAAGACAGGGAAGATGATGAAGTTCAGTCTTTTCGTTCCATATCATTACGATCCGGCCAAGAGTTATCCGCTGGTGCTGTTCATCCAGGATGAGTATTCCTGTCGTCCCCGTCACGATGAACCTCTGCTGCAAGGATTGGGCGGTGTTGTATGGGCTGAACCATCGGAACAGGCCAAGCACGAATGTTTCGTTTTGGTTCCCGCCTATTTCAATGCCATTGCCGACAGTAGTTTTAAGACGACGCAGGATCTGGACATCACGATGGATCTGCTCGATACGTTGCAGACACTATACAACATCGATGCAAAGCGGCTCTATCTCACCGGACAATCGATGGGTGCAATGGCGGCATTGGCTATGAATGAAAAGTATCCGAATCGCTTCGCAGCATCATTGCTTATCGCAGGATCTTGGAATCCACAGTCGGCATTCGTCATGAAACAGAAAAATTTATGGTTTGTCGCTTCAGAAGGCGATACCGTCACAACGCAGCGTCTTCGTACCTTCGTCTCCGCTCTCGAGAAGTCGGGTGCCAAAGTTACACGTTCACTCTGCGACGGTCGTGCTCCACAAAAGGAGTTCCAAAAGGCTGCCGCTGCATCGGGTAACATCAAGTTCACTCTTTTTAAGTCCGGCACAGTGGTCCCAAGTGGAAAGCCTGATACTAGTTTCAACAATCGCCTCTATTCGTGGCGCATTGCCTATGAGATAGAACCTCTGAGAGATTGGCTTTTCAGGCAGTCGAAACAATAGACCTTTGTTCGTCTTCCCATAAATTCACCGGCCATGGTTTTCTATAATAATTGGGAAATGTTCGGTTTGTATCTTTTTAGGTTCTAATATTATCTTATATATTCCTTTATAAGTCCGTACTTTGCTCTCAGATTTGTAGAAATAGATGTTCTTACGTTTTATAACAAATGTATATGAGTAAAAAATTCTTATTCCTTTCAGCTTTGATATTGTTGATCTCAGGTCAACTCTTTGCCGGGACATCAGCCAATTCGAAGCTTTCGTTCAATCCTGCCAAGTATGAAAAGCAGGTCCTGACCTACAACGGACAGACCATAAAAGTCCGTGCCTACGAGAAGATTGTTTATGTAGCCAATCCCGTTGAGAAAGGCTATGAGATCATGAACATCTATGTTCCTGAGGAATATTTCAATGGCGGCAGCATCAATGGTTATACCGCCAAGAATGCTCCGATCTTCCTTCCGAACCAGATTGGCGGTTATATGCCTGCTGCTCCGGCAACCGCTAAAGAACAACCGATGGAGATGCCTGCTGGAATGCGCCGTCCCGATCAGGGAGCAAGACCTCAAGGTGCGCCGATGGGAGCTATCAATTTCCCCAAACGCGAGAATGTGGTTCTTGCCGCTTTGTCACAAGGTTATGTGGTAGCTTCTCCCGGAGCTCGCGGACGTACTTCTGCAACGGGCAAAGCTCCTGCTGCTCTTGTGGATCTGAAAGCTGCCGTTCGTTATTTGAAGTTCAACGATGCTGCGATGCCTGGCGATGCCAATCGCATCATCTCAAGCGGTACGAGTGCCGGTGGTGCTATGTCATCACTGCTTGGCGCTACAGGTAACAATCCTGATTACGAACCATTTCTGAAAGCTATTGGTGCTGCTGATGCCACTGATGATATCTTCGCCGTTCAAGCCTATTGTCCTATAACCAACCTTGACCATGCGGACATGGCTTATGAATGGCAGTTCAACGGAGTGAACAATGCGAAAGGTCGTGCGATGCCTGGGCAATCGGCTTCGGATATCTCGCTGACTGAGTCTCAGATCAAAGCTTCCGCAGAGTTGAAATCGCAGTTCCCTGCTTATATCAATAGTTTGAACTTGAAGGATTTCAAAGGCAATCCTCTGTCCTTGGACGAGCAGGGAGAAGGAAGTTTCAAGGAATGGGTGAAATCGTTCGTCGTTGCTTCTGCTCAGAAAGAATTGGATAAAGGCACAGACCTTTCCTCTTATTCCTGGTTGAAGATAGAGAATGGCAAAGCGGTCAGCATTGATTTCGATCAGTATGTCCGTTATATGACACGACAGAAACTTCCGCCTGCATTCGATGCTTTCGATCTTTCCACACCTGAGAACCAGGAGTTCGGAACGTCGAAGATCGACAAACAGCATTTCACTGCCTATTCTATGCAGCATACAACCACCGATGGTGCGACATTGGCAGAAAGCAACTATATTAAGATGATGAATCCTTTAAATTATATAGGAACATCCAATACGACTACTTCGAAGTATTGGAGGATTCGCCATGGATCGTATGATAAAGATACCGGACTTGCCATCTGCATCATTCTCGGAACGCGTCTTCAGAATCTGGGCTATGACGTGAATCTGGCATTGCCATGGAACAAACCTCATAGCGGCGATTATGATCTTGACGAGCTTTTCGACTGGATTGACGGACTGTGCAAATAGAAAAAAGCTGTTTGGGAATACTGTGTCATCAATCTGTTTCTCCATGGCAATGATTATTAATTGATATTGTATTCAAGGTTGTGGTTTTGTGACCAATCCTAATAAGACCAAAGAGGGGATTATATCGGTTTCGATGTAGTCCCTTCGTTTTCTCTGAATTCTTTGGGCGTTTGTCCCGTTTTCTTTTTAAAGAAACGAGCAAAATAATTGGGATATTCGAAGTTGAGATAATACGCGATTTCGGTTATCGTAAGCTGTCGGCCTTTTAGAAGCTCTTTGGCCTCCTCAATCAGATATTCATCGATGAGCATTCCTGCGGATTTCTTGGCTATCTGATGGCATATTCTATTCAGATGAACCGTTGAAATGCCAATCTTCTCTGCCATTTCGGTCACCGTACTTTTTTTATTCGTGCTTTTCAGAAGCTGCATGAAACTGCGGAAATATTGAAGTGAGTTCGGCTCTGTTTCGACCTCAGACTGATTCCGTATAAGCCAGACACGGAAGATGTGGGTAAACAATACCACCATCAATGCTTTGGTCATAATGGATTTCTCCGGCTTGGAATGGCGTTGTTCTTCTTCCAAAGTGTCGAGAATAGTGAGAAGGTCCTTGAGCGTCTGTGCATCACTGCTTAAGTCGATGTATTCAAGTCTGCTGAAAAAAGAGGTCTTGAACTGGAATTCATTCAGGATGGTATCGGTCTTTCTGTTGTCCAGCGAGACGATTCTTCCCTTTGTCTCCGGTTGGTATTGGAATCCGTGAAGTTCCGACACAGGGACAAGAATGACACAGGGCGCCTGAAGTTTTTTCTCCGCATGGTTTGAATACATGATGAATGTTCCCTTCTCAATCAGGAAGATCTGGTAGATTCCAGGATGAACGTGCGGCTTGATATGCCATCCGAAGTTCTCACTGCGCGTCTCCAGATGTTCACAATAGATGAAATCATCGGAACCATTGCTGATGTATTGACCGTAAAGCCTCCTGTACACTTGAAAATCCATCTGCGCTTCTTTTAGTTGCTGTATGACAAAGTTACGAAACTTTGATTATTTTTGTCAGTGATCTATGTATTAATGAGACAAAAACAATATGGCTACCCACAAATGTAAAATTACGGTTTTGAGAACGGAATGTTATAAGGATTTGCAGAAGGCTTATCTTGCTGATCCCGAATCCGGCGTATGTCCGATGTTCCATGAAGGCGATGTCTTCATGGTTGACGGCGATGGTTTTTGGAAGATGATGAACGGGAAGTTCTGCTCCGAAGCTTGGGATTGCATCAGCCGTTATGTCTATTCGGCTTTGCAAGGCGGTTCGATCATGAAAGGCTGGACCAACGACGAGAAGATGCTGATTACCTGTTGTAGCGACGGTACACGTCCTGTCATCTTCAAACTGGAGAGAATAGACGAAGAGTGATCGTCGTCGCCTTCTCATTCATTCGCCTCAACGAAACAACTATCGGGTTGTGCCAATCACTGCTTGGTGCAGTGTTGCCACCTTATTAAATCCGTTTCCTTAGGAAGATGGTGCATCTCAGGAAAAGGAAAAATAATTATTTAACCATGGTTGAAAATTATTTTCACATTGAATCACGCCTCGTAGGTCATTAAGAAAAAAAGTTTTAACCATGGTTGAAATATTTTTGATCAAAGACTTATCTTTCGTTGTACACGATGAACCTCGTTTAATTGTTTTGCCCGGCAATAAAAAAGGGCGGGATATGATTCCCGCCCTTAGTATAATAATGATGGATGTGCTTTAGATCTTGATCTGCGGCTTGTACATGTCCTTTGCCGTCAGTCCCAGTTCCTTCTTCATCTGAAGGCTGTACTTGAGGTCGCTGACATTCGGTGTGACGTTATTGCTTCCGAAGGTGAATTTCACGCCGGCTGCTTTTGCTTTCAACAAGATGGCCTTGCTCGGAATCTTATAAAGCTCGTTGATCTCAAGGGCTTTGCCACTCTTCTTCAGTGCTTCGATGAAGGTATTCATACGCTCTTCAGTCCAGAATTTATCATAGTCTTTGCTCATGGCATCAGGCAGATAGCACGGATTGACGTAGATGTTGACTGGTTCCTTCAATACACCGAGGATTCTGCTCAGGATCATATCCATGTATTTCTCGGGATCATCAATCTTTACCTCTTTGGCAATCCAAGAACGAGTACGGTTGCCGTTGTCATCGGTGTAGGTCATACAATCGGTGAAGACATAGTCGAAACCTTTGTAGGCATCGCCGAACGTGTTCATCCATTCACGGCCTTCAGCCTGCATGGCAAGAATGAAAGGCTGTGTGCGCATGCTGTCGAGATAGGCGAGAACCTGCTCCTTGGTGCTGATGGGAAATCCGATGCCGCAATTGGGAGCGACTGCGTAGTTGATGCCGAGCTTACGGCTCTGAATGGCTGCCTGTTCTTTTGTCAGACCACCTTTCAGATGTACATGATAGTCGAGAACGGGGAAATCCTCCTGATGCAGACGGATGATTGGATCGGCCTGTTCATCATTGGCGTCGGCCAGCTGTTTTTCGATGTCTGCACTTTGGGCGTTGAGTTTGTTGACAGTGATGTTCTTGATCTCGATAGCGCCTGTTCCAGAACTCTCAATGGCGAACGTGCCGTTGCCGAGCAGTTCCTTGGCATGATTGGCTGCGCGATAGGGAGCTTTCGGCTGGATATATTCCACAACCGGCGTTCCGTTGATATGTACATCTATCTCCTGTCCGAAGACACGTATATTCATTTTGAACCATTGGTCTTCTTTAACGAAGCTCTTAGTAAGGTTGCGGACGTCGATCAGACTGCCGCTCATCTTCCACCATATTTCATCCGTGCGGTCGTTGTTGATGGCAATGGCATAGCCTTTTTTCAGCAGGGCATCGGTGTGGAAATGAATGGAGCCTTTGCCTTTGGGCGTACTGCGAAGCTCGAGTGTCATTTCGAAATCTTTGTAATTACCGTTTTTGAGAACCATTCCGCTCTTGTTTCCTTTCAGTGTAAGGATTTTGTTCGCGACGGAAACTTTGCCATGCGTCTTCCAGTTGCTGAGACTGCTTCCGTTGAAGAGTGATTGATCTGCGTGGAGTGTTCCAACAGATAAGGCTGCGAGAAGAAGTGCTGACAATAGAATTGAAAATTTCTTCATGATTTGAATTGATTTAAGATTATGTTTATATCCCCAAAGTTATGCGTTTTTTCTTTTTATGATATTATTCAGTTGAATATTCTTTCTTTTTTAGGCATAATTGTTTCTGATTTCGTTTTCTACTCCTTCCTATATTTCCTTCCCGTATAGTTATTCCGTCAAAATGGAAACCTCTCTCAATTGATTTGAAACAAAAAATGTGTGAAATGGCTATTGATTGCTACAATTTTCAAAGTTTTAACGGCAAAATTGTAGAATAATCGAAATCCTTGCCTATTTTTGTCAGAAAATTCACTTAAAAATATACTTAAATACATTAGTACTATGCAAAACAGACGTGATTTCTTGAAACAAGCTTCTTTGATGCTTGCCGGCGGACTTGTTGTTCCGCAGTTTTTAACTTCTTGTGCAGGTAAATCCAAACCAGCTGCCGATGCAGCTGCTGCAACGGCTCAAGCTGCTTCTAAATACATTGGACTTCAGCTCTATTCACTTCGTGACATGGTTAAAGACGATGGTATTCAGAAGGTCCTCGAGGCTGTCGCAAAGATCGGTTATAAGAATCTGGAAGCTGCCAGCTACGATGATGGCAAGTTCTACGGACTGGCTCCTGCAGACTTCAAGAAGATGGTCAACGACCTCGGCATGAAGATCACAAGCTCACACCTTTCCAAGGCTATGTCGAAGGACAAGAAGGAACAGGCAGAAGTTATGGCTTGGTGGGATAAGGCTATCGAAGCACACAACCAGCTTGGCGTTAAGTATATGGTTCAGCCGATGATGGATTTCGATGAGAAGACAACGACTCTCGACGACGTTAAACAGTGGTGCGACTACTTCAGCTCAGTAGGTCTGAAGACAGCTGCTGCCAGCATCCAGTTCGGTTATCACAACCATGATTATGAATTCAAGAAGATCAAAGGTCAGGTCATCTACGACTATATGCTTCAGAACGTCAGCAAGAATCACGTATTCTTTGAACTCGATGTTTACTGGTGTATGTTCGGCGGCGGCAACGTTGTTGATTATATGAAGAAATATGCTGATCAGATCAAGGTTCTGCATATCAAGGACGAGAAGGAAATCGGCGCAAGCGGCAAGATGGACTTCAAGCCTATCTTCGATCAGGCTTATGCAAACAACATCAAGGACTGGTACGTAGAGATCGAGGAATACTCAAACAACGATCCTCTTGCAAGCTGCCAGCAGAGCTACGATTATCTGAACAAAGCTGATTATGTAAAGTAATCTGAGAAGAGTTAGAATAAAAGGAAAGCGTGTCGTTCAAATCGAATGGCACGCTTTTATTATGTTCTTCCACGAGGTTGCCAGATGCATCATATCGGGCAGTAGCAGATCGGCTCCAGCATCGAGCAACGAACGGTCCGGCAATGGTCCGGTGTTGACCGCTATCGTGAAGATGTGGGCTTTTGAAGCAGCTTCCACACCCAGCGGAGCATTCTCTATGACAAAAGCCTCCGTGTTGTTCACTCCGGCTTTCTCCAATCCTTTCAGGTAGGGTTCGGGATTCGGTTTTCCATGCGTCACATCGTAGGCTGTCACCATGTCTTCCTTCTTGAAACAACCGGGATAAGACTGATTGAGTTTGTCAATCAGACTAGCCTGTCCGGAACCTGTAACCAGCAGGGTTTTCATGCCTGACAGTTTGGCTTCTTTCAATACGTCGGAAGCACCGGGCATCGGATCACCGCTGTTGCAGGCACGGAAATGTTCGGTCTTCTCTTTGTAGAACTGTTTCCATTCGGCCTCTTCTGCATCGCGTCCGAAGGTGCGGTTATACAGAATGTTGATAGTGCTTTTGCCGGTTCGTCCTTCCAGCAGGAAGAAGTCAATGGGAGTATAGTTCAGATGATATTTCTCAGCCACCTCACACCACGCTCTGGAATGGAATCGCATGGAATCATACAAGACTCCGTCCATATCGAAGAGTGCTGCGCGTGGGACGAGATGTTCCGCTCCGTTCCGCACCAGATAACGACGGATGGCTTCTTCGATGTCGTGAAGTGTCTCTTCCACTCTTATTCTATGGTTACGCTGATGATATGGATATCGGTGGTCGGACGATCGTTGCTGTCTTTTGGAGCAGCGGCAATCTTGTCGAGTACGTCCAGACCTTCGGTGATCTCACCATAAACGGTATATTCTCCATCCAACGTAGGAACGCCGCCAACTGTCGTATAGGCGTCACGCTGTTCTTTGCTCAGGAGAAGATGTCCGGGCGCTGCCAGTATCGCTGCTTTGATCTGTGCGTCGATGCTGTCCTTGAGCTGATGATACGCTTTGATATCCGAATCGCGCAAGTCGTCCAGTTTGTCCTGCAGCGGTTCGCGGTACTTCTGTACGGCTGCCGTCCGAGCTGCAAGGTTGTGCTGGGATTCCAAGGCGTCGAGTTCCTCTTCGGTGTACACTTTGCCCTGAGCGATGTAGAACTGTGACATATCCGATTTCTTCTCGGGATTCACCTCGTCGGGACGACGTGGAGCGCAGAGTGCCCCTTTCTTGTGGAAATGATTCGGAAGAAATTCCGGAAGGATTTCACTTGCCGGATCACCGATGCCGACACGAGCTCCCGCTTTGGCGTTTTTGGAATCGGCAGAGCCGCCCTGAATCATGAAATCTTTAATGACACGAGTGAAAAGCGTGCCATTATAAGCCCCTTTCTGTGCTTTTTCAACAAAAGCCTTCAGGTGATTAGGAGTGTCGGGATAGAGAATTGCTTTCATTGTTCCGGCATCTGTGTTGATGACGACCGTCGTCTGCGTAGTCTGGGCAGATAGTGCTGTAGCAATTGTCAGCATTGCGGCGGTAAGAGTTGCAATTATTTTCATCTAAGTTGAGATTTGCTGCAAAGTTACTACTTTTCTTGGCAGTTGGTTATCTTATTGTTACCTTTGCAGCGGTTTTTGAGGTTAATCAATAATAGGTTCTTTACGATGGTTTGGTTAAATGATTTGATTTTTGGGAATGGCATCGGTCACTCCATTCTTCTATTGTCCTTTGTTATCGCACTTGGCATACAGCTGGGAAAAATCAAGATCTTCGGCATTTCCTTGGGCATTACTTTGGTACTTTTTGTCGGCATCCTGATGGGGCATCTGGGCTTCACCATTGATGATGGTATCCTGCATTTTCTGAAAGACTTCGGATTGATTCTGTTCGTCTATTCGGTCGGTATGCAGGTCGGACCCGGATTCTTCTCCTCCTTCAAACAAGGCGGCATTACGTTGAACCTGCTTTCCGTAGGAATCATCTTCCTCGGTGTGGTTGCAACGCTTGTCATACATCTTATAACAGGTATCTCTGTCCCGACTATGGTCGGAATCCTTTCCGGTGCTGTCACCAACACGCCCGGACTTGGTGCCGCGCAGCAGGCTTTTGCCGATATGCACGGAGGAACGCCTGACAAAACCATCGCTATGGGTTATGCTGTGGCCTATCCGTTGGGTGTGATTGGTATCATTCTCTCGATGATTGTGGTGAGATATGCTTTCCGCATTTCTTTCGACAAAGAAAACAAGGAACTGGAAGAGGAGGAAGCTTCTCATCAGGACGAGGCTAAAGGCGTCTCCCTGCTGATCAAGAATCCGGCTATCTTCGGCAAGACGATCGGTGCGATGCATCATCTGATGGAACACCGCGACTTCGTCGTCTCACGTATTCTGTACGCTGAGAACAACAAGATCGAGATTGCTTCTGCCGACAGCATCCTGCATGAAAACGACAAGATCTTCCTGATCACGACCGACAACGATGCCGATACCATCAAGGCCTTTTTCGGAACGGAGATCAATATGGAGCGCAAGCAATGGATACGAATGGAGAGTCAGTTCGTGAGCCGCAGAATCGTGATCACGAAATCGTCGCTCAATGGCAAACGCCTCGGACATCTCAACCTGCGCCAGCTTTATGGCATCAATATCACACGACTCAACCGTGCCGGTGTCGATCTGGTAGCCAAACCTTCTCTTGCCTTGCAAGTAGGCGACCGCGTGAATGTAGTCGGAACGGAAACGGCTGTGGAGAACGTTGCTAAACTTCTCGGCAACTCTATGCGCCGATTGAACGAGCCGAATCTGATTGCCATCTTCGTCGGCATCGCGCTGGGTATTCTTCTTGGAAGCATCCCGTTCGCTTTTCCCGGAATACCGCAGCCTGTGAAGCTGGGTCTCGCCGGCGGACCGTTGATCATCGCCATTCTCGTCAGCAGTTTCGGTTATCGTTTCAAGCTGATCACCTATACGACGCAGAGCGCCAATTTTATGCTTCGTGAAGTCGGCATCACGCTCTTCCTTGCCTGTGTGGGAATCGAGGCCGGACGCGGATTCGTGGACACGATCGTCAACGGCGGCGGTTTCGCATGGATTGGCTACGGTTTTATCATCACGTTCATTCCTCTTGTCGTCATAGGTTTCATTGCCCGTTATTTCTGCAAGGTCAACTACTTCACGTTGATGGGATTGATTGCCGGCAGTACGACCGATCCGCCTGCACTGGCCTATAGCAATGCAACGGCCGGTAACGATGCGCCCTCAGTAGGCTATGCAACGGTTTATCCGCTCACCATGTTCCTCCGCGTGCTCACCGCGCAGCTTCTGATCTTGATGTTCGTATAGAAAAAGGCATAAAGGATTGTGCTGTGTTCTGCTTTCAAAGAAGGCGGAAACGGCACTCTACGCTCGAGTACAGCAAAAGAAGGGCGAAAAAGCAGTAGTCGGCAGTAGAGTACAGCAAAAGAAGGGAGGAAAAGCAGTAGTCGGCAGTAGAGTGTAGCTAAAGAAGGGGGAAAAAGCAGTAGTCGGCAGTAGAGTACAGCTAAAGAAGGGGGAAAAAGCAGTAGTCGGCAGTAGAGTGTAGCTAAAGAAGGGTGGAAAAGCAGTAGTCGACAGTAGAGTGTAGCTAAACAAGGGTAGGAAAGCAACACTCGACAGTAGAGTGCTCCAAAACAAGGGTTGGAAAGTTATAGTCGGGATAAGGAATAGAGCGGATGCCGATCAGAACTGACGGATCAGGCCGACGGAATAGGTGTCGTAGAGAAAATCCTTCAGGCCATGATTGAAGCGGAAGGAGATGACGTTCTTCTTCCATTCATACTTCAGATTGTTGCGCCAGATGAGCGGACGGTCGCCGTCGTTCTCATAGCCCCGGAATCCGACCAGATTGGAAGCAATGGTGAAATGGCGGAATTGCCCGGTTAGTCCTGCTGAGAAACAGATGGCATCGTTCTGACGATGATCGGCCTTGTTGGTCATCCAGCAATAAAAACCGCCCAGCACCTTCAGACGGACAAAGGATTGTTCATCGCGGCTTGTCCAAAGATTACGGGCCACGGTTCCGTCGATCCAATAGGATGCCGCATCGGTGAAGCGCGCATCGCAGAGTCTTCCGCCGCTGGCCGTCTTGAGATTGACGCTGGCCATCGCATCAAACCATTTTTTGCTTTTGAGAAGTTGATAATAAGAACTGAAGACTACATCTCCTCCATAACTGATAGGACTTTTGACATCCACGGCATGACGCTCGTCGCGTGTAGCCACGTCCGTCTTGTAATGTTCGTTGATGATCCAGGTAATCTCCAGACCTGCGCGGTTCTTGGCAAAAGGCAGCAGAAAGCGTGCAAAGAGGTCACGCGTCTTGTCACCCGAATAATAATGATATTCGCCGCGCAGCTCCACTTCATACAGTCGTCCGGCACTGTCTCTCAGTTCGGGCATCGGGAAAGCCGACGGACCGAAGTAGCGCGGAGCGTAAACCAGAAGAGGCACGTTGTCGCGCCAGCTGTCGTCTTCGGCCATCGTCTTCTGCGTTGCAAAAAGCGAAGCCAACAGGATGATGAGGAGTGTTATTCTTTTCATTTTTATTATTGACGAGGCAAAAGTAATTATTTCATCTTGGAAACTTTCCGTCATAATGTTTAAAAGTATGGTCGGGAGACGGAAATAAAAAAGGAGCGGGTTTCAAGCCCGCTCCTTCGTGACGACCTAGAAGGTCACCTTGTACGTTCCGCTCGGGAGATGGTAGATGACTTTGCCGTCTGCCGAGGAGATGAACTTCGCATTCTCTGCGCCGCTGAGGAACTTCACCTTCGAAGCGTCGGATGTCGGGATGTAGAGAGTGGCGGTTGTGTTGGCCGGAACGGTAGCTTCGTAAGTCACGGTCTTGCCTTTCGTCTGCCAACCGCTTTCAATGCGTCCGTACGCACAGTCGAAGTGGGCTTTGATGAAGCTGAATCCGTCGCCGATGCGAGGCTGCAGGATGAAATGCTTGTAGCCCGGATTCTGTTCGTCGCGTTGGATGCCGGCACTGTAAGCCATCATCCATTCTTCGATCGCACCGTAGGAATAGTGGTTGAACGAGTTCATGTCAACCGGTCCGAAGCCGTTGATGATCGTATAGGAGTTCCAGCGTTCCCAAATGGTTGTGGCACCTTGCATGACCGGATAGAGCCAGGAAGGATAAGCGGTTTGCTGGAAGAGCTTGTAGGCGACATCGTCGTGTCCGTTGTCCGAAAGCACCAGATTGAGATAGGGCGTGCCGATGAATCCGGTGGTCAACGTATAGTTGTGCTTCTCGATATTCTCCACAAGATGTTTGACGGCGAGTGGTTTGTTCTGCTCGTTGAACAGTCCGAACTGCAGTGGTACGACGTAGGAAGTCTGCGTGTCCACTTTGCCGCCCTTCATCTGTTCGGCGTTGGTCAAAGGATAGCTCTTCCGGCTGTTCCCGAAGATATCGGAGACAGCAGGAGCGATGGTGCGGCCGTCTGCATCGACGAACAGTTCGTTGAAGCTCTTCTTGATGTTCTCGTAGAAAGTGTGGAACCGTTTGGCATCGTCCGTCTTTCCGAGACGCGTAGCGACCTGTTCCATGATCAGAGCATCGTAGGCAGAATAGGCTGTGTTGGTCAGCATCGTGTTGGACGGATCGGGAGCAAGCCAGTCGCCATAACCTCCGATGGGCTGAATGTAGCGGACGGCGGAACGCTCGAGGTAATCCATGTAGGCGACCATCGCTGCATAATGCTGTTCCAGTACGCGGATATCACCATATTGCTGATACACCTGCCACGGAACGATGAGGCCGACTTCTGTCCAGCCCATGAAACCGCCACCCAGTTCGGCTCCTTCAGGAGGATTGCCTGTGCTCGGGAAGAAATTGCAGAAGTTTCCGTCTTTTCCCTGGTTGTCGCGAAGACTATAAAGCCATCGTGTGTAGAAAGGATCGACGTTCATGTTGTAGGTCGCCGTGCGACTGAATACTTGTGCATCGCCCGACCAGCCGAGACGTTCATCGCGTTGCGGGCAATCGGTCGGCACGCTGAGGAAGTTGCCGCGCTGTCCCCAGACGATATTCTCAAACAGTCGGTTGATGCGCTTGTCAGACGTTTCGTATCCGCTGGTCTGTTCGCCGATTGACTCAAGCACCAAACCTTTCACTTCGTTCAGTGCAAGCGGCGCATCCAGTCCGATGATCTCGATATAGCGGAAACCGTGAGAGGTGAAATGCGGTTCGAAGAGTTCTCCGTCGGCATCGCCTTTCAGAATGAAGTGGTCGGTTGAGAGCGCACTGCGATAGTTATCGGTATAAACCTGTCCTTTTCTCTGTTTGTAGATATCGATGGTATAAGGTGCAACGGGCTTGGTCGGGATCTGCGTCGGATAATTCATCTCGCCGTAGCGGATGGTGATTTCCTGTCCGGCTTTGCCTTTCAGTTTGAACGAAGGAACGCCCACCATGTTCTGTCCCATGTCATACACATAGACTTTAGGTTGCGGTTCGGCCATGCTCTTCGCTGTCAGCGTGACGTTGTTGCGGATCGGAGAACCGATATAGGCCTGAATGTTCGTGTTGATAGCCGGAGCTTCATAGACGGTGGCTTCTTTCCAGGAGGCGTCGTCGAAATTCCCGGTGCTCCAACCTGTGATCTCTTTGCGGGCATCGTAGTCTTCGCCGTTCAAGATGCTGTTAGAAGTGATCGGACCGTTGTCGAAGCATTTCCAGCTGCCGTTGGTAGTGAATGTCTGTTTCGTGCCGTCAGTGAAGGTAACGACGATTTTCGCCATGACGGATTGATGGATGCCGTATTGATCCTGCCAGGAAGACATGTAGCCCATGTGATCGCTCCACCAACCGGTGCCGAGTTGTACGCCGATGCCGTTCTTCCCGCTTTGCAGCAGGGATGTGATGTCATACGTGTTGTACATGAAACGGAAGCGGTAATCGGTCCAGCCGGGATTGAAGAAGTCTTCGCCCACGCGTTTGCCGTTGATGTTGAATTCATAGATGCCGCGGGCCGTAGCATAAAGCCGTGCGCTCTGAATGGGCTTGTCGAGGGTGATGGTCTTGCGCAGCATAGGAGCGGAGTTGCCGTCATTCGGGAACCAGGTCTTCAAACCTTCCGTAGCCTGATAGTTCTCGTTCATCGTGTAGAGCGTCGTGTTCCAGCTCTTCTCGCTGATGCGGATGTTGGAGAACAGGGCACTTTCACCCTTCGGCTGATTCGATCCGATCGCGTAGAGCCGGCAGAGATGCACCAGTTCGGTGTCGCTGTAGGGACTGACCGTGAATGATTTCGCCGGTGTCAGATGGTTGTCGTCGATCGTAGCTTTGATGGAATAAGACTGCATATTGCTGGAGGAGACGTCGAGCGTCACATGATGCTTGTCTGCAGCCGTGAGATTCGGAATGCGGACAGTCGTGTCGAGGCTTTCCTTTCCCTCTTTCGTGTGGCGGATGGTGAAGGTCGCCTCTTTCACGTTCAGATCGACGGAGACGAAGTTCTTCGCATCGCGTGCGCCGAATACAAACACGGCGTTCTGACTTCCGTTTGCCACAGCCACATCGTAGTCGATGACGAAGAGCGAGCGGTATTTGGAGAGCTGGGCCAACGAGGAGCCGATCCATTTCGCATTACTCCAGTTTCCGTCCGTCAGTCCTGTCTCGAACCAAGCTTCGGGAGCTTCGGCCAATGATCCGCTTTCATCCCACACTTTGACGGTCCAGTAATAACGCGTGGAAGGTTTCAGCACCTGTCCGTTGTACGTGATCCCGACAGATTCAGAAGAGCTGATCTTTCCGCTGTCGAAGACGGTCTGTCCGTTTCGGAGCTGTTCGGGAGACAAGGCGACGAGCACTTGATAAGCGGTTTGCGCAGCACCCTGTTTGTCGGACGTCATCTGCCAATTGAAGCGCGGATGCGTCACGTCAATTCCCAACGGATTGGTTTGATATTCTACTTTGAGATTGTTGATCTTCGATGTTGCCTGCAAGGGAAAGCTTCCGAAGAGAAGCAAAGCGCAAAGCATAGCAACTGTGGTTTTAAGTTTCATGCTGTGATAAATTCTGTTTAGCGAAACAAAGATAACGATTCATCTGCAAATTATTGATGATGATTCACCGAACATTTGACTGCGATGAAAAGAAATGCTGGCTATCGTCAGTTGAAACGGTGCCAGCAGTCAAATTCGGGAGGTTTTTTATTATATAAAAGAACTTCTACGCTCGTCGGAATGCTAAATACCGAGGAAAAAGGAGTTCTACGTTCGTCGAAATGCTAAATACCGGGTAAAAAGGACTTCTACGTCCGTCGGAATGCTATTTACCAAGTAAAAAGGAGTTCTACGTCTGTCGGAATGCTATTTACCAAGTAAAAAGGATTTCTACGCTTGTCGAAATGCTAAATACCGAGGAAAAAGGACTTCTACACTTGTCGGAATGCTAAATACCAAGTAAAAAGGAGATCAACTCAATGCGACTTTTCCCAGTTTGTCTATTTCGAGATGCGCGCTCAATCCCATTGCTTTGAGCAGCTTGATAACGGTGGCGAAGGTCAGATTCTTCCCGTTTTCTATTTTGGAGATCTGTGCTTTCTGTACGCCGACCAATTTTCCCAACTCTTCTTGAGTAAGATTCTGTGAGATTCTGGCTTTCTTGATGACGTCTCCGATGAGGAACATCTCGATGTCTTCATCGTATTTGTCTCGTTTGGCTGTTCCTTTTAAACCGATATATTTATCTTC
>CAZIVE010000015.1:28874-38121 GCA_964542435.1 uncultured Parabacteroides sp.
TTATTTATAGAAGATCGGATAGACCAACGTCCGTCTGTCCCATTTCCGACGGATCGGGTTGAACTGATAATCGACGCCGACACCAAGACCGAAGTTCTCGTTGAGGTGAAGTTCAATGGCGCCGCCCACATCGCTGTGATTGAAGAAGGGATTAAGCTGTAAATGCGGATTCTTGTCGTCGTTGCCGTAGTTGACATATTGTCCCCAGCCACGAATATCGATCTTGTCATTCACCTGGAAGGAGGCTGAGGCCGACGTTCCGACGAAAGCATTGGAATGGAAGTTTAGAGGCGAATAGAATCTTCCGGCAAGCAGTCCGCCTGAAAGCGTCAGACGACCTGTCGTCCATGACAATTCAGGACGGATGAAGGTGGTTCCGCCAGCGCCGGGCCATGTGTATTGTCGTCCGTTGGCAAGCAGGCTGAGATTGGAACTGATCGGGACAACGGAAGTCTCGTTGAAGTCGAGCGCCATCGGAGAGATGCGTCGTAGCATCGGGGTGTAAGCGCTGAAGAAAGGCAGATAGGCAGAGGAAGCGATCTGACGGTCGAGCGGACGTTCGTCGGGAATGGTGGAAAGCTCGGGCGTGAAATGCTGAAGCATACTGTCGATGTGGAAAGTCCGCAGCGGCTGATAGGAGCGGCTGAAGTATTCGGGCATCTTGAGCGCGTTCATGTTGACGACGCTCTTCGGTTGAATGGTCAGCTCGCCGTTTCTGTTTCCGCTGATGACATAATCCTCCTGCGCCGTCATCTGCAAAGCGATGATGAGCAAACCCAGGAGAATTATGCATCGCGTTATCATTGGATCTATTCTTACTTAATAGAATGGTTGTTGCGAAGATCTTTGAAAAGTTCTTCCATCAGCAGCAGATTGCTTTTGTGAGCCCAGCTCTTGGCTTCCGGTGTCATATGCAGCCACATCACTTTCTGTTTCTGATTGTCGTAAGCCGGCCAGTTGGGAAGACCTTGACCGTTCGGATTGCCGTTCTTGGCAAAGTTCACCCAATAAGCGGACATGATGTCCGAGAGCTGTTTGTCGCTTTGCGTATAGACATCCGGCTGCAGGACTTTGTAAACGTACGGAATCTCCGAAGCATGATTGGCACCGCGCGGACGTTTCCCCGTTCTTTGATCGATCGGTTGAGGTTGATCGAAATAATAGACGAAGACATTCTTCTTTCCGGTCTGATACTGCAGCTTTGCCCAAGCGTAGGTCGGCCATGCGAATCCAGCTTCACGGAAGATGTCGGCTGCAGCGTAGGCGGTCTCTTCATCCGTTTTCGCAGGATAAGCCTTCATGATGCGGTTGTAGTATTTCCCGTATTTCTCCTGCGCTTGCTTTTTATAAGATGCTACATCCGTAGCTTGGGAGAACATGGCTCCTTCGTCGGAGTTCGTCCCGACCATGATGTTCACATCATTGTAGTTACCTTGCTGATAAAGCAGATACTGATCGTCGGTGATAGCATAACCGTCGATGATCGGCCAGAAATTGTTGGTCGGGTCGTCAATCAGTTTCTCAGCATCCACCTTCCGAAGGTCGGCAATGGATTGTGCACCGAGATTCTTCATGAAATCCACGTCTCTCTGTTCTACTGCTTTCAGACTGTTGACGCCATTGTACTCGCGTCCGCAATCCTTCGGACCGAAAGAACCGCCGCTCTCGCTGATGGCCGCTCTGAACAATCCTTTGCACAAAGGCGAAGCACAGAGAATGCTAACCGAGATGGCGCCGGCCGATTCACCGAAGATGGTCACCTTGCTCGGATCGCCGCCAAACTTGGAGATATTCTCCTGCACCCATTTCAGTCCGGCAATCTGATCCAGTATTCCGTAGTTGCCTGAAGTATGATGGGGAGATTCTGCATTCAGTTCGGGATTGGTCATGAATCCTAACGCTCCGACACGGTAGGCGATGCTGACATAGATCACGCCTTGCTTGGCAAAGGGAAGTCCGTCCGTGTAAGAGGTTGAACCTCCTGCGAAGGCGCCGCCGTAGATCCAAACCATGACGGGCAGCTTTTCATCCGGCTGCTTGGCCGGTGTCCAGACGTTCAGATAGAGGCAGTCTTCAGAAATGTCAATTTTCGCCCACGGGCGTTGCATCGGCGCAGGCTTGAAGTTGCTCGTGGTCAGTACGCCGCTCCACGACTGTACAGGCTGTGGATCTTTCCAACGCAGGTCGCCCAAAGGAGGCGCAGCGAAAGGAATGCCTTTGTAGATGGATACACCGTCTTGTATTGTTCCCTGGATTTGACCGCCGGAAACAGTGACGACTGCTGAAGTCTGATTGTCTGCTTGCGCATAGTTGCCGAGCAACAGACTCAATGTGAGAAATAACAGGAGATTGAGATGTTTTGTCATGGCTTTCAGTTGTTTTATATATGAAGATAGAACCCGACGCGTTCCGTTGGATTACAGAGGCGCAGCACGATCTTCGATTTTGATTTTTCAACGTCAAAGTTAATCATTATTCTATGTTTTTTCTATTTTTGTACCGACTATAATCGAAGATCGATATGACAAACAACGAGAATAAGTATCAAACGGCCTACTTCGCAGCAGGCTGTTTTTGGGGAACGCAGTATCATCTTTCCAAAATAGAAGGAGTCGTTGACACCACGTCTGGTTTTATGGGAGGAAAAATGCAACATCCCTCTTATCAGCAAGTGAAAACAGGAGCGACGGGACATCTCGAGACGGTGCGTGTCGTCTATGATCCGGAGAAGACCAGCTACGAAACGTTGCTGAAGATGTATTTCGAGATTCACGACTTCACACAGACCGACGGTCAAGGTCCGGATATCGGCAGCCAATATCTTACGGCTATCTTCTATGACAATGAGGAACAGAAGCAGCTGGCAGAGAAATATGTCAAGATTCTCGAAGGCAAAGGTTATAAAGTGGCCACCCGGATTCTGAAAGAAACGACATTCTGGGAAGCTGAGAGTTATCATCAGAACTATTATTTCAAAACAGGAGGAACGCCCTATTGCCACGTCTGGAGAAAGATCTTCGACTGACGACCGGATCGGATTTAGAGACTATATAAATAATGTATCATTTCATATTAAATGTAAGACTATGATCAAGAAATTAGCTACACTCATCCTGTCAGTTCTGTTACTGACGGCTTGCGGAGAAAGTGGATATGTCATCAACGGAAAGATCGACGGGCAGAAGGATGGTTCCGTTTATCTGAAGATCTTCCGCAATAAGATGTTCTTCGATGTCGATACGGCCGCTATCGGTCCGGATGGAAGTTTTACCTTCAAAGGGAAAATCGATCAGCCGCTTGTCTATGCCCTTGCAACGGATGAGATGAGTGATCCGCAGCCATTCTTCCTCGAGAATGCGACGATGGATGTCACGTTTGGCAGCGACGGATCGGATTTCAAGGTGCTCCATTCGCCCATCAACGATCTTTTCTTTGCCAACTTCGAGAAGGCCTCTTCCGATGAGAACTACAACATCGACAGTCTGGTCACGAAATTTCCCACTTCGCCCGTGTCGGCGTTCCTGCTCTACCGTTATTTCACCTACAGTCTTACTTTGGATCAGCTCAAGGCTACCCGCGCCAAGTTGTCTGAAGATCTGGCTGCTTGTCCTTATGTGAAGGATTTGGATGCGATCATTGCGCGTTTGGAAAAGGTGCAGGTTGGTGCGACTGCGCCGGATTTCTCATTGCCTGACACGACGGGAACCGCTGTTTCTCTGAGCAGTTTCAAGGGAAAATATGTCCTTCTGGATTTCTGGGCTTCGTGGTGTCCCTATTGCCGTAAGGAGAATCCGAATGTGGTAAAGGCTTTCAACATGTTTAAAGATAAGAACTTCACGGTCGTCGGCATCTCGCTCGACAAGGAGAAGAAATATTGGATGGAAGCCATTCAGCACGATTCACTGACCTGGACGCAGTTGAGCGACTTGAAATATTGGGATTCCCAGATTGCCGAGCTTTACGGTGTCCGCGGTATTCCGGCCAATGTCCTGATCAATCCTCAAGGCGTCATTCTGGCGCGTAACGTGATGGGAGAGGACTTGATTGATGCTCTTTCCAAAGAACTGAACAAAGACAAATGACAAGATATATCCTGCTTCTGATGTGTGCCATGGTGTTGCCTTTCCAAACGCTTTCAGCCGCGACGAAGTTTTCGGAGAAAGCGGTACGGAAGGTCGTCCAACATCAGATGCAGACCTATCCGAAATCCACGTTGAAGGATCTTTATAAAAACTTCTTTCAGGATGAATTCGGTCCGGGACATATCATCAAAGATACGACTTCAGCCGGAAACTATCTTCGCAGCGAGCTGGCTTCGTATCAGGAGATCACAGGTCCTGTGGCCGAGCCGACGGGATGGAAAGGCAATTACGTGCGCGTCAATCTTTCCGTACTGAAAAGCGGGAAGGTTCCGTACGATGTCTTCTTCAGTGCCTTTGTCCGCAGTGTCAACGGCATTCATCCCATTACGGTTCCGCAGTGGCGCGACGAATGGATGAAGATTGTGAAGGTGATCCGTGAACGTTATTCGGCTTTGCCGGATTTTGAGAAAGACGAGGCGGAGATTGAGGCCCGCTTTGCCCGAGGAGAGTTTCAGGGCGATCACAGTGAGGTTTACGAACAGACCTATTCTCCGCATTACCGCATTCTAAGCCGAGCCATTTATCAGAAGGAGATCGAACCGTTGCTGAAGAAGTAAACCCTGCTATTTATTCTTTGCCATCCACAAAGTCTCCAAGCTTGTGCCGATGAATCGGCCTTGTTTTTCTTTGCTTTCGAAATGAAAAAGTTCATTGGAGAGAGGAGGAAGCATGAAAAAAATGGACAACCTTTTTGCCATTTTGCTCAGCTTGCACTATCTTCGCATGCATTAATCGGAAAATAATGGTAAAGCGAACAAATACATCTAAACAGAATACCGCCAGTCAAGGCTGGATCAATACCGTCAAGCTCTTTTTTTCAAGTGATCGTACCAGCTTTGTTGTCGGACTTATCGTTGCATTCCTTACGCTGTATGTCGGATTGTCCATGATCTCCTTTTTCTTTACAGGAGCTGCAGATCAGAGCAAGATAGAGAATGTTCCCATACGTGAATTGATTTCTAATGACGGACAGGTACTGAACTGGGGCGGAATTCGCGGTGCCTTCTTGGCGGATCTGCTGATCAACCGTTGGTTTGGTGTTTCGTCATTTATCATCCTGCTGTTTTTTGGAACATTGGGCGTCAAGTTGATGCGGTTTACGAATGCTTCGCTGTTGAGGCGTTTCCTCTTCTGTGCGGCAACGATGGTTTGGGGTTCAGTGACGCTCGCGTTCATCTTCTCCGGTTTCTATCAGGATTCATTCCTTTACGTTGGCGGTCGCCACGGTTTTTTTGTAGCCGATTTCCTTCTCAACAATATTGGTATTCCCGGTACGATCCTGCTGATCGTAGGCTCGTTTGTGATCATTTGCATCTGTGCCAGCAAACGGACGGTTCCGTTCCTGCAGAAAATATTCGGTCGTAGGAAAAGATACGATCCGGAAGAGGAGGAGAATAATTACGTACCGGCTGATGACAAGGAAGAGGAACCGGATGCTGAAAGAGAAAATCTGGTCTCTACTCCAGCCGACAAAGAGAGCAAGTTCGACGTGGTCGTTCCCGAAGAAGAGGAGGCTTATGATTTCCCCGAAGCTCCGACAGATCCTGAGCCTCAGCCTGCAATTGCAAAACCTGCTGTTGCCGCTACGGACAGTAAACCGGTCGCTGATCCCCATTTCTCAGTCGAAGTGGGAGGTGAAGGCGATGATGATAACTTCGACGCTTCCGCACAAGGTGAATACGATCCGAAGCTGGATCTCTCATCGTTCAAGAATCCCGGACCGGAACTGCTGAAGAAATATGACTCGAACGGTCCGCAGGTGGATATGGAAGAGCAGATGGGCAACCAGAAGCGCATCAAAGATACCTTGGAAAGTTTCGGCATCAGCATAGCCAGCATCAAAGCTACGGTCGGACCGACGGTGACGCTGTATGAGGTCGTTCCGGAAACGGGCGTCCGCATTTCCAAGATCAAGAATCTCGAAGATGATATCGCATTGAATCTGTCCGCTCTGGGCATTCGTATCATTGCACCTATGCCGGGAAAAGGAACCATCGGCATCGAAGTCCCGAACAAGGATCCTCAGATTGTCTCGATGCAGAGCGCCATCATGTCGCGTAAGTTCCAGGAATCGAAATACGATCTTCCTGTGGTCCTCGGACGAACCATCACCAACGAAGTCTTTATGTTCGACTTGGCCAAGATGCCCCATCTGCTCGTTGCAGGTGCAACCGGACAAGGAAAATCGGTCGGACTGAATGCCATCATCACTTCGCTGCTTTATAAGAAACATCCTTCCGAACTGAAGTTTGTGCTCATCGATCCCAAGATGGTCGAGTTCGGCATGTATTCAGATTTGCAGCATCATTACATGGCGATGATGGACGGTGAAGATCGTGCCGTCATCACCGATTGTACGAAAGTAGTCCAGACGCTCAATTCTCTCTGTAAGGAGATGGACGATCGTTATGAATTGCTCATGAAAGCTCACGTCCGTAACATCAAGGAATATAATGAGAAGTTCGTTGCCCGTCATCTCAATCCCAACAAAGGACATCGTTTCATGCCGTTCATCGTCGTGATCATCGATGAGTACGGTGACTTGATGATGCAGGCAGGAAAGGAGATCGAACTTCCGATCGCTCGTATTGCCCAGAAGGCGCGTGCCGTCGGCATTCACATGGTGATTGCCACACAGCGTCCGTCCACCAATATCATCACGGGTGTGATCAAAGCCAACTTCCCGGCACGAATGGCATTCCGTGTCCAGCAGATGATCGACTCGCGCATCATCCTCGATGCTCCGGGCGCCAATCAGCTGATCGGACGAGGCGATCTGCTCTTCTCGCAAGGCAGTGAGACAACGCGTGTGCAGTGTGCTTTCGTCGATACGCCCGAAGTGGAGAGAATCGTCAGCTTCATCTCCAGCCAGCCGGGTTATTCAACGCCATATATCCTGCCGGAATATGTGCCTGATTCCGATAATCAGACAACGCCCGGCGCCGTTGATCTCTCCGAGCGCGATCCGCTCTTTGAGGAGGCTGCCCGACTGATCGTCATCCAGCAGCAAGGTTCCACATCGCTTATCCAACGTAAGTTTGCCATCGGTTATAATCGTGCCGGACGACTCATGGACCAGTTGGAAGCAGCCGGCATTGTCGGACCGTTCGAAGGCAGCAAGGCACGTCAGGTGCTTCTTCAGGACGAATACAGCTTGGAACAGCTGCTCAACACATTGAAATAATATGAAAAGATATAGTAGATTCTTATTGTTTTCCCTTTTCCTGTGCAGCATCTGCATGGTTGCATTCGCGCAGGACGCTTCGTCTCTTCTTGAGAAGGCGGCCACTGCTTATCGCAATTCCAACGGTTTGACTGCCGAATTCTCCATCGTTTCACAAGCATCTCGCCAGCAGTCGGCATCCGGAACGGAAGGAACCATCAGCATGCGCGGCGAGAAGTTTCTCTTCACCACCTCCGAATCCCATGTTTGGTTCAATGGCCGGACGCAGTGGGTTTACATGAAGCAGAACGAGGAGGTGAACGTTTCCAATCCTTCGGGTGATGAATTGCAGAGCACCAATCCGATGCTTCTTCTGGGCAATTATCGCAAAAACTACAAAGCCTCCACGAAAGGCTCGTCCATCGTACTGACACCGAGAGTGAAGAGCGAGATCGCCAAGATCACGCTGCAGATCAATCGGCAGAACAATCTTCCGTCACTCATCACGCTTACGATGCGTAATCGGACGGTGACGACGATCCGCATCAGCCGGATTCGTACCAATGTCAATCAGAACGATGCCATTTTTACCTTCAATCCCAAGAACTATCCGAAGGCTGAAGTTGTTGATTTGAGGTAACAGGATTCCATTATACATTTATATAATACATCATTGCTATGAGCGACAATCAAATCGAAAGAATAAAGTGTCTGATCATCGGATCAGGACCTGCCGGCTATACAGCCGCAATCTATTCGGCGCGTGCCAATCTGAATCCCGTTCTTTATGAAGGAATCCAGCCCGGCGGACAGCTGACGACGACTACGGAAGTGGAGAACTTCCCCGGTTTCCCAGAAGGTATCACCGGCGATGATCTGATGGAGAACATGAAGAAGCAGGCCGAGCGTTTCGGTGCGGATATCCGCATGGGCATCGCCACATCTGTAGATTTCTCCGCTTCGCCCTATAAGGTCACATTCGACGGCGAAAAGACGGTCGAAGCCGATACGGTGATCATTGCTACGGGCGCTGCTGCCAAATATCTCGGACTTCCCGATGAAAAGAAATATGCCGGCATGGGCGTTTCGGCTTGTGCCACGTGCGACGGATTCTTCTATCGCCGTAAGGTCGTTGCCGTGGTCGGCGGAGGCGATACGGCTTGCGAAGAGGCCATTTATCTTGCCGGACTTGCCAAACAGGTTTACCTGATTGTCCGCAAGTCTTTCCTGCGTGCATCGAAAGTGATGCAGGCCCGCGTATTCAATACGCCCAACATCAAGGTGCTGTTTGAGCACAATACGCTCGGACTCTTCGGTGAGAACGGCGTTGAAGGAGCACATCTTGTACATCGCAAAGGCGAACCTGATGAGGAAAAGGTGGATATTGCCATTGATGGATTTTTCCTCGCTATCGGTCATAAGCCCAATTCCGATGTCTTCAAGCCTTGGCTTCATCTAGATGAAACGGGTTATATCATCACGGAAAACGGAACGCCCCTAACCAATGTTCCCGGTGTGTTTGCCGCAGGCGATGTGGCTGATCCGCATTATCGTCAGGCCATCACGGCTGCCGGAAGCGGTTGCAAGGCTGCCATCGAAGTGGAACGATATCTCTCGGAAAAGGGTTTGACAAACAAATAAAGTTACGGGCTGCTTCTTTTGAAGCAGCCCTTTTCATTTCGGTTTGCTTTTATCCTCTCTCTTGGTCACGGCATTCCAAACGGAATCCGAAAAGGGCCGATCCGAAGAAAAGTGCCCCAAACGGAATCCGAAAAGGGCCGATCCGAAGAAAAGTGCCTCAAACGGAATCCGAAAAGGGTCAATCCGAAGAAAAGTGCCTCAAACGGAATCCGAAAAGGGTCGATCTGGAGAAAAGTGCCTCAAACGGAATCCGAAAAGGGTCGATCTGAAGAAAAGTGCCTCAAACGGAATCCGAAAAGGG
>CAZIVE010000016.1:0-15521 GCA_964542435.1 uncultured Parabacteroides sp.
TAGAAGTTATATTGGTACTTTCACCAGTGCAGGAAGCTTTTTAGAAGTTATATTCGTACTTTCACCCATGCAGGAAGCTTTATACATTATATATTCGTTTCTGTATTTTTGCAATGAATTTTCTACGGCCTGAAAAAGCGTAGGAATAAAAGGATGGGAGAAAATCGAAGCGTCGAATCGCTGCCGGATTTGGACTAGAAGGAAGAGAATCCGAATTATTTGTTCCCCTACAAGTTTTAGCGGACGGCATAATTTCTTAATTTTGCCTCCTCAATTAACAGGTAAACGAAAAGCATGACCGATAATACTAAGATAATGGAAGAGGGTTGCATCAATGTGATGGGCGCTCGGGTTCATAATCTTAAAAACATAGATGTACAGATTCCCCGTGGAAAACTGACAGTCATTACGGGAATGAGCGGGAGCGGCAAATCCTCTTTGGCTTTTGATACGATTTTTGCAGAAGGTCAGCGACGCTATGTGGACACCTTTTCTGCTTATGCCCGCAACTTCTTGGGCAACATGGAACGTCCGGATATCGACAAGATCGACGGATTGAGTCCGGTGATCTCCATCGAACAAAAGACTACCAACAAGAATCCTCGTTCTACGGTCGGTACAATTACGGAAGTGTATGATTTCCTTCGTCTTCTTTATGCTCGTGCCGGTGAAGCTTATTCGTATCTCAGCGGCGAGAAGATGGTGAAATATACGGAAGAGCAGATTCTGCATCTCATTCTCGAAAAATATAAAGGAAAAAGGACCTATCTGTTGGCTCCGCTTGTCCGGAACCGTAAAGGCCATTACAAGGAACTCTTTGAGCAGATGCGTAAGAAGGGCTATCTGAATGTCCGTGTCGATGGACAGATGCGGGAGATTACCATCGGCATGAAGCTTGACCGTTATAAGATGCATAGCGTAGAGGTGGTGATCGATAAGATGGTCGTATCGGAATCTGACGAACGCAGACTGAAAGAGAGTCTGAGAGTTGCCATGCGTCAAGGAAATGGATTGATTATGCTGCTCGATGCCGACACCAACGAGATGCGCCATTACAGCCGTCAGTTTATGGATCCGACCACAGGACTTTCATACAGCGAGCCTGCTCCGAACAATTTTTCCTTCAATTCCCCTTTGGGTGCTTGTCCGCGCTGCAAAGGACTTGGTGTTGTAAATCTTCTGGACATCAATAAGATTGTACCGGATCCTGCACTGAGTATTTATGACGGTGGCATCGTGGCATTGGGCAAATACAAGAACACGTTGCTCTTTTGGCAGATCAGTGCGATCTGCGAGAAGTACGGAGTCACGATCAAAACACCGATCAAGGATATTCCCGAGGAGGCGATCAACGATATCATCAATGGTACAGACGAACGCTTGCAGATCAAGAACGATGTCTTGGGAACGTCCAACTATTTCCTGAGTTTCGACGGCGTGGCAAAATATATCATGATGCAGCAGGACAGCGATGCTTCTGCTACTGCTCAGAAATGGGCCGGACAGTTTATCCGCACGGCGGAATGTCCGGAATGTCATGGAAAGAGGCTGAATCAAGAGGCGTTGAGCTATTATATAGATGGTAAGAGCATTGCCGACCTTTCCAACATGGACGTCTCGGATCTCTATCAATGGACAGAGCATCTGGATGAACGCATGAGCGACAAACAACGGCAGATTTCCACGGAATTATTGAAAGAGATCCGATCGAGATTGAAGTTTATGCTCGATGTCGGTTTGGAATATCTGGCTTTGGGACGTGCCGCATCTTCTCTTTCGGGAGGTGAAACGCAGCGCATCCGTTTGGCAACGCAAATCGGCAGCCAGCTGGTCAATGTGCTGTATATCCTCGATGAACCGAGTATTGGATTGCATCAGCGCGATAATCTCCGACTGATTAATTCCTTGAAGGAGCTTCGCGACAATGGTAATTCTGTTATCGTCGTGGAGCATGACAAGGACATGATGCTTAATGCAGATTATGTTGTCGATTTGGGTCCGAGAGCCGGACGCTTGGGCGGTGAAGTAGTTTTTGCCGGAACGCCCAAGGAGATGCTCAAGGCCAGTACACTCACCAGCGATTACCTGAATGGGCGAAGAGAAATCACCGTTCCTGCCGAGAGGCGTAAGGGTAACGGTAAATACATTACATTGAGAGGAGCCATCGGAAACAATCTGAAGCATGTGGATGTGAAGTTCCCTTTGGGGAGGTTTATCTGCATCACAGGTGTTTCGGGTAGTGGAAAATCCACCTTGGTCAATAAGACGTTACAGCCTATTCTCAGTCAGCATTTCTACCGCTCGTTGGAAGATCCGTTGCCATACGGAGCTATCGAAGGCATTGGCAATGTCGATAAGATAGTCAATGTGGATCAGTCGCCGATCGGTCGTTCTCCAAGAAGCAATCCTGCCACTTATACGGGTGTCTTCAGTGACATCCGAAATCTCTTTGTAGAACTTCCAGAATCGAAAGTTCGTGGATATAAACCGGGAAGATTTTCTTTTAATGTCAAAGGCGGCCGTTGCGAGACCTGCAAAGGAAACGGCTACAAGACGATCGAGATGAATTTTCTTCCGGATGTGCTTGTGCCGTGCGAAGATTGTCATGGCAAACGGTATAACAGAGAGACGTTGGAGGTACGTTTTCGAGGCAAATCGATTGCTGACATTCTGGATATGACCATCAATATGGCGGTAGAATTCTTTGAAAACATTCCTTCGATCCTTCAGAAAGTCAAAGTGCTGCAGGATGTTGGTCTTGGATACATCCGTTTGGGACAGCCTTCAACGACGTTGTCAGGTGGAGAAAGCCAGCGCGTGAAGCTGGCTACGGAACTGGCAAAGAAAGATACAGGTAACACCTTATATGTATTGGATGAGCCGACCACAGGACTTCATTTCGAAGATATCCGCGTGTTGTTGGGCGTCCTTAACAAACTGGTGGATAAAGGAAATACGGTGATTGTCATCGAACACAATATGGATGTGATCAAATGTGCGGATTACATCATCGATATGGGACCGGAAGGCGGACGTAACGGTGGAAAGGTGCTTTTTACGGGATCGCCCGAAGAATTGGCTGTTTCAAAGGTAAAGAGTTATACCGCACCGTTTCTTGCACAGGAACTTCAGATGAAGCACAAATGATGGCAGAGACTGACGATACATACAGGACGATCAAGGCGGTTTCAAGAGGTGATTACTCAGAGAAACGTAGCCGTTTCATCGCTTTTGCCTTTCCCGTCAAGACTGTCGAAGAGGTAAAAGGTATTCTCGAGGAATATCGCCGCAAGTATTATGATGCTCGTCACGTCTGCTGGGCTTACATGCTCGGACCGGAAAGGGAGATCTATCGTCAGAACGACGACAGCGAACCTTCCGGCACAGCCGGCAAACCGATTCTCGGGCAGATCAATTCGAACGAGCTAACTGATATCTTGATCCTAGTGATTCGTTATTTCGGTGGCATCCTGTTAGGCACGAGCGGACTGATCGTGGCTTATCGTACGGCGGCTGCCGAAGCCATTGCTGCGGCTACAATAGAGGAACGAACGGTTGATGAAACCGTGAGGATCGCTTTCGAATATCCGTTTCTCGATCGGATCATGCGAATCATCAAGGAAGAGGAACCTGAAGTGCTTTCGAGACAGTTCGACATGAGTTGCCGCATGACGCTTTCCATCCGGCGTTCTCGAATGGAAAATCTGAAGGAGCGGCTGCTGAAGGTGGAGACTGCGAAAATCGTTGAGATATAAATAGAAAGGTAGAACCTTGATTTAATAAAGATATAATATGGAAGTAGATGCTTTTTTACAGAATGCGTGCAAGCCTGAAGACAATCTTTTAGGCCATAAGATGCTGGACGGCATGAACAGTGGAAGCCATTTGGAATTGTCCAAATGGAGTTTCGAGTGTTTTAAGCTTCATGATGAAAAGGAACTTTTGGACATTGGCTGTGGCGGCGGAATGAACGTCAAAAAGATGCTCGAATTGCTTCCTGAAGCTACCGTTTACGGCATCGACTATTCTTCGGCAAGCGTTAAACGAAGTCTCGAAGTCAATCATGACGAAGTGGAGTCGGGCAGAGCCATTATCAAAGAGGCTGACGTCCGCGCTTTGCCTTTCGACGACGAAATGTTCGACGCTATCACAGCATTTGAGACGATATATTTCTGGGATCCGGTTGAAAAGGGTTTGCAAGAGACCTATCGCGTACTTAAAAATGGTGGTAGATTCATGGTATCATGTGATGCAAATGATCCGAAGAAAGCGGAACAGTGGACCAAAAAGATCCAGGGAATGACAGCCTATTATCCAGAAGAGGTGAAAGCATTGTTGGTAAAGACGGGATTCATCGATGTTGAAGTCTTTATCAGCGGCGACAGAATGTGCATCATCGGAACAAAATCTAATAATTAATCACATGAGAATCGAGCAGAATTTCTCACTGGAAGCGTACAACACGTTTCACCTGAAGGTCAAAACCCGTTGGTTTATGGAATACGATAGTGAAGCGGACTTGGAAAAGATCCTCCATGACGAGTATTATCAGGAATGCTTTTCTCTGCATATCGGAAGTGGCAGTAATCTGCTTTTCCTGAACGACATCAACGGCATCATCCTCCATTCGCAGATCAAAGGCATTGAAAAGGTGAAGGAAGACGATGAATACGTCTATTTACGTGTTGGTGCAGCAGAAAAATGGGACGAATTGGTCGATTTCACCGTGAAAAAAGGTTGGAGCGGAGCAGAGTGTCTCTCTTTGATTCCAGGTGAAGTAGGTGCAGCTGCCGTTCAGAATATCGGAGCGTATGGTGCCGAGATCAAAGACCTCGTTGAGAATGTGGAGGCTTGGAGCAAATTCTCTTTTCAGAAGAAAATCTTCTCCAATCAAGATTGCCATTATGCGTATCGTTACAGCTATTTCAAGGATGAACAAAGCGAGCCTTACATTGTCACTTACGTAACGCTCCGTTTCGTCAAACATCCGGTTTTCAATATTCGTCATGGAGCTTTGCATGACGCTTTAGACGGAAAAGAATTGACGCCGTCGGTCGTTCGTGATGCCGTGATTGCCATCCGTCAGTCCAAGTTGCCTGATCCTGACGTTTTGGGAAATGCCGGCAGTTTTTTCATGAATCCGATGATTCCCGCCGATCACTATGCCTCGTTGTTGAGGCAGTATCCTGATATTCCCTGTTATCCATCCGAACCTGGAAAGGTGAAAGTCCCGGCTGGTTGGCTGATCGATCATTGCGGTTTGAAGGGAAAGAATTACGGCAACGTCGGCATTTACGAAAAGCAGGCGCTTGTGCTAGTGAATCTGGGAGGTGCAACGGGCGATGAAATCGCATTATTTGCAGAAAGTGTCCGTAATCTGGTTCAGGATCGGTTTGGAATTGATTTGCGACCGGAAGTCAAATACGTTGGATGATGAAAATTACTTTTTTAGGAACGGGAACATCGGCCGGCAATCCGGTGATCGGCTGCAAGTGCGAAGTTTGCCAAAGCAAAAATCCTCGAGACTGGCGTTTGCGTACCTCTGTTTTGGTTGAGACGAACGGTAAAAGGATCCTGCTCGACTGTGGTCCAGATTTTCGTTGGCAGATGCTTCGTGAAAAGGTAGACCATCTGGATGCCGTGTTATTGAGCCACGAGCATTATGATCATGTCGGTGGATTGGATGATTTACGTCCGCTTAGCCGTGAGAACGGGATCGATATTTATGGCGAGGAGAATGTGATTTGTGCGATAGAAACGCGCATTCCTTATGCTTTTCGCGAACACAAATATCCGGGAGTCCCGAATCTGATCATGCATTCCATTGAGAACAAACCTTTCAAAGCTGCCGGAATGGATATCATTCCCGTTCGCGTGATTCATGGCAAAATGCCTATTCTCGGTTATCGCATCGGTTCCATGGCTTATCTGACCGATTTGACCGTTATTCCCGAAGAGGAATATGAAAAACTGCAGGGATTAGACCTGCTCATCATCAATGCACTCAGGTATTCGGTTCATCCGACGCATGAATCCGTTGGAGAAGCACTAGAAAAGATCGCACGCATCCGACCGAAGGAAAGTTATCTTATTCACATGTGTCATCAGGTTGGTTTGCATGCCGAAATCGAACATTCTCTTCCTCCTCATGTCCATTTCTCTTACGATCGACTTTGTGTCGAGTGCTAATAATACTTCTGTAAAACCCAAATCGTGTGTCGTTAACACGAGGTAATTTCTTATTGAGTAAATGGCAATATTCGTTCTCTAGTCTTTGCCTCTACCGAAGATTTTTGGAATCAGATCCCTTCGACCGATCTGTTGCAAGGCTCTGGTTATCTGTTGACGGTATTGAGGTTCATACCAGAAGAAGAATTGCCGCTGTGCCAGTTTCTGACTTTGTGTGCGTGCAGTGAAAACTTTCTCCAATGTATAAGGATGATAGCCGGTATAATACATTTCCGTGGCGAGCGTCATGGGTGTTGGCGTGAAGTCCTGAATTTGTTCGAGATGGAAATGCAGCCGCTTTGTGATTACGGCCAGGAGTGCCATGTCTTCTTCCGTACAGCCCGGATGGCTGGAAATGAAATAGGGAATGAGCTGCTGATTCAGCATGTATTTTTCATTGACGCGGTCAAACAGCTTTTTGAAGGTTTCAAACAGTGTAAACGAAGGCTTACGCATCATTTTGAGTACTTCATCCTCGGTATGCTCGGGAGCCACTTTCAGACGTCCTGAAACGTGATGTGCAATCAGTTCTTCGGCATAGTCTGATGCAGCTTTGCACAGATTTTCATCCTTGTAATGATTAAGCAGCAGATCGTAACGGATGCCGCTTCCAATGAAGGATTTCTTGATTCCTGGAATTTTATCCACCGTCTTATACAAATCCAGCAACGGCGTATGATCGGCATTCAGATTCGGGCAGACGACGGGAGAGATGCAGGAAGGTTTCTTACATTGATGACAGATGCTTTCGTCTTTGCCTTTCATTTGATACATATTGGCGGACGGTCCACCCAAATCACTCAGATAACCTTTGAAGTCCGGCATCTCTGTAATTGCCGTGACCTCTTTGACAATTGATTCTTTACTGCGTGAAGCAATAAACTTGCCTTGATGCGCTGAAATCGTGCAAAAGGCGCATCCACCGAAACATCCGCGATGCACGTTCACCGAAAACTTGATCATCTCATAGGCAGGAATGACCTTGTCTTTGTATTTCGGGTGAGGAAGTCGCGTATAAGGCAGGTCGAACGAAGCGTCGATCTCTTCCTGCGTCATGGGCGGGAAGGGCGGATTGACCACGATGGTCTTGCCTTCGGCCTTTTGGACGAGGCGTTGCGCTTCGTATTTGTTCGATTCCTCTTCTATATGTCTGAAGTTCTTGGCTTGTTTAAGCTTGTCTTTGAGACATTCTTCGTGAGAATAGAGTTCGATGTCATCATTCTTGATCGTTTCATGATCTGAAAGGTAAACAGTCTGTTTGATATCATGAATCTCATGAAACGGAATCCCCTCTTTCATTTTACGGACCAATTCGATGATGGGTTTTTCTCCCATTCCATAAATCAGAAGATCCGCCGGACTGCTGATGAGAATGCCTGGAAGCAGCTTGTCCTGCCAATAATCATAGTGTGTGAGACGACGCATCGAAGCCTCGATTCCACCGAGAACGACCGGAACGTCGGGAAAGAGATGTTTCAGAATCTTTGTATAGACGATGCTTGGATAATCTGGACGCATTCCCGGACGGCGATCAGGCGTGTAAGCGTCGTCACTGCGCAGACGTTTGTTGGCTGTATAGCGGTTGATCATCGAATCCATCGCACCGGCACTGACTCCAAAGAAAAGTTTGGGACGACCCAGCTTTGTGAAGTCTCGGAAATCTCCATGCCAATCAGGTTGTGGTACAATGGCCACGCGCAGTCCTTCGGCCTCCAAAGTGCGTCCGATTACTGCTGCTCCGAACGACGGATGATCCACATACGCATCGCCGCTGAACAGGATCACATCGACCCAATCCCAGCCACGGATTTCCATTTCTTTCTTGGTCGTCGGTAGCCAGTTGTCTAATTTATATGATTTCATCATTGTTTGTTGTTAAAAGACCTTCATCGTGTTACGTACGACAGAAGTTCCAATAAGACGGTCATAACGCGAGCCGATCGGCCGATGATAGACATAAATGCTGTATTCATTTTCCGTCTGATAAAAATCACCCTCGAAAGTGGCTGTTTCACCGGTTGAACCACCATTCGGGACGAAAAGATATTGATAGTTATAATTACCCTGCTTCAAGAAGATAGACTTCTCGTATTGCTTGGTGATTTCATTGTAATCCATCTCGTTTTCTTCCGTAAGCTGGTTGTTAACAAGATTCCCATTCAGAAAAACAGAACCGTTCAGTTTGCTGGGAGCATCGAGGGCAAAGTGTACCACATAGTAATCGGCTTCTGTTCCGGCATTGTTGCAGCTGCTGCACGCCGGGAAATAACGTCCGTCCTGATCCTGATCGTATTGATAAGTCTGTTTGCTTCTGTTGATATCCTTATAAAGTTCAACATGATAGTAAGGATTGTGAAACGAGATATGATCTACATTCATCCCGTTGTATTTATGGCTCAAAAACTCAAATCTCCGGTATTCATCGCCAGCGTTGAAGATGAGACTGCGATTGTTGGCATAAACCAACTGATCAGGAAGAATGCTCGATGGCTGTACGTTGGATACGACATTGTCTCTTCTGCGGTTTTGCAAGACGCGGATTTTCAATTCTGCCAAAGGTTGGAGAATCTGATATCCACGATGGTTGATGCTGAAACTGACCTGCTGGTGTGTCTTGTTCTGATCGATATCCGTGTTGCTGCTGACCGTGGCGCCAATCGTGACTTGCGGCTCCATAACCGAGAAACAGGCGGTAAACACCACCTTGCTCGGATCATCCTCGTTATAAACCTTCACAACATAATTGCCCGAAACTTTGAATTTGACGTCATCATTCGGTAACAAGAGCTGATAGTTGACATACTGTACCGTTGTATTGATCGAATTGGAATAGTCGTTGATTGAAAGGCCGTTGAAACCATCCATGTACTCGATAGGAGCCAAGGCCGATGGCGTCCAATCGGCATCGCAATGGATGATGGAATAGTCGAAACGAGCCGCTTCCGGCAAGAGATAGTCGAAGTCGATCAGAATCTGCTTATTCCCGTTGAGTTCTATGATAGGAGCTTCTTGAGCTGTTCCGTCCACTTCGACTTGAAGCGATTTTAGCAGCTTGTCAAAGACCTGAGTATCATAACCGGCTGCATGCAGACAGTTCGGGCAGAGCATCAAAAAAGCTATCAGCGAGGAGAATAATTCCTTTTTCATCGTTTCTTCTATATTTCACAGCAAAATTATGGAAATAATTCTCTAATATTTCAATTTACCTGCCATAAAGCATAAAAAAATGTTTACTTTTGCAGCAAAATTAAAGTCAACAATTTTATTCTATCATGGCAAATGTGATCAAGATTAAAAAGGGTTTGGACATCAATCTGAAAGGCAAAGCCCCGGAAGAGCCGTTGACAAGTGGAAAGAGCGCAAGTTATGCAATCATTCCCGACAGTTATTGCGGTATTCTCCCGAAGGTCGTTGTCAAAGTCGGAGACAAGGTAAAAGCCGGTACAGCGTTAATGATCGACAAGAACCGTCCCGAAATCAAATTTGGTTCACCCGTCAGCGGAGAAGTAACCGCTGTGAATCGTGGAGAGAAGCGTAAAGTGCTGAGCATCGTTGTGCAGCCTGATTCGCAGATCGAGTACGAAGATTTTGGAAAGAAGAGTGTATCTTCTCTTAATGGGGAAGAGGTAAAGGCTGCCATTCTGGAAGCAGGTATCTGGCCTTTTATCAAGCAACGTCCGTATGACATCGTGGCTTCACCCTCTATACAGCCTCGGGACATCTTTGTTCCGGGATTCTATTCGGCTCCTCTTGCTCCCGATTTCGATTTCATTGTTAAGGGTCAGGAACAAGATTTTCAGACCGGTCTGGATGCTTTGGTAAAGCTCACCGCCGGTAAAGTTTATCTTGGAAAGAAAGTCGGTTCAGCTCTGAAGGCAACCGGAGTAGAGATTGTAGAATTTGAAGGTCCGCATCCAGCAGGAAACGTAGGCGTTCAGATTAACAATATCAAGCCGGTGAACAAGGGCGAAGTCGTTTGGACCATTAATCCGGACGATGTCATCATCATTGGCCGCCTATTTAATAAAGGTATAACCGATTTGACCAGATTAGTTGCCATTACCGGATCTGAGATGAATACGCGCGGTTATGTGAAAGCTCTTTATGGTTGTACGATTGACAGTCTTGTTGCCGGTCGTCTGCATGAAGGAGGAGAACACGTCAGACTCATCAGTGGTAACGTTCTTACCGGAACGAAAGTCACTAAAGAAGATTATATGCATGGCTATGACAATCAGATAACGGCGATTCCAGAAGGAGATGACTACAATGAATTCTTCGGATGGGCAGTTCCCGGATTCGGAAAGTATAGCGTAAGTCATTCTTACCTGACATGGCTTTGCGGTAAAAACAAGGAATATGATATTGATGCCAGAATCAAGGGCGGCAAACGTGCCATGATTATGTCGAATGAATATGATAAGGTATTCCCGATGGATATTCTTCCTGAATATTTGTTGAAAGCCATCATCGCCTTCGATATCGATAAGATGGAGAATCTGGGTATTTATGAAGTAGCTCCTGAAGATTTCGCTCTCTGCGAGTTCGTGGACACTTCTAAGATTGAGTTGCAGAAGATCGTTCGCAACGGATTGGATCAGCTCAGGAAGGAAATGGATTAATAACAATAAAAACTTAAATACATTGAAAGCGTTAAGGAATTATCTCAACAAGATTAAGCCTAACTTTGAGGAAGGCGGAAAGCTGGCGATGTTCCGTTCTGTTTTCGAGGGATTCGAATCATTTATGTATGTTCCGAATGCAACCTCTAAATCAGGCGTGCATATTCATGACTCCATCGATTCGAAGAGAACGATGACCGTCGTTATCATCGCATTGTTGCCGGCTTTGCTTTTTGGTATGTATAATGTTGGATACCAACATTATCTTGCCATCGGCTCACAACCTGGGTTCTGGATGACCTTTGTCTTCGGCCTTCTTGCCGTATTGCCACAGATCATCGTGTCTTATGTTGTCGGCTTAGGTATTGAATTCACAGTTGCTCAGTGGAAGAAAGAAGAGATTCAGGAAGGTTTCCTGGTTTCCGGTATTTTGATCCCAATGATTGTCCCTGTAGATACTCCATTATGGATGATTGCAGTTGCAACGGCTTTTGCAGTCATTTTTGCAAAGGAGGTCTTCGGTGGCACAGGTTACAATATATTTAATGTAGCACTTGTTACACGTGCTTTCTTGTTCTTCGCTTACCCTGCTGCCATGTCAGGCGACAAGGTTTTCGTCCGTACAGGTACGACATTCGGAATGGGTAATGGTTCTATTGTTGACGGTTTCTCAGGAGCTACTCCTCTGGGACAGATCGCAGTCGCAGCCAAGGATCATTTCCAGGGCATCGTTGATACTCTGGGACATCCGCTCAGCTCCATGGATCTTTTCGTTGGTCTTATTCCCGGTTCCATTGGCGAGACATCTAAGATCGCCATTCTGATCGGTGCCATTATTCTGTTGATCACAGGCATTGCAAGCTGGAGAACGATGATTTCTGTTTTCGTTGGCGGTGCTGCCATGTCATGTATCTTCAATCTGATCGGAACAACCGTTTCTATGCAGACAGGCGTACTTGATCAGCTGCTTCTCGGTGGTTTCTGCTTCGGTGCAGTATTCATGGCAACCGATCCTGTAACATCTGCACGTACAGAGAAAGGAAAGTTCATTTATGGTCTGCTTGTGGGTGCTTTTGCAATCATCATTCGCGTCCTGAACCCCGGTTATCCGGAAGGTATGATGCTCGCCATCCTCTTGATGAACGTATTTGCTCCGCTGATCGACTACTATGTAGTTGAATCCAATATCAATAAACGTCTCAGTCGTGCTAAAATCAATAAATAAGAAGAATATGGCTACAAAGAAATTTAGATGTAAAGTATGTGGCTATATCTACGAAGGAGATATGGCACCGGCTTCTTGCCCCGCTTGCGGTGCACCAAGTTCAGAATTTGAAGAGATCACAGATACGGAAACGGAATCGACAGGCAAGAAGAAAGGTTTGAATACCGATGGTAATACTTATACCATTATTTATTCGGCTGTCATGGTCATTCTTGTTGCTGTTCTGCTTGCCTTCACTGCTCAGGCATTGCATGTCTATCAGAAACAGAATGAAGACAATGATAAGCGTCAACAGATTCTGCGTTCTATTAATGTATCAGTTTCACCCAATGAAGCTGAAGCTAAATATAAAGAGTTGATCACAGATGCATTCATGGTCAATGCTCAAGGTGAGAAGATTGATGGCGATGCTTTTGCTGCCGATGCAGAAAAGGTGGAGGCTAGTGGCGAGTATCCTGTTTTTGTTGCTACTGTCAATGGACAGAAGAAATATGTCTTAGCACTTCAGGGCAAAGGTCTTTGGGGACCGATTTGGGGCTATCTCTCAGTCAATGACGATAAGAACACTGTTTTTGGTGCTGACTTCAGTCACTCAGGAGAAACTCCTGGTCTGGGCGCAGAAATAGCTACTCCGGATTTCAGCAAACGTTTCAAAGACAAACAAATCTATAAGGATGGCACATTCAAGTCCATTGCCGTTGTTAAGAAGGGCAAGCAACCTGATATTGCAGGTCAGGATTATGTAGACGGAATCTCCGGAGGCACAATCACCAGCAAGGGTGTCAATGCTATGCTTCTTGACTGTCTTAAAGGCTATGATAAGTTTTTGACCTCTAAAAATCAGTAGAAAATGGGATTATTATCAGAAAAAAATAAAACAGTATTAACAGGACCGCTTAGCATCAACAACCCTGTGCTTGTGCAGATGCTCGGTATCTGTTCGTCACTTGCTGTAACATCCAAATTGGAATCAGCCCTGGTAATGGGTATTTCAGTTACGGTGGTTGTTGCATTTGCCAATGTGATCATTTCCTTGCTGCGTAAAACCATTCCGAACCGTATTCGTATCATCGTTCAGTTGGTTGTATGCGCCGCTCTTGTGACGATTGTCAGTGAAGTCTTGAAGGCTTTTGCTTATGATGTCAACAAACAGCTCTCTGTGTATGTGGGATTGATCATTACCAACTGTATCCTTATGGGACGTCTGGAAGCGTTTGCCTTGGGCAATGGCCCTTGGGAATCGTTCCTCGATGGTATCGGTAATGGTTTAGGTTATGGCATTATCCTTGTGATCGTAGGTTTCATCCGCGAACTGCTTGGATCCGGTACCTTATTCGGTATCAGTGTCATTCCTCAGGCATTCTACGATTGCGGATATGTAAACAATGGTTTGATGATTTTGCCGCCAATGGCATTGATCGTCATTGCTGTCATAGTGTGGGTTCATCGTTCGAAGAACAAAGAACTGCAGGAAAATTAATGTTAACTATTAAAGAAAGAAAACAATGGAAGATTTATTAAGCACTTTTGTCAAATCGATCTTTGTAGACAACATGATTTTCGCATACTATTTGGGTATGTGTTCTTTCCTTGCAGTCTCGAAGAATGTAAAGACAGCCATGGGCTTGGGTTTTGCAGTCACCTTTATTCTGGTCTGCACGTTGCCTATCAACTATCTGCTTGAAAATTACGTATTGAAAGAGGGCGCACTGAGCTGGCTCGGTCCCAATTTTGCTAATGTAAACTTAAGTTTCCTCGCACTGATCATTTTCATCGCTGTGATTGCTTCGTTCACACAGTTGGTTGAGATGGTAGTCGAGAAATATGCTCCTGCTCTGTATGCATCATTAGGTATCTTCTTGCCGTTGATCGCTGTAAACTGCGCTATCCTCGGTGGATCTCTGTTCATGCAGCAGCGTGATTTCGCGAATGTAGGTGTCGCTACCGTTTACGGATTAGGTTCCGGACTCGGCTGGATGCTTGCTATCGTAGGTATGGCCGCTATTCGTGAAAGACTGGCATATTCCAACATTCCCAAACCTTTGAAGGGCCTTGGTATTTCCTTTATCATCACCGCTCTCATGGGTATGGCGTTCATGTGCTTCTCGGGACTTAAGATCTAATATTAACGCATAAATAGTAAAATAACAATGATAATATTAATGTCAGGCGGATTAACCCTTATAACAGGAGCAGTCGTTTTCCTTGTGATCACGCTTATCCTGGTAATTGCGTTACTCTACGCTAAAGCAAAATTGGTACCTTCCGGAAATGTTACCCTGAAGGTAAACGGTAAAGAAGAGTTTCAGGTTCCTATCGGTGGAACTTTACTGGGATCATTGCAGAGCAGTGGCATTTTCCTGTCATCTGCTTGCGGTGGCGGTGGTAAATGCGGTCAGTGCCGCACACAGGTTCTTGAAGGAGGAGGAGAGATCCTTCCAACTGAAAAGGGCTTCTTCAATCGTAAACAGATCAAAGATCATTGGAGACTTGCCTGCCAGACGAAAGTCAAGAACGACATGTCCGTTCAGGTTCCTGAATCTGTATTTGGAGTAAAGGAATGGGAATGCGAAGTGGTTTCGAATCATAATCTTGCATCCTTCATCAAAGAGTTCAAGGTTCGTCTTCCTAAAGGCGAGCACATGGATTTCCAGCCAGGTAGTTATGCACAGATCAAGATTCCGGCATACGACATCAAATATTCCGATATGGATGTCGATGATCGTTTTAAGGGAGCTTGGGATCATTTCAAACTGTGGCCTTTGACCTGCAAGAATCCGACGCCTACAGTTAGAGCCTATTCTATGGCCAACTATCCTGCTGAAGGTGATGATATGATCATGTTGAACGTACGTATCGCCACTCCGCCTTTTGATCGCGTTCACGGCGGTTGGATGAATGTAAGTCCAGGTATCGGTTCATCTTATATCTTCTCTCTGAAACCAGGCGACAAAGTAATCATGTCAGGTCCTTATGGAGAATTCCATATTCAGGATACGGATCGTGAGATGCTTTACATCGGTGGTGGTGTTGGTATGGCTCCGCTGCGTGCACAGTTGCTTTATCTGTTCAAGACTTTGAAGACAGGTCGTAAGGTTTCTTACTGGTACGGTGCTCGTTCAACTAACGAAATCTTCTATGAAGAGGACTTCCGTGAAATTGAAAAAGAATTCCCGAACTTCAAGTTCAACATCGCATTGTCTGATCCTCGCCCTGAAGAGAATTGGAAAGGTTACACAGGTTTCATTCATCAGGTCATCTACGACAACTATCTTAAGTTCAATGATGCTCCTGAAGATATTGAATACTACATGTGTGGTCCTGGTCCGATGTCAAAGGCTGTCGAAAAGATGCTGGATGATCTGGGCGTACCGCGTGAGATGCTTCACTTCGATGATTTCGGATAAAAACGAATCCTTCATTAGAAGCTGAATATAACGGACGGG
>CAZIVE010000016.1:15621-34995 GCA_964542435.1 uncultured Parabacteroides sp.
TTGGCTATCCTGCATCCAGGGAATTTTCATCTACCCTCGAAGTTTGGAACTTTGGCAACAGAATGGGGAAATCTTTGCTCATGAACGAGAGTTTCTGTCTTTCGAAATGGGTATTAGGAATAGCTGATGATAAGAAAAGTGAATCTATTTTCACAAAATATTGATTTTTTTACAATATCATGCAGCGTTCTGCGTTTATAAAGCATCTATCTAAACAGAAAGAGTCAAGATATGAAACCAGTTATATTATCATTCTTTGCAATTATACTATGCTATTCTTTATTCTTCAACGAGAAAAAAGAAAAAGCTCCTGTTGTAAGATCTTCTGCAAACAATGAAGCAAGCATCATCCTCCCTGAATCTGTTACTAATTTCGATTCCACCGCATTTTTTGGAATTAAGAAATTTGATGTCACACCCAATATCTACAAATCTCCGAAAAAGTCATTGTAGTATTTTCATTGAAATCGTAAAATCGAAAGCTACCTCTTCTCTTGATTATCGCCTAAAAGAAGGGCATATTCAGGAATCTCTTCCAGAAAAGAATAATTCATTTTGTCATAATCCATCTTGCAACAATAATGTTCCAGTCCATTGCTGATGGCAAGGAACTGTACTCTCAATGCACTGTTGTATCGTGCGATCTGCTTGAATACCTCTGCCGTAATCGTGACTGTGGGTGCTTTGTACTCGACAATCATCAGCGGCTTTAGAAAATGGTCATAAACGACCGTATCACATCGTTTGGCGGTGTTATGAAGTTGTATGGAAACCTCATTTGCTATCAAATCTTTGGGATATTGTTTGACTGTGATCAGATAGTTGACGAAATGCTGACGGACCCATTCTTCTGGAGTTAGCGTGACAAATTTTTGTCTCTGCGGGTCAAAGATCAGTTTGACTCCGTCGTTCTCTTTGACTTTTATAGCGAATGGAGGAAGATTTAATGGCTGCATTTCGTATATTTGCAAAAGGATTGTTCTACTTTTACACATCAAAGTTAGTCAATTATGAAAACCAAGCAAGAAATTGTCGAGAATTGGTTGCCAAGATATACGGAAAGGAAGCTTGAAGACTTCACGCAGCATATTCTTCTTACCAATTTTACGAATTATGTTCAGATATTTGCCAACCATTATGGCGTTCCTGTTCTTTGTGAGAACGGTCACATGCCAAATGCAGCAGCCGATGGAATCACAATCATCAACTTCGGGATGGGAAGTTCCAATGCTGCTACCATTATGGATCTGCTTTCTGCGATTATGCCGAAATCTGTCCTTTTCCTGGGCAAATGCGGCGGCTTGAAGAAGGTTAACAATCTCGGCGATTACCTTTTGCCAATCGCTGCGATTCGAGGCGAAGGAACCTCCAATAATTATCTTCCGCCGGAAGTACCGTCATTACCCGCATTCTCTATGCTTAGAGCCATTTCATCAGCCATTCGCAATCGAGGCAAAGATTATTGGACAGGCACCGTTTATACCACCAATCGAAGGGTTTGGGAATACGATACTGACTTTAAGAACTATCTGGTCACAACGCATGCAACGGGCATAGACATGGAATCTGCAACGCTTCTCACGGCTGGATTTGCCAATAAGATCCCGACAGGTGCTTTGCTGATGATTTCCGACAAACCTATGGAAGAGGCAGGTATCAAGACAACAGAAAGTGATAAACAGGTGACAAAATTGTTTGTCGAAGAACATGTCATGCTCGGAATCGAGTCTCTGAAGGAGATCATCGAAGGCAAGGCAACACGTTACATCCGATTCAGCTGGTAAAGATTTTATGGCAAAAAAGGAAAACACTTACGAACAGATCTGTAGAGATATTGTAGCGCATCAGTTTTCGCCTATCTATGTTCTGATGGGCGAAGAGCCCTATTTTATCGATAAGATTTCGGATCTTCTCATTGCCAATGTGCTGAAAGAGGAAGAGCGCGATTTTAACCAGATCATTCTATACGGAGCCGATGTGACGGCTGTGACCGTACTCAATTCGGCTCGTCGTTTTCCTATGATGGCTGAACATCAGCTGGTCGTCGTTCGAGAGGCGCAACTGATCAAAGACATAGAGTTGTTGACAACCTACGTCCAAAAGCCGCTTCAATCGACCATCCTTGTCATCTGTTATAAATACAAGACGCTCGACAGACGCAAGACATTGGCGCTAGCGGCTGAAAAGAACGGCGTCGTTTTTGATTCCAAAAAGATTCCCGATTATAAATTGGTCCGATTCATCGTCGACTTTATACATCAACGTTCCTATACGATTGACATGAAAGCGGCCCAAATGCTCTCAGATTATTTAGGAAATGACTTGTCGCGTTTGAGTAAGGAATTGGACAAGTTGTCGGTAATCATGTCTGAGAAGTCTTTAAAAAGCGTCACACCGGACTTGATTGAGAAAAACATCGGGATCAGTAAAGAGTACAACAACTTTGAATTGTTGAAAGCGATTTCAGTCAAAGACGTTCTGAAGTCCAACCGCATCATCCAGTACTTCGCCAGAGATCCCAAAGACAACCCCATTCAGCTTACGCTGAGCGTCCTTTTCAACTACTTTGCCAATCTCATGATCTGTTTCTATGCAAAAGATAGGACAGAAGCAGGCATCATGTATTTGCTCGGATTCCATAGCTCTTTCCAAACTGAAAATTACATGTCCGGTATGCGTTCATTCAAACCCATGAAGGTTTATTATCTGATTGACGAGATCAGAAGAACCGATGCAAAGTCGAAAGGCGTGAATAGTGCTGCCGATTCTGATGAACTTTTGAAAGAACTTGTATACAAAATACTCCATTAATCTTTTGGATCCTTTTTGCCAACAGTAAATTTGTCATTCATTCCTCAGTGTTACAACTATTTATCCAGATTTAAACTCTCCGAGAGTTGCTTATTTGTAAACAATCGGCCATCAGGTCGTAAATTTTCCTTTTATATTCAAATTCATCAGATCGAGCCGCAGCAAGCCGCATTGAAATGATCATGTAGTTGCCAAAATGGCAACTCGATATCTTATGCCCTCGCAATCAATTTAAACTTGTAAACGATATCCAAATGTATCAATAATTATATTTGTAACGAATGAACATCAATATAGAATGAATATTGTATATTTGTAAACATAAAATGAATGCTATGAATGTAAACTCATTTAACTGTTATAATATTATTAATCATTTACATTTATTACATACCTTCTCTATATATAATGTAAATTACTAAAAGCCATGTGATTAATTCAATTTTTTTTATCTTAGGTTTAATTTATGCACTATTTTGGATGGGATAATTGTATCACATTAATAAAATCGGCTGTTTTAAGATACATATTTGACTAAAACTTAGTTAATTGATCTGATTTTTTTGAAGTGAAATACGAAGCCGTTTTTGATGACGGAAATGAGTTTTCTTATGTAAATAAGACTTTTGTAAACTATGGTGCTAGAATCTTAAACTGATATTTTTATATTATTAAACTATATCTTTGGAAATTTCTATTTATATTTGTTGCGTCATTTAAAGTTGGAAACGAATCGGTATTATTGACAAATTGGCAGATAAACAAAGACATTGGTAAACATGAAAGATAGAATCCTATCATTAATGAGTCATGAAGGAATGACACCTTCAAAATTCGCCGAAGCGATCGGCATACAGCGTGCAGCTATGTCACATATCATTGCGGGGCGCAACAATCCAAGTCTGGATGTTGCCACAAAGATCATGAAGCGGTTTAAGACTGTCAATCCGAACTGGCTTTTGCTTGGTCAAGGCGAAATGTATACCGATTCTGAGAGTTCGGAAGCACCTTTGTTGCAAAATGAGGCCGTTTTACCGACCGTGAATGCGGATGCAACAGAAAATCGCAAGGAAATTGGGGTTGAGACATCCATAAACAACCAGATTATTCCTGTAAACCAACAGATTGTATACAAAGAGAAACCTTTTAAAGAAGTGAGCAGGATAATCATATACTATAGTGACAATTCTTTCGAAGAGTTTCTACCCGAGAAGATCAATAAAGGCTGACAGTATTTGTGTAGCTTTGGAATAAGATGTACTTTTGTCAGAAGATAAGATCATAGATAATGAAAAAGTACGTGTCAGAAATGGAGGTTGTCGAGAATTCGATGCTTCATTCCCATTATTGTCTATTAAAATTGCGCTCCAGCAATCCACTTCCTGAAATGACGCCCGGTCAATTCGTGCAGGTTCTTGTGGATAAGTCTCCGAATACGTTTCTGAGACGACCTATCTCTATCAATTTTGTCGATTATCAGCACAACGAGTTATGGCTGCTCATTCAACTTGTTGGCGATGGAACGAAGCGTATGGCTGAATTCAAGGTTGGTGAATCGGTTAACATTGTCTATCCTTTAGGCAACGGCTTCTCGATTCCTGGTGAATCCGATTCAGATAAAAGATTCCTGCTTGTCGGCGGCGGCGTTGGAACGGCACCGTTGCTTTATCTTGGAAAGAGATTGAAAGATTTAGGTTTTCAACCCTGTTTCTTATTGGGTGCACGATCAGCAGGAGATTTGTTGCAGCTTGAGCAGTTTCGGGCACAAGGAGAAGTGTTCGTTACAACTGAAGATGGTTCTGCCGGAGAAAAAGGATTCGTAACCAATCATTCGGTATTAAAAGAAAGGAATTTCGATCGTATCTATTCCTGCGGACCGAAGCCGATGATGATAGCTGTGGCTCGATTCGCGGCTTCGAAAGGGATTGATTGCGAAGTCTCATTGGAAAACAAGATGGCTTGCGGCGTCGGAGCTTGTCTTTGCTGTGTAGAAAAGAATAAAGAGGGACATAATGTTTGCGTTTGCACAGAAGGTCCGGTGTTTAATAGTAAGGAACTGACATGGCTGAATTAAGTGTAAACATAGGTGAGTTGCGATTGAAGAATCCGGTTACGACAGCTTCCGGAACGTTTGGATATGGCGTAGAGTTTGCGGATTTCTTCGATATTTCCCGATTGGGAGGAATCTTTGTCAAAGGAACGACTTTGTTGCCACGAGAAGGAAATGATTATCCTCGAATGGCCGAAACTCCTTCAGGTATGCTCAATGCTGTCGGACTTCAGAACAAGGGCGTGGATTATTTCATCGATCATATCTATCCCACAATCAAGGATATTGACACGCATTTCATGGTGAATGTTTCCGGATCTTCGCCAGAGACGTATGCTGAATGTGCTGCAAAGTTGGATGCTCTCGACAAGATTCCGGCTATTGAAGTGAATATTTCCTGTCCGAACGTAAAACAAGGAGGAATGGCTTTTGGTGTGACTTGCTGCGGCGCTGCTTCTGTTGTGAAGGCCGTTCGCGAGGTTTATCACAAGACGATGATCGTCAAGCTTTCGCCAAACGTTACCGATATTACGGAGATTGCACGAGCCGTTGAAGCCGAAGGAGCCGATGCTGTTTCGTTGATCAACACATTGTTGGGCATGGCCATTGACGCAGAAAAGAGAAAACCTTTGCTTTCTACGATTACCGGTGGACTTTCAGGACCTTGTGTGAAACCGATTGCTTTGAGGATGGTTTGGCAAACACATAGAGCAGTTCAGATTCCTATCGTTGGATTGGGCGGAATCGCTTCAGCTAAAGATGCCATTGAATTTATGCTGGCAGGAGCTTCTGCTGTAGAAATCGGAACATACAACTTTATTGATCCTTGCATTGGATTGAAAGTGATTGACGGAATCGATGCGTATTGCGATCGTCATGGTTTCCATTCTGTGACTGAACTGATCGGCGCTTTGGAAAAATAAAGATTCATACATTTCTTATAAACGAAAAAGGCACGCCATGGAGACGTGCCTTTTTATGTTATTGATTGTCAATCAGAGAAGATCTGAAGCCAATTCAGACAATTGACTACGTTCACCTTTAACAAGGTTTACGTGAGCAAAAATATCTTGACCTTTCATTTTATCAACCATGTAAGCAAGTCCGTTGCTCTGAGCATCCAAATACGGCGAGTCGATCTGTTGAATATCGCCCGTGAAGACCATCTTTGTACCTTCGCCTGCTCGGGTGATGATGGTTTTGACTTCGTGAGGCGTCAAGTTCTGAGCCTCATCAATGATGCAGTATGTTTCAGAAAGGCTGCGGCCGCGAATGAATGCAAGTGCTTCGATCACCAGTTGATTGCTCTTCTGCATATCGTCGATACGACGAATATCGGCACTTCCGGGAGCAAACTGATCTTTGATAACCGTCAGATTATCAAACAGAGGCTGCATGTAAGGAGCCACTTTCTGCTGTTCATCGCCAGGCAGGAAACCCAGATCCTTATTGGCAAGAGCCACGATAGGACGGGCGAGGAGAATCTGCTTGTAAACGTTGGCCTGTTTCAATGCCGAAGCCAATGCAAGCAACGTTTTACCTGTTCCGGCTTTTCCCGTCAAAGCAACCAGTTTGATGTCAGGATCGTTGAGCACTTCGAATGCGAAGCTCTGTTCGGAGTTCTTCGGCTGAATGCCATAGTTGCTTCCTTTGTCCACCTTTTTGATCTTGTTGGAGAAAGGATTGAAACGAACCATCGCTGTGCTGCGGTCGCTCTTCAGAATGAAACATTCATTCGCATCCAGTTTGGATTTGAAGTCGAGCGAGTCGGCATCAATGCCGCCCGGTGTGGAATAAATCTGATCAATCAAACCGGCGTCAATGCCTTCGTACGTTGTTTGCGCCCGTTCGAAAATATCCACATTGATCACCTTATCTGTGATGTAATCTTCGACAGGAATTCCCAAAGAGCGAGCTTTCATACGAAGATTGACATCTTTCGTGACCAAAAAAGTTTTCATCTTCGGATTTTTCTCAGCGACCCATAACGCACAGGAAAGGATTCTATGATCCGGAATACGTTCGGGAAAAGACTCAGCAATCTTTTGGTTATAAGGATCGCCGGTTACGATATGGAGCGTTCCTTTACCAACGCCCAGAGATGCGCCTTTCTTGAAAAGGTCATCGCCTGTGATTTCATCCAATCCTCTGACGAACTCTCGAGCATTGAAATTGATCTGTTCACTACCTTTCTTGAATTTATCAAGTTCTTCAAGAACTACGATAGGAATATAAACATCATTTTCTTGAAAGTTCTCCAAGCATTTGTAATCGTGAAGTATCACGTTTGTGTCCAAAACAAAATTCTTTTTCATGGTCTTTATAGATTTAATCATCTGTTAAACTTTTGATTTATAACAAACGAGTTCACCATTTCGTTCAATCGTTTCATCTGATCCTTTTTGATTTTGTCTATTACAACGGATGTAAAAATATTTTAACCATGGTTGAAAATTTCTGATACAATAGTGCCAGAATGTTTTGACCACGGTTAAAACAATTTTCAACCATGGTTAAAACTTTTTCTTTCAGTGATTGGAGCTCAGTCATTCAAAGATCCTCTATGTTTTATCCACATAACGGGTGAATTGGTTTAAATACGGAAAGATTGAGTTGAAAAGAAGATTGTTAGAACAGAGATTTGATATATTGGGGGTTTTTCTTTATTTTTGCGTTGGTTTCTATTAGAAAATGAATGTACAATTTTAATAATCAACTATTGTATGAATAAATTAATTACTTCTTTTGGTTTAGCAGTAGTGCTATTAGCCTCATCAACGACAGGTTTCGCACAAAAGACAGTACTGAGTGAAGCACAGAAAGCTTCCATTCAGTCAGAACTGTTCCCGGCTGTTTTCGAACAGGTAAAGGAACAGACCGGTTTGGATATTTTAGGTTTGGCCGATCCTCAGTCAATGGCTGAGAGTTTTGCCACATCTCCCTATTTTAAGATGGCTACCTCTTTGAGAGCTAGCAAGACACCAGTGGATGTTCTTCCAGACAGTGTCATCCTGAATACATCTGCTCTTTCAAGCAATGCCATTATGTCATCGATGTTGGGATCGTTCATCAAGATTACATTCAGCGGATTCGCTAAAGAGGCAACAACATTGCCCGTTGCCATTTCCGGTTATTCTTTGAATATGAATCTGCCCACAAAGATTCTCATCAGTTCTTCAAAACTGAGTGGCTTGGCGGAAATCGATATCAACAGTCAGATGGACGGACTCATTGGAACGATTAGCATCACAGCAAGTTCTACACCGTTTAATTGGAGCAATCTTTCGATTATCACGATCAAGACATTGTACAATGAGACCACCTCTACAACGGATGCTCAGCTCACGATCGGAGATGGTTTGAAGAGCATTCTTAAGACGCTTCCGGATTACAACTATCTGGCAAAAGTAAACTTGATTTCCTTAATGACAACGGGTGCTATTGGCGTTAATGTATATGCTGTTGCATCTGCCGACACCAATTTTGCTCAGCCTGTTCCTATGTATGAAACGGCAATCGGAATGGATATGCAGACTTTGACTCCTAAATATCTGGATTTGACAGAATACACCAATGCCACAGCCAGCAAATTCCTCAAGATGTGGTTCAGCAAGACACAGGCAACTCCTCAGGACTTGGTTCTCAAGGCTGATGTCTATGCATACAAATCTTCAGCCAAGACGGATTCCGTTTATACCGGTTCTGACATTGCAACCATGACTGATTACACTGCCACTTCAACCACTAAGACGGCCGCTTTGAGATCCTTCATGGGACAGATTCTGGAAGATCTGGCTACAGGCACATCGATGGCTCCTTACAAGCTGACTATTCAGAAAGCTACAGCAGCTAAAGACACAGCAACCGTTTTGGTTGCAACTGCTACACCTTCCATGACTGCAACCGGAGCTTCTGCTTTGATTAACATCATCTCTTACGACTCAGCGAATGTAGTTAGCAAGAACTACGATGTATTGGCTGTTGCCGATACACTCGGATTGGTTAAGGTTACAGCTACACCGAACGGTGCAACGGATGCTTTGGTAACCGGTTATTTCCGTTCCAACGCTTTGTCTGTCATCACAGCCAACGAGACCATCGCTGCAGGCAATGTAAAGATTGTCAACGGCGCTGACGGTTTCTATGTATCGAACGCTTCGAGAGGTTCTTATCAGATCGTGGACATGAAGGGCAGCATCGTTGCCAACGGCATGATCACCAGTGATTATAAATACATTCCAACGTCAGCTTTCGTTCATGGAATTTATGTAATCGTCGTTCGTTCAGCCAGCGGAAATGCTACGCTGAAGTTTGCCAAGTAAGTAGCAATTTACATTTAAATATAAGAAGCGGTGCTTTGATTGATTCAGGGCACCGCTTTTCTTGTCTTGAAACGGAAAAACTGTTGCGGAAAGGAATAATAAGTGTTACTTTTGTTGCTGAAGTAAGAATCAGGCTTGCTCAGCTTTGTATAACTAACATCAATCATATCTAAACATGAAGAAAATAACCTACTTGTCCTGTATGCTTCTTATCGGAGCAGCGCTTCAGGCTCAGGGCAACTTTTGGGAGAATCCCAAACTGGTCAATGAAGGTGTCGAGAAACCTCGTGCCACCTTTGTTCCCTATCAGCAAAAGACGAGGGCTTTGACAGGCGATAAATTCGCTACTCCGTACGTCATGACGCTCGATGGAACATGGCGGTTCAAGTACAGTGATCGTCCATCGGAACGTCCTATGGATTTCTACAAGACCGACTATTCCGAATATGACTGGGGCAATATTACGGTTCCGTCCAATTGGGAATTGCAGGGTTACGGTATTCCGATCTATACCAATGCCACTTATGTCTTTCCTGCCAATCCGCCTTATGTGGATAACAATGACATTCCAATCGGTTCCTATCGTCGTACCTTCGAAGTTCCTGATAGCTGGAACAATCGTGAAATCATCCTGCATTTCGAATCCGTCGCAGGTGCAGCCACGGTTTGGGTAAACGGACAGAAGGTTGGTTATTCGAAGGCTTCGAAGACAGCTGCCGAGTTCGACATTACCAAATACATTCATGGTGGAAAGAATCTGCTGGCCGTTCAGGTGTTCAAATGGAGCGACGCTTCCTATCTGGAAGATCAGGATTTCTTCCGTCTGGCCGGTATCGAACGTGACGTTTATCTGATTGCCCGTAACAAAGTATCCTTGGAAGATATGTTTGTCAAAGGCGATCTGGATGGTTCCTATAAGAACGGAATCTTCAAAATGGATGTCAAGGTTCGCAACTTCACTGACAAAGCTGCCGGGAACTATTATGTAGAAGTTGCGTTGAACGAGGAGAACGGTAAGAACCTGTTTACACACAAGCTCTCTCTGCCGTCCATTGCATCCGGGGAACAGTCGGAGGTAAGCTTCTCACAAAATGTGAAGGCTCCGAATCTCTGGAGTTGTGAGTTCCCGAATCTCTACGACGTCGTGGTTACTTTGAAGAATGCTTCAGGCAACACCGTTGAGATGACGGCCATCAAGACCGGATTCCGCAAAATCGAGATGAAGAACAAGCAGGTTTGGATTAATGGACGTCCGATCGTCATTCACGGAACGGATATTCACGAACATAATCCTCTCACAGGCCATGCTTTGACCAACGAGACGCGTATCAAAGATATCACATTGATGAAGAAGTTCAACATCAATGCCATTCGTATGAGCCATTATCCGCAGAGTCCGGATATGTTCAAGCTTTGTGACAAATATGGCATCTTCGTCATTGATGAAGCCAATATCGAATGCCACGGATTGGATGAGTTCGACCATGCACGTCATCCATCTTTCATCAGCGATTGGCTGGGACAATTGATGGACCGTACGCAGAGAATGGTGGAAAGAGACAAAAACCATCCGTGTGTAATCGGTTGGTCAACCGGTAACGAGAGTCTTTTCGGACCGAATTATAAAGAGACATACAACTGGATGAAGCAGCGCGATCCAAGCCGTACGGTTCAGTGCGAACGTGCTCCGGAGAGCGAACCTTATTCCGATATCATCGCGTGGATGTACACTTCGCCACAGCGTTTGCAGAAATATGCCGATCGTAAGGACACCAACCGTCCTTGGATCCTTTGTGAATACGCACATGCCATGGGCAACAGCACGGGTAACTTCCAGGAATATTGGGATGTCATCTACAGTTCACCACATCTTCAGGGTGGTTTCATTTGGGATTGGGTGGATCAAGGTTTACAGGCAACGGATCCGAACGGAAGAACCTACTTCGGTTATGGCGGAGATTTTGGCGGTGATCGCTGGACCAACGACGAGAATTTCTGTGCCAATGGATTGGTAAGTGCCGATCGCACGCCGCATCCGGGCTTGTATGAAGTAAAGAAAACCTACCAGGGAGTGTATTTCACCGCTGACGATCTGTCGAAGGGCAAGATCTCTCTGACGAACCATTTCCTCTTTACCAACTTGAACTACTATGATTATTCATGGTCACTTCAGGAGAATGACAAGATCATCGCTTCGGGAACATTCGCACCACAAGGCATGCCGGACACAAAGACGCCTGTCACGATCGCTCTTCCTTCCTTTACGAAGAAAGCCGGATGCGAATACTTCCTCAATCTGAAGGCCACACAGAAGTATGCAACAGACTTGGTTCCTGCCGGTCATGTGGTTGCTTCTGAACAACTTGCCTTCCCGGATAACAACTATTTCGCTCAGAAAGTCTCTCACGACGGTACGTTGAAAGTGGACAAGACACAAGGATCACTCAGTTTTACCAGCGGTTCTGTAAGCGGTAAGATCAATCTGCTGAACGGAATGTTGGTTTCCTATCAGAAAGACGGCAATGATTTGCTGACGACATCGCCTGTTCCTAACTTCTGGCGTGCACCGACGGACAATGACTTTGGAGCAAACTATCAGATCATTGCCAATGTATGGAGAACGGTCGGTCGCAACTACAAAGTAGTAAAGGTAGAAGCCAAAGATCAGACCAGCGATGGAGTAGAGGTGACAGCCGATTACATCCTGAATGATACGGGTGCAAAATATCAGGTCGTTTACTTCGTTAATAATGATGGTTCTGTGAAAGTGACCTCTTCAATCAATATGGAAGGATTGACGCTTCCCGAGATGGCACGCTTCGGAATGAAGATGCAGCTTCCTGTATCTTTTGACAACGTTTCTTATTACGGTCGTGGACCGCAGGAGAACTATTGGGATCGTCAACGTTCCGCTTTTGTTGGTAGATATGACAGTAAAGTGGCCGATTTAGGGTTTTCTTACATTCGTCCGCAAGAGAACGGGAACAGAACAGGCATCAGAAGTGTTACATTTACAGACGATAAAGGCTTCGGCTTGGAAATCGACGCTGTAGATACGGTACTCAACTTCACTGCTCGTCATAATCTGGACGAGGATTTCGATCCGGGACTGACGAAGAAGCAACAGCATATCAGCGACATTGACAGACGAGATATTGTAGCTGTCAACATCGACCTGCAGCAACGCGGTTTGGGTGGCGATACGAGCTGGGGTGCCTTACCAATGGATAAATACAGAATGCTTGCAAAGAAGTACAGTTATTCGTATCTTCTCAAGCCTGTTTCAAAATAGTAATTAATGATTGGGATTATGAAGAAGATTTTATGGGGATTCGTTCCGCTGTTCTGCATGTTAGCAGTTCTAACAGCATGTAGTGATGATGATGACAATACAGACAGTGCGAAAATAGCCGGAACGTTTGCCGGAGGAACGCTGGGACTGCATGAAGGCGGTTCGTCTATGGCTGTGGCCAACAAATCTGTGGAAGTGAGTTCAACCTCTGATGGCAAGGCTACCTTCATACTCAACAACGTCGTTCCAGATGCTGAGAGTGTACAGATCGAAGCCACGTTGACCAGTTCGTCATCCAATGTGACTTTTTCCGGTTCGGCTGTTGTCAACAACTGTACGGTCGGAATCACCGGAACCTATGCATCCAATTATCTGGATGTGGATGTAAGCCGTTCTTTCAACGGTTCTCAAGTGGGCACTTGGAAGATGACCTTTGACGGTAGCACGGGTACGAACATAGCCGATATGTATCTGAATATTATTACAGGCAATACCGTCGTCGATGCTTTGATACCACAGGTGAAGACTGTTATCGGTGGATTTGTTGGATCGAAGATCACAGCGATGACCTTGAACTTGAAGGATGATGGCACTGTAGGAATTCAATGGACGACAGCGGATGGCAAAACCACTTCTGTTCCCGATGAACTGCAGTTGCAGTACTGTTTCAGAGATGCCAACGTATTCCTCACATTCGACAAGAACCTCACGGATATCGCCAAACTTCTCCTCAAATCTCAGCTTGATGCCTATAACCTGACGGTAGATCAGATCACGACGATGTTGACGAATGCCGGCGGCGACTTAGGCGGTTATTATGGCATTCCGATGAGTATCAAAATCGAAACTTCCACTTCCCAAGTTGCATTCTACATGTCGAAATCTCTCGTTGTGCCGTTGCTCACCGTACTTCAGCCGCTCATTTCGAAGAGCATTCCCAGTACGTACGCTACGATGATGACGACACTCATGAGTTTGCTGCCTTCTTCGAAGACTGTTGATCTGGGTGCATCCTTCACAAAGGGATAAATTATACATCTATATAATGGTTTGAAAGGTCCTGTCTCACGTGAGGCGGGACTTTTCGTTTCTTGGATTAGACGAACATCATCGTCCTATTTGGTCTTTCGAAATCTGTGACAGAATGAGCCCAATTCTCTATTAACGGCAACATTTTATTTTCTCAGACTCAAAAAGCCTATCGATTTTATCAATATGGCAATCTTTTAACATTAGTTTTACAGTATATCCAGATTAGTAGATATATTTGCAGTAAATTAAATGAAATAAAAGCAGAGAATATGTTTGATGCTATTATACGTTTTTCCATTAAAAAGAAGGTGTTTGTTGGATTGACAGCCGCCTTCCTGCTTATCGGAGGTATTATTGCAATGACCACATTGCCCATTGATGCCGTTCCCGATATCACGAACAACCAGGTTCAGATTGTCACCGTTTCACCGACGCTTGCGCCCCAAGAGGTGGAGAAATTGATAACGATGCCTATCGAGATCGCGATGCGTAACATTATGAATGTACAGGAAATCCGTTCGGTGAGCCGTTTCGGATTGTCTGTCGTTACGGTCGTATTTAAAGAGAGTGTGCCGATCCTCGATGCGCGGCAATTGATCAGCGAGCAGATTCAAACCATCTCGCAGGATATTCCTTCGGAGCTTGGGCGTCCCGAGATGATGCCTATTACGACCGGACTCGGCGAGATTTACCAGTATGTGCTGAAGGTTGATCCGAAGTATAAGAACAAGTACGACGCCATGGAACTGCGTACCATTCAGGACTGGATCGTGAAACGTCAGCTGTCGGGTATTCCTGGAATCGTTGAGATCAACAGCTTCGGCGGTTATCTGAAGCAATACGAAGTAGCAGTGGATCCGGATGCGCTGTTTGCATTGAACGTCACCATCGGTGATGTTTTCGAGGCACTCAGTCGTAACAATCAGAATACAGGCGGAAGCTACATCGAAAAACGTAAGCATGCCTATTACATCCGTTCCGAGGGAATGATTACCAATATCAACGATATCGGCAAGATCGTTATAACCACGCACAACGGCATTCCTATTTATATTCGTGACGTTGCGAAGGTTGGCTTCGGTGCTCCGAAACGTTTCGGTGCGATGACGATGGATGGTAATGGCGAATGTGTCGGTGGAATCGCCTTGATGTTGAAGGGAGCCAATGCCAACGTTGTCACGAAGGAGTTGACGGCTCGTGTGGAGAAGGTACAGAAGATGTTGCCCGCAGGCGTTCATATCGAACCCTATTTGAATCGTTCACAGTTGGTCAATCGTAACATTTCTACGGTGGCACACAACCTGATCGAAGGTGCTATCATCGTTTTCCTGGTTCTGATCATCTTCCTTGGAGATGTCAGAGCGGGCGCTATCGTGGCGTCTGTCATACCGCTGGCGATGCTGTTCGCCTTTATCATGATGCGGCTCTTCGGCGTGACGGCCAATCTGATGAGTCTGGGAGCGGTGGATTTCGGTATCGTCGTGGATGGATCCATTGTGATACTGGAAGGAATCATGGCCTATATCTATGGTAAGCGATTGCGGGGACGAACGCTTACTCGAGAAGAGATGGACGAAGAGGTGCAGAATGGCGCATCGAAGGTGATTCGTTCTGCTACGTTCGCTGTGCTGATTATTCTGATCGTTTTCTTCCCAATCCTTACCCTGACTGGCATTGAAGGCAAATATTTCACTCCGATGGCCGAGACATTGATCTTCTGTATCATCGGTGCTTTGATTCTTTCACTGACGTACGTTCCGATGATGGCATCGCTGTTCTTGAAACGGAAAGTTTCAGATAAGAAGAGTTTTGCCGACCGCTTCTTCAGTTGGCTGAATAGAGTCTATCAGCGTGCATTGAGCGCCTGCATGAAGAATATGAAAACCAAGTGGACGACAGTCATCGTGGCATTTGGTGCTATGTTGGCATCACTGTTGCTCTTCACCAAATTGGGAGCGGAGTTCATCCCGACACTCGATGAAGGCGACTTTGCCATGCAGATGACGCTTCCTGCCGGCAGTTCACTCTCTGAAAGCATTCGTCTGACCAATCAGGCCGAGAAGATATTGACTACGAAGTTCCATGAAGTGAAGCACGTGGTTGCCAAGATCGGTACTGCCGAAGTGCCTACTGACCCGATGGCTGTGGAAGATGCTGACATCATGATCATCATGAAGCCTATGAAGGAATGGACCAACGCCAGCAGTCGTGCTGAGATGGTTGCCAAGATGAAGGATGCGCTTGAACCGCTTGCCAATCGTGCCGAGATCAATTTCTCACAGCCGATCCAGTTACGATTCAACGAACTGATGACCGGATCGAAAGCGGATATCGCAGTCAAGCTGTATGGCGAAGATACGCAGGAACTGGCAACGCAAGCCAAAAAGGTGGCCAAGCTCATCAAGGAAAAGGTTCCGGGTGCTGCCGATGTCATCGTGGAGCAGACTATGGGTCTGCCGCAGCTCGTTGTAAAATACGACCGTGACAAGATTGCCCGTTATGGACTCGACATTGAGACACTGAACAAGATCGTCCGTACAGCTTATGCTGGTGAAACCAGTGGCGTGGTTTTCGAGAATGAACGTCGTTTTGATCTTGTTGTCCGTATGAATAAGGTAGCCGATTTCAATCTGAACAAGCTGTTTATCCGAACAGCAGACGGCATGACCATTCCGATGACGGAAGTAGCCGATGTGCAGTTGGTCAGCGGTCCGTTGCAGATCAATCGTGACGAGACGAAGCGTCGTATTGCTATCGGTGTAAACGTCCGTGATGCAGATGTGCAGCAGGTTGTCAACAACATACAGAAGGTGGTAAATGAGAATGTTAAACTCAAGCCAGGTTATTACTTCGAGTATGGAGGACAGTTTGAAAACTTGCAGAATGCAATTCACACCTTGTCGATCGTGATTCCCGTTGCGCTAATGCTCATTCTGCTGATTCTGTTCTTTGCCTTCCGAAATTTCACCTACACCTTCATGGTGTTCTCCACGATCCCGCTCTCGCTCATCGGCGGTATCCTCGCACTGTGGTTGCGCGGCTTGCCGTTCAGCATCTCGGCAGGTGTAGGCTTCATTGCGCTGTTCGGCGTCGCGGTACTGAACGGTCTGCTTATGATCAACCGCTTTAATGATCTCAGAAAACAATCTCAATATCACATGTCAACAGATAAGATTATCAAGGCGGAAACGCCTGAGTTGCTGCGTCCCGTAGTTCTGACAGGCTTGGTCGCTTCATTGGGCTTCGTGCCGATGGCTATCGCGACTTCTGCAGGTGCAGAGGTACAGCGTCCGTTGGCGACGGTTGTCATCGGTGGACTGATCGTCTCGACAATTCTGACGCTGATCGTGTTGCCTATCCTTTACAATATCGTCCATTCGTTCTTCGCTTGGGCACGTCCTGGAAAGAAGTTCCACATTCCGTTCTTCGCATGGTTGCCTCTCTTGCTGTTGATCCCCGGATTCATGTCAGCTCAGCAGAGCGTCACGCTGGACGAAGCCGTTGGCATCGCTCTGAAGAATAATCCTCGCCTCAAGACGGCTGAACTGGCTATCCAGCAGGCAAAGGCTTCTCGCGGTGAGAACTTCGAGGCTCAGCCCACTTCATTCAACTATCAGTGGGGACAGATCAACAGTGATAACAAGCACGACAAACAGTATAACTTGGAACAGAATCTCGGTTCACTGATAACGCCATATTATAAGAATGTGCTGGTGAATGCGAAGGTCAAATCCGGCACGTACTACCGCACGATGGTGGAGAAGGAGGTGACTGCCGAAGTGAAACGTGCCTGGGCTTATTACCAATATGCAGCCAATCTCTGTGCACTCTATCGTGATCAAGAGAAGATGGCAACGGATTTGCGCGACATTGCTGACCGACAGTTCAAGGCCGGAGAAATCACCTTGCTCGAGAAGAACATGATGTCCACGAATGCTTCCGAACTGCATAACAAACTGTTCCAGGCACAAGAGGAAGAGAAGATGTCACTGGCACGTTTCCGTTGGAGCTGCTATGCCGACACGCCCATCCAGCCTGCCGACTCGTCTCTCTCGATCTTCTATGCGCCTAAGGATTCCGTTGGATTGTCGGAGGCACATCTGGGCTATTTCAATAGTCAGGCCGACGTGATGAAGGCCATGGTGAATGTGGAGAAGAGTCATTTCTTTCCGGAGATTAGCATGGGTTACACGCGTCAGGACATTCTGCCGCTGAAGAACCTGAATGCCTGGATGGTCGGCGTATCGTTCCCGATCATCTTCTGGCCGCAGTCGAGCAAAGTGAAACAGGCCAAGATCGCTGCTCAGTCAGCGCGCCTTGAAGCCGATGCCAACATCCGAAACCTCTCGAACAAAGTGACCGAACTGCAGTCGTCGCTCCGCCGTTACAGTGAAAGCCTGAACCATTACAATGCTTCGGCATTGAAAGAGGCGCAGCAGCTGCTCAACAGTGCCAAGCTGCAACTCCAGAACAATGAGACAAGCATCGCTGACTACATTCTTTCGGTCTCGACAGCCCGCGACATCCAGCGCAATTACATCGAAACGGTTTATCAATACAATATCGCAGCATTAGAATATGAATTATATAAATGATAGAGTCATGAACAGAATATTTTATCCCATACTTCTTTTAGCACTCGTCTCATGTGGAGGCGGAAGCAAACAGACATCGACTACGGAAGCGGCCGCCGATACGACTGCCGAGGCAACAGATACAGCCTCTGACATGGCTACGGATTCGGCTACCGTGGACGGATTGACAGCTGCTACATCCAAACCCAACGAGGTTCTTTTCAACGGAACCATCGTTCTTCCACCGCTGAAGAATGCCACGGTCGCACTGACCATGGGCGGCGTAGTGAAACATACCAACCTGTTGCCTGGGCAGTTCATCGCCCGTGGAGCTGTGGTCGCTACGCTTGAGAATCCGGAGTTCATCACTTTGCAGCAGTCCTATTTGGAGAGTCAGGCACAGGTGGAATACCTGCAGAAGGAGTATGAACGTCAGAAGTCATTGCTTGAAGGGCAGGCAGCTTCCGAGAAGAAATTCCAGCAGAGCAAAGCTGAATATCTCGCCATGCGAAGCAAGATGCAGTCCGCCGCCGCACAACTCAGTCTGTTAGGCGTAACGCCAACCACACTGCTCACGAAAGGTATCCAGCAATTTCTGATTGTTCGCGCACCGATCAGCGGTTACGTATCCAGCGTCTCCATGAACATCGGCAAATATATGAATACGGGCGACGTATTGTGCGAGATTGTGGATAAGAGTTCGGCCATGCTGCGTCTGGTCTCTTACGAGAAAGACATCGTTGCCGTGAAGGTCGGTACGCGTCTGAAATTCCGTGCCAACAGTTTGGGTGACAAAGCTTATGACGCCACGGTCATCTCCGTCGGACAGAGTGTGGATCCGTCCAATCGTTCATCGGAGATCTATGCCCGCATCGACAAGATGGTCCCGCAGTTTCGCCCCGGCATGTATGTCACGGCACGTTTCCTGAAGGATCAGAAATAGGAGAGAAGATAAATCTTTAGTAAAAGCCGCGAAGCGGAGGCCTTGAAGAAGCTTCTCATGGATAGAAACATGAGAACTTCATAAAGGTCGCCGCTTCGTGTTTTTTTAATCCGAATCGGTCATTAGAAATTATTGTTGTCCGATAATAATAAGTCATTAGAGCAGATGAGTCGTGCTATTTTCGTACGTGTATAAGCCTCGCGAATAATTCAGATAGGCTGTATTAAAGACGCCTTCGCGGATTATAAGACCCATATAAATGCTTCCTCTTTATGTATTCCTCTTGAACCACATCTTTATAATTAAGGGGCTAGTTTGCGTAATAAATCCCCAAAGCCTTGTTTATTCGT
>CAZIVE010000017.1:0-8469 GCA_964542435.1 uncultured Parabacteroides sp.
TGATGACCGTTCAGTTTGTCTTCATTCTTTTCCAAAGGATTGAAAACCTCGTCGTGCCAGAACTTCTCGGCCAGTTCCTTGAAACGCTTGTCACCGGTTGCTGCATAGAGATTGTACATGGCCTCTTCCATACCGCCAAACTCCTCGCGCAGCATCAGCTGCAACTGTTCATGAGTAAGAGGATTCAGCTTGTTGTATGCCCAGTTGCCCATCTTGACAGCCACATCCAAAGCCTGCTGGTTGCCACAGATATTATATTGATCAATCAATCCGGCAAAGATCTTATGAAGTGTGTACCAAGGTGCCCACACAGGTTGTCCTGCGATGGCACGATCGACCAGCTTCTCCGGGAATGCGCTCAGATAACCGCTGGTGCCCAGCGCTGTCTGACATTCCGCAAGGTCTTTAACGAATTCCGTTCCCTTGTCTTTGTACTGTTTGTCACCTGTCGTCGCATACATTTCAGCCAATGCGGTAAGCATGTGGCCCAAAGAATGTCCGCGAAGCTCCGTGTCGAGAGATTCCCAGCCTCCGAAAGCCTGCGCATGAGAAGGCAGACCGGCTGTCACACGATAGTTGTGCATAAAACGATCCACATCAGCCGTCTTCAACCATTTCTGGTCGATCTCCATGGCTGTCTTGAACGGGCCATTGAGTAGATGCACATCGGCATAATCAAAAGAAAGCGCCTTAAACGGTACAACCGTCTGAACTTTCATCTTGTCCGCATTCTGGCCGGGATATTGTGCCAGCAACGGAGCAGTGGAAAAGGCAGCCGCACCCAGCAGCATCGCCATAAATCTGATCTTCATAACAGTGTATTTATTTAAATGTATGATTTGACATTTTTTCGTTCTCTCCAAACAGTACAAAGAAAGAAGAAACTGACCAAAGATAATGAAAGTATAATCAAGAACTGAAGCAAAATAATGCTGTTTGGATTATTTTATCATCAATTTCGAACGATTTTATCATTTTGAAGCCTACAAAAAAAGCATCCTCCCGCTGACAACCAGGAGGAGGAGACTCAAAGATCAATCCGATTATTCGGCAGATCCTATTGGATTATCTTTTCTCGAAATTGCTTTGGGGTTATGCCGAATGAGTCGGTAAACACTCTGTAAAAGGTTGTACGGGTACCGAAACCGGAATCTTTGGCTATGGCTTCGATGGAATATTCCGGTTTTGTTTTGAGCAGTTCAATCGAACAGACAATTCGAAGTTGGTTCAGATATTTGCTGGGAGTAACCTTGGCACCCGCCTTGATTACCTCGGTAAGCTTGTTCTTGTCAAGATTGGCAAAGACCGCCAATTCGTCACGTCCGAACATAAAATCAAGATAGGGTTTGTCCCGTTTGATCCTTTCGTCCAATTGCAGGAACAGTTTTTCATATTCCGTCTCTGCCGCTCTATCTTTGATGCTCTCATTCACACGTGTTATCTCTTTCTGCTGCTCCATGAATTCTTCAATCCTTTGAAGAGCCGATTTATATAGTCGTTTCAATCGTCTGTTGTAAATAATAATGGACACGACTATGAACGACAACAAGACAAGAATGGTGCTGCCGAATGCAAGATAGGTTTTCTGCAAGGCTATTTTCTTTTGCAGCTGAGAGGTATTGTATGCGATATTCAATTCTTCTATGGCGCAGTCGCTGGTACGCAATTTAATGGTATCATCGAGCGATATATATTGGGGATAGAGATCCTTGGCTTTTGTCTCATTTCCTTGAACCAAATAGGACTGTAACAGCATTTGCATCAACTGCAACATTTCCTTGGACTGGACACTTGTGTCAATCAGTGGTTCGACAAACTTGTCGAGTTCATCATATTGGCTGGTAAGTAACAGATATTGTGCAATTCTGTTTTTCACTTCCGGCACGTCAGGGTATTTCTCGTAAAGCGCCATAGCTTTGTTGAATGTAATCTCTGCATCCGTGTTCCTATTCAAATAAACATACACGATTGCCAGTTGCGTATAGATATTCAGATAGTGGATGTCATATCCTACCTTGTCAATATGGCCTCTTTGATATTTCGAATCCGACTTTAGATGGCGAAGGATATCGATGAATATTTGTTCTGCCCGCGCATAATCTTTCACATTCAAGTAGCATTTTGCCCTCCAAATCGATATCTCATAAAATAAGATATATTCGTCACTTGTTCCTTTAGAAATGCGTATCGCCTCATCCAGCATTTCATTGCACTTCCCGATTTCATTCTTTGAATAGGAAAGAGAGAGGTACTTTAAAGCGGTAGGGACGAAATATCCTCTGTAAATCTCAGGAGATTTCTCTGCTTCCTTTTTCAACAGAAGGGTATGTTCAACAGCCAGCTTATTGAATCCGAGATTCAGTTCATTGTCAATGAGTATTTGAAGAGAAGTTAATAGATCCCCATAATACCTGTCTTTCGAAGAATACAAATAGGCGTTGTTGGCATGTTTAATGGAAAGAGCCGGTTCATTCAGATAGGAGCATATCAGACTGTAAACAACTTCCAACTGACTTCGACCACACTCTCTATAATCGGACTCCTCACATCTCCGTTGAAGACTGTCTATACGAATCCGTGCCAAACGGGCATCCTTTACATACAGTTTGTTTATTGAATCGATCTGATAAACATCCGCATGAACGACTGCAACAGACAATAAGACAAAGAGGAAAAAGAGGATGCTTACTTTTTTACTAGTATTTTTCAATAGATCCATATTATGCTATTCATAGATTAAATACCCTAACAATATTTCCAAAGAAAGATTCGCAAATATATACAATAAATCCTATGATATACAAAGCTGCATATCAAGAATAGCTTTTTAGGACAAAATGAAACATCCTTCCGGACAAAACGTTACAACAAACCTGTTTTGAATCTTATTCCGTCGTGGTTTTGCACCAATCACAAGAAGAACATGCAAGATCATTGGAAGAGTTTGTCCATGCCACCCGATTCGTCGGGCTTGTCATCTTTGGTGGCAGCATTATTCTGCCGCTGCACGTTGTCATTGTTGGAAACGACCACGCATGGATTGGAATATTCCTGCGGAACTTCGAAGTTCTCACTCTGAGAATAACCCAAACGAGGATCGGCATAAACCTTCTGCATGAACAGACCGTAGATAGGCAATGCCATGCTGGCACCTTGTCCTTCGGTCATGTTATCGAAATGGATGGAACGATCTTCACCGCCGACCCAGCATCCGGAGACGAGCGAAGGCGTGAATCCCATGAACCAACCATCGGAATTGTTCTGTGTTGTACCGGTCTTGCCTCCCATCGGAGCCGTGATGTTGTAACGATAACGCACGCGGCTACCTGTTCCGCCATCGATAACGCTGCGGAGCATGTGAAGCATCTTATAGGTTGCATCTTCGGTGAGCACATCACGCATCTGAGGCGTCAAGGTGGCCAATACATTGCCGTACGAATCCTCGATACGCGTCACATACAGTGGCTCGACGCGGATTCCCTTGTTGGCAAATACGGAATAGGCTCCTACCATCTCTCCTACCGAGACATCCGGCGTACCGAGACAGACAGAGATCACAGGATCGATATAGTTTTTGAATCCATAGGAATGGAGCAGACGAACAAAGGTATAAGGTGAGAGCTGGCTCATCAGATAAGCCGTAACCCAGTTGGAAGAGTTCTGCAAACCCCACTCGATACTGACCATCTGTCCCACACGTTTCGCTCCTGCATTTCGCGGCGCCCAAAGCTGTCCGTTCTCATCGCGCAACTGCGGCTGTACATGCAGCATCTTATCACAAGGCGTAAAGCCTTCGATCATAGCCATGGAATAAAGGAGCGGCTTGATGGTAGATCCGATCTGACGACGGCCACCATTGATCATATCATATTGGAACGTATTGAAGTCAATGCCTCCAACATACGCTTTCACCTGTCCTGTTCGCGGATCCATCGACATGAAGGCGGTACGCAGGAAACTCTTGTAATAACGGATAGAATCCCACGGTGACATGATGGTGTCTCGTCCGCCGTTCCAGGTGAATACATTCATCTCTACAGGCTTCTTGAACGCTGCCATCATCTCGGACTCCGTCATGCCTTCATCACGCATGTAACGATAGCGGTCGGTCTGATGCATAGCGCGAATCAAGATTGTATCCACCTGCCCCGGACGAAGTTCACTGGAGAACGGAGCAGATGCCAGCCTTCCCTTTTCACGGAAGAACTGTGGCTGTACCGTTCCACCCATGTGCTCACGGACAGCCTCTTCAGCATACTGCTGCATACGGGAATCGATAGTAGTATAAATCTTCAGTCCGTCGGAATAGATATCGTAGTTGCTTCCGTCAGCTTTCTTGTTCTTGTTGCACCAGCCGTAGAGCGGATTGGTTTCCCAGGCAAGCGAGTCGTCGGAATATTGCTGCATCTGCCACTTTGCATAATCGCCGCGATGCGGTTTTTTGGCTGTCATGGTCAGACGAAGATATTCACGGAAATAGGGAGCCAAACCCTCTTTGTGATCCATACGTGTGAAATGGATTTTCAAAGGAAGCGCCTTCAAAGAATCACACTCTTCACGTGTGATATATCCACCTTTACGCATTTGATCTAGAACGACATTACGACGTCCACGCGTCCTCTCATTTTTCCGGACCGGATTGAAATAGGATGGATTCTTGCACATACCGACCAATGTCGCACTCTCCTCAATGTTCAACGTCTTTGGCGTCTTACCGAAATAAACATGAGCGGCAGATTCGATACCCACTGCATTATAGAGGAAATCGAACTTGTTGAGATACATGTTGACGATCTCTTCCTTTGTATAATAGCGTTCCAGTTGTACAGCAATCACCCATTCGATTGGTTTCTGGAAGAAACGTTGCAGGAGACTGTTGGCACTGGGTGAAAAAAGCTGCTTGGCAAGCTGCTGCGTGATGGTACTGCCACCACCTCCACTCTTCTGCCAAAAGATACCCCGTTTCACGACGGCACGCATCAAGCCGAGCACATCGATGCCGCTATGCGATCTGAAGCGGGCGTCTTCCGTCGCAATCAGAGCATTGATCAGCTGAGGCGACAGATCCTCATAATTAGTATAAATACGATTGTCATCACTGTGAGCAAAGCTGCCCAGAAGTTTTCCATCAGCGGAAATCACCTGAGAAGCATATTTGTCGATAGGGTTTTCAAGCTGCTCCACTGGCGGCATATAACCTATAGCACCTTTGGCAATTAGGAAAAACAGCAGCACAATCACCACCATGACGGATGCATAGAATATCCAGAATGCCTTAATGATCTTCTTCGTTCTCGGACTCATCTCTCTAAACTTAGTTCTTTTGTTTACGCGACAAAGATAGTGCAAGTCGAGTGGAGAAGCAAAGCTTGCTTTGATTATCCTGAGACGCGGCCTATCTTCGTGGTTATTTACAACGACAAAGATAGTGCAAGTCGAGTGGAGAAGCAAAGCTTGCTTTAATTATCCCGAGACGCAGCCTATCTTCGTGGTTGATTACAACGACAAAGGTAATAAAAACCACGGCGTAATTTGCTGCTACAAAAATAATTCATAGATTTGCAAGACAATTATTGAATGAACTAAACAGATCATGAAGTATTATTTCATCATAGCCTCACTATTGCTTACGCTACCTCTTGTAGCTCAAACAAAGGTGGTGCAGAAAAATGCAGTCAAAGCTAACGATTTCGGAATCACCTATTCACTTCCTCGTACCACTCTCGCTATTCATGCAGAGTTTACGAAAGTCACCTGCAAAGCAGGCCCTTATTACCAATATGCAGAAAAATATCTGAACATAAAAGATGTCAATACGGATGACCATGTCTATTACGAGTTTGGCAAGGTCACCATTCAGAATAAAGGCGTTCCCAATCCGGACAAGACCTACATCGTCTCGTTCAAGCAAGGCACATCCGCGCCCTACTGCATGCTGACGGAAGACGGTCTGCTTTGCACCATCAATGCTCCTTATGAGGCGGCCGTAGATACCTCATCCAATACCTCGGCAAAAGATTCATCAAAAGCAATGGCCAACATCAATAAGAGTTCCGTGCTCCCTGAAGAGCTGCTCATGGCAGGTTCTACCACCAAACAGGCAGAAGTGGCTGCCAAGCAGATCTATCACATCCGTGAAAGCCGACTCAACATTCTGACCGGCGATGCCGACAATCTGCCGCCTGATGGCAAAGCCATGGAACTGGTCATACAGCAGCTGCAAGCACAGGAAGCCGCACTGACAGAACTTTTCACTGGCACAACCACACGCGAGCAGTTTTCTTCCGATTTCACCGTTGTTCCCGACAGTGACCTCAACAACGATATTCTCTTCCGCTTCTCCAAACGTCTTGGCATCGTTGCCGCTGACGACTTAGGCGGAACGCCTGTTTACCTGAATCTCAAAGCCACGGAAAAAGCGCCTACGCTCGATCCGAAAGAGGCCGAAAAGAAAGAGAAATCATTGAAGGGCATTATATATAATGTACCCGGCAAAGCCAACGTAACGATTACGATGGACGGCAAAGTGCTCTATGCAGCCGAGATCCAAATCACGCAGTTCGGTTCGCAAGAGGGTCTTGCTCCTGTCATGTTCGAAGACAAGAAGGCACCCGTTAAGGTTTACTTCTATCCCGAAACAGGCGCGCTCAAACAGATCATTCAGTAATTCTTTTTTTATAACCTCAAACTAAAATATCATGTTAAAAGATCACCCTAAAGGACTTTTTGTCCTTGCATTTGCCAATATGGGAGAACGATTCGGTTACTACACCATGTTGGCCATCTTCGTTCTGTTCATACAGGCCAAGTTCGGATTCGCTCCGAAAACCACCAGTACGATCTTCGCCAGCTTCCTGGCTTTGGTCTATTTCCTTCCGATCTTCGGAGGTCTGCTTGCCGACAAAGTATTGGGCTACGGCAAGACGATCATCCTCGGAGTCATCGTCATGTTCCTCGGATATCTGCTTCTGGCCATTCCGAGCGGCACGAACACCGCAGCCGAACTGATGATGTTCGGTGCCCTGGCTCTTATTGCTCTGGGAACAGGATTCTTCAAAGGCAACCTCCAGGCTTTGGTAGGTAACCTTTACGACGCTCCGAAGTACAGTTCCAAACGAGATTTGGCGTACAGCATCTTCTACATGTGCATCAACATCGGCGCCTTCTTCGCTCCGAGTGCTGCCGAAGCTGTCACAAACCATTTTCTTGGAAAAGCCGGACTCTTCTACAACGCATCCATTCCATCACTGGCCCATCAGTTGCTCGACAAGACGATCACGCCTGACGGATTGCAGCAGCTCACACAATTTGCCAACGAACAGATACCGAATGCATCTCAGAACCTTGCAGGATTCGGACAGATGTACATAGACAAACTCTCCGAGGCTTATAACTATGGATTCGGCGTTGCCTGTATCTCGCTGATCATCTCACTGGCCATCTTCCTCGTCTTCCGCAAAGCTTACAAATCGGCTGACGTCACGGCTCGTGAAGAGGCTTTGGCTGACAAGAAAAATGGTACGCATACCAGTCCCGAAGCAATTTCTCCTGCTGAAACCAAAGAACGTGTGACCGCTCTCTGCCTCGTATTTGCCGTAGTGATCTTCTTCTGGATGGCTTTCCATCAGAACGGACTTACGCTGACTTGGTTTGCTCGCGACTACACGGTCAACGCTGTCTCCGGCTTCGACCGCTTCAGTTTCGGACTTCCCAACATGGTGATGATCATCATTGCATTCTATGGATTGATTGCGCTGATCACCTCCAAATCTGCACGTTCCAAAATATTTGCTGCCGTAGCTCTCGTCGTAGGTGGCGCGGGCGCTTGGATGCTCTACTCCGGAATGGACGCAACCATCAGTATTACGCCACAGCGTTTCCAACAGTTCAACCCGTTCTTCATCATCATCCTGACGCCGCTGTCCGTGGGATTGTTCTCATGGCTCGCCACCAAGGGAAAGGAGCCTTCTGCTCCGCGCAAGATCGGTTATGGCATGTTGATCGCTGCCCTTGCATTCATATTCATGTCGATCGGTTCCGTCGGTCTTCCCACGCCTTCTGCACTTGAGGCAACCGGCGGTGTAAACGGAACAGTAACGCCCGACTTGTTGATTGGAACCTATTTCACACTGACTATCGCCGAACTATTCCTCAGTCCGATGGGATTGTCATTCGTGTCGCGTGTGGCTCCTCCGCAGTATAAAGGCTTGATGCAAGGTGGTTGGTTAGCTGCTACGGCAGTCGGTAACTATGCTGTCGCCATAATCGGTTATCTTTGGGGCGGCATGCAGCTCTGGATGCTTTGGGGCATATTGGTCATCTGCTGTCTCCTGGCCGCAGCCTTCATCTTCTCCATCATGAAACGTCTGGAAAAAGTAGCAAAGTAAAAAATTGCTTTCGCAAAATATATATAGGAGGAATCGCTCATGGGGCTTTTCCTCCTTTTTCATTTTCAGGACGAAAGATTGT
>CAZIVE010000017.1:8569-23574 GCA_964542435.1 uncultured Parabacteroides sp.
GGAGTTGCCATCTTCTGTTCCAGTTCGGAGATCATGTTCTCAAGTTCCGTAATTTTGTTCTCAGCTTCGGCTACGGCCTTCTCGGCCTTCTTGATATTTCGGTTCAGCTCCTTCGAAGCTTCGTAGGAGAGCTTGTTCTGCGTGGGCGCTGCCTCCTCTTCGGTTTGAGTCTTGACAGCCTGCGTACGTTCCAATTCATGCAGATTCTCCATCTTCTTATGCTCGAGGAAATCATAAATGCCACCAAGATGCTCTTTGATGCGCTGATTGCCGAACTCATACACCTTCGTGACCAAGCCGTTGAGGAAATCGCGGTCGTGACTGACCACAATCACCGTTCCGTCGAACTCTGCAATCGCCTTCTTCAAGATATCCTTCGAGCGCATATCCAGATGGTTCGTAGGCTCATCGAGGATCAGCAGATTGACCGGTTCGAGAAGCAGACGGATCATGGCAAGACGGCTCTTTTCTCCTCCACTGAGCACACGCACCTTCTTGTCCGAAGCTTCCCCACCAAACATGAAGGCACCGAGAATATCGCGAATCTTGGTGCGGATATCACCGGTCGCCACGTTGTCGATCGTCTCGAAGACCGTCTGATTCTCGTCGAGCAGCTGTGCCTGGTTCTGTGCAAAATAGCCGATGATGACATTGTGACCGATCTTGAGATTGCCGGTAAAGTCATTAATCTCACCCATGATACACTTGACGAGTGTGGACTTTCCTTCGCCGTTCTTTCCGACGAATGCCACTTTCTCACCGCGACTGACCATGAATGTGGCATGATCGAACACCTGATGATCACCGTAACGCTTGCCTACATCTTCGAGAATGAGAGGATAGGAACCGGAACGCGGTGCGGGCGGGAACTTCAAGCTGATAGCCGAATTGTCGATGTCGTCCACCTCGATACGCTCCACCTTCTCCAGCTGTTTGATGCGGCTCTGCACCTGTGTGGATTTGGTAGGCTTGTAGCGGAAACGTTCGATGAAAGCTTCCGTGTCGGCCAGCATCTTCTGCTGGTTCTCGTAAGCACGGAGCTGCTGTTCGCGACGTTCCTTGCGAAGCTCTACATAATCGGAATATTTGACTTTATAATCGTATATCTTACCCAACTCGATCTCGATGGTCCGCGTCGTCGTATTGTCGATGAAGGCGCGGTCGTGCGAAACGAGCATCACGGCATTGGCACGCGTGGCGATGAAGGTCTCAAGCCATTGGATGGATTCGATATCGAGATGATTCGTGGGCTCATCGAGCAGCAGCACCTCCGGACGACGGAGCAGCAGCTTCGCCAGTTCGATTCGCATACGCCAACCTCCACTGAACTCAGATGTATTGCGGTCGAAATCTTCCCGGTTGAAACCGAGACCGATCAACGTACGCTCCAGTTCCGCCTGATAATTGGTTCCACCCAGAAGCTGGAACTGTTCGGTGAGATGGGTAAGGCGTTCGATGATCTTCTGATAGGCATCGGATTCGTAGTCGGTGCGCTCAGCCAGCTGATTGTTCAGGTCGGCAATCTCCTTCTCCACCTCATGGATATGGGCGAAAGCTGTCTCGGCCTCTTCACGCACGGTGCGCGTGTCGGTCAGCTGCATCTGCTGCGGAAGATAGCCGATGGAGATATCTTTCTGGATGGAGACAGAGCCGGCGGAAGGAATCTGATGACCGGAAAGGATCTTGAGCAGAGTGGATTTACCTGCGCCGTTCTTACCCACAAGGGCAATTCTGTCTTTGGGATTGATGACAAACGACACACCATCGAACAGCGTGAAACCTCCGAACTCAACTCTTAAACCGTCAACTGAAATCATCTCTATCTCTCTAAACTTAAATGTCGTGCAAAGATAGTGTTTATTCCGGCAACATCGTGAAGCCCCATTCGTAATCTCTGTCGGAAGTGAACCGTGCATACGCCTCGGGAAGCGAGCCCCAGCTGTCGTATCCACCGACACCTTCCATCATACGATCCAGACAAACCTCCACATAGTTCTGAGGGATGATGTCGTTGATATGATGCTGACGGCGCAGCTTGTTCTTGGCATCTGCATCGTTATGGTTGGCGATCTCTGCGGCAGAAAGATTCCTCCATTGACGTGGCAGATTGACAGCCTCCTCGTCATCGAAATCCTCCACACTGTTCCGAAGTGCATTGAACTCAAGCTGGCTGTCGGCTACGATCGAAAGACGTTGCTTGTCACCCAATGTCAGATAACGGACAGCGGTATGATGTCCATTTTCCTGCGGACGAACGTAAGGGAAATATTGTTGAGACGCGGTGGAACTGTATAAACCGACCAGTGTTCCGTTGTTGCGATCGACATAGTTTTCCTGCGGTCCGCGACCAAAATACTGAAGATTCTCCATCGATACCGGAACGCGGAAACGCATTCCCAAGCGAGGGAGTTCCGGTTTGCCGGAGATCGCAGCGAAATGAGTGGCTACATGTACGGCACCGTCCGGATAAACCGTGTAGGTAACGGTAAAAAGATTGCCTGCAGCCAGACGATAGGCCACCTGAACGGTTTTGTTGTTCCCTTCAGAACCACCTTTCACCTCCTCCACTTTGAAGTTGCGGCTGCTCTGTTTCCAAATCTGCAGACGCGATGGAGAGCCATTGCCATAATCGTTATCCGTCGGTCCGCGCCAGAAGTTGGGCTGCAATCCGAAGCCATCGGAGAAATATTCCTTGCCATTCACTTTGTAGGAAGTGACGATGCCTTTTGCCTTATCGAAAACGAAAGCGACACGGGATGAAGAGGCTGTAACCGTCTGATCGTTCTCTTCCAGATTCAACTTCGGACCGGAATGCTTTACAGCCTTTGCTTGAGATGCTGAATGTACCTGGAACTGATCGTGAGCGACCTCTTCGCCAGAAATATTCTTACCTCCATTCGATTTTTGAGCGGAGAAATTGACAAACCATTCACCCGAAGCTTTCGCCATTTCCTTCACGATCGGAAGCGTAATCTCCTCCGTGCCTTGCGGAGCTATCTTGAAATGCAGCACACCGCTCTTTACAGCTTTTCCCTCTTTCACCAAAGTCCAGGTAACAGGATATGCATCCAGCGGTGTAAAAAAGAAACGATTGGTGATGCGGAATTTGCCCATCTGTGCATCAACCGCTTCGAAACCGATATTCTGATAAGCATACTTCACCTCCGTCAATCCCGGATGCGGCGTACGATCCGGATTCACCAGACCGTTGCAGTTGAAGTTGCCATCGCTCGGCATATCTTTTCCAAAGTCTCCACCATAGGCATAGAACGGACGGCCGTTCTTATCCTTCTGAAGGATTCCCTGATCCACCCAATCCCAGATGAAACCACCTTGTAGATTGGGATATTTGTAAATTGCCTGCCACTGATTCCAGATGCTTCCCGTTGAATTGCCCATTGCATGCGCATATTCGGAAGGCATGACCGGACGATCACTGCCTGTCTTGCCAATCTTCTCAAACCATTCGGCTTCAGGATACTGCGGCACGTACATGTCGCTGTTCCATTCCCATTGTGCCCGCTCGTAATTGACGGGACGATTCATGCCGCCGGCCTCTTTACCTTTAATATATAGATAGGTCTGATAGAAATTATAACCGTTTCCGGCCTCATTGCCCAGCGACCAGAAGGTGACGCACGGGAAGTTCTTATCCCGTTCGTACATATTTTCCGTACGATACATGTGAGGAGTGAGCCAGTCCGGATTATTGCCGAGCGTGCCGCCACGTTTCAGATCGTAGTACATTCCGTGGGATTCGATGTTGGCTTCGTCATAGACATACAGACCGTATTCGTCACAAAGTTCGTAGAAACGGTAGTCCTGCGGATAATGGCAAAGACGGACCGCATTGATATTGTTCTTCTTCATCAGCTCGATGTCACGGCGCATCAGCTCTTCAGGTACATAATGACCTGTCTCGGGATTGTGCTCGTGCATGTTCACACCTCTGAACTTCACAGGCTGACCGTTGAAAAGGAAAACCGTATAGGGCTTCCCGTTTGTACCTTTCTCAGCCAGCTGCTTCATCTCGAAACGACGGAAGCCGACCTGCACAGGAATGACCTCCACGACTTTTCCGTCTGCTTTCACCGTCATCAGCAACTTGTAGAGATTGGGATGTTCGGCACTCCAGGCGGAAACATTCTTGAGCATCGTCTCGAAAGAGGCCGTAGCGTTGTGCGTTGTTCCCACCCAGACCGACTGATTGTCGGAAGCCACGCTCTTTCCGGCTACATCCAGCAGATCATACGACAGGGAGAGATTCTCGGTCTTGTCAGAATGATTTTTCAGTTCGACAGCCATGCGGAAGATGCCGTTCAGATAACTGTCGTCCAAAGTAGATACGATATGATAATCCTGTACGGCGGTCTTCGGCTGTGACCAGAGAAAGACATCGCGTTCGATGCCGCTCATGCGCCAGAAATCCTGACACTCCAGATAAGAGCCTGTGCTCCAGCGGAAGATCTTGATTACAAGCGTATTCTTACCGTCAGGACTGAGATATTTGTTCAATAGGAAATCAGCCGGTGTCTTGGAATCTTCGTTATAGCCGACCTCTTTCCCGTTCAGATAAACATACACACCACTCTTGGCGCCCGAAAGCTGCAGATAGATATCCCGATCCTTCCAATCGGACGGAACGGTAAACGATCTGCGATAAACGCCGACAGGATTGGCTTCGGGAAGCAGCGGTGGCTGAGGGTTTGACGGAGCAAACTCATACGGCTGATTGGTATAAATAGCCGTACCGAAGCCCTGCACTTCCCAGTTCCCGGGCACTTTGATATCTTTCCATCCACTCACGTCGGTCGCCGGATCGGTGACGTCATCGGGCATGTCCTTAAAAGCCTCTGCAAAGCGGAACTTCCACACGCCGTTGAGCAGCATATAATAGGGACTGTCGGCATAACGACCTTTGAGTGCCGAAGATTGGTCAGGAAAGCTCATGAAAGCCGAACGCGGAGCCTCTCGATTGACGGAGACGACCTGCAGATCTTTCCAATAGGGCAGTTTTTCCTGAGCGGAGACAAGGTTCAGTGAAGCGAGTGAAATCAAAAGAGCCGCGGTCAGAAGGCCGCGGTTCGAGTGGATGTGTGTGTGCATATTGTTTAACGTTGTGCGTAATAGGTGTCAGCCAAAGCGACGTGGCGGAAAGCGGTCACACCGGCTGCATTCAATTCGACATTCATTTTCTGTCCGCCAGGGAGATACATAACCACCTCATCATCGCTTTTCATCTGCATCAACTTGCTGCTCTGTCCGTCAGCTTCCACGCTCCACGTCTTGTCGCTCTTGTTATAGACGAGATCGACCTTCTTGGCGTCGCCCTTCTTGTTGATCTCATAACCATTGGCAAGCGTCTTTACCTGATACATGCCGTCTGTTCCCTGAACATTCTTAACAGTACCAACAGCAGCCAGAGGATTATCACCGCTCCAGAACTCAATAGAGTTGATCACCAGTGCGTCAGCCATCACGGTTACTTCATATACAGGCACGATGCAGAATGCGATGAACACCAGTTCATTCACAAACTTGCTGTCGATGCTACGGTTCCACTTCAGCAGACGGTTTGTCAAGGCAAACTGTCCGACACAGGATGAAAACAGGATACTGCCGGCCAATGTACAGGCGACAAGCAGCATAACACTTTTCTTTTTCATTGTTTTTAATCATTTAGGTTTGATATATCCGCGAAGATACTACAATCCGCCGAGTTTTTCTAAGCCAAATAGAGTGAAAAATAGAGAAATTCATTGAAGAACGCTTTCATTACAAGGCTTACACAGTCCCGATTTTGGAAAAACAGATTTTGCGCACTTGTTCGAATAACGCAGGCTTTTTCAATCTTTCTTGATCGGGATCAGATAGGTGATGCGCGCACTCAACGTTGACATGGAAGCTTTCGAGAAAACATCGGTGCGGCGCGTGCCGTAAATGTCATTGAAAGAATAGGCATAACGGCCTTCCAAGGTGAAGGTACCGAGCGGCGTGTCAAACTCAAGACCCGGACCGCCGCAGATGCCCCATTCCACTTTGTTCTTGATGTCCATATTGTGCTGGTCGTTGGTAGTATTGGGCGTTGCCGTACCGAGATTGCTTTCGGTGCTCTCGCTGAGCAGATATCCGACGTAGGGTCCCATGTTGACATAAGCCTTGACATGCTGACCGCCAAAATAGATGTGCGTAAGGAAAGGCACTTCGACGAAATTGGCCGTACGGCTATATTTGTATTCGGGATTATCGGGGAATTTCTCCTTCCATCCCTGCTGGCTGTAGAGCACTTCGGCCTGAATACCCAGGTTCTTCTCAGTGATCCAGCGCAGCATGACGCCGCCCACTATGCCCTGCTGCATTCCCTGCTTGACCTTCGGCGTGAATGACACCGAACTGAAATTGTATCCGCCCGTGATTCCCACCGCCATCTCGCGGCTGAAGAAAGACTGCGCCGAAGCACGGCCCGTTGTCAAGGTTGCAACAGCCAACACTATGAAGAAGAGGCACCGTTTCATCTTATTTCCGTACGTGTGACATCGTCACTGTTGTTATAATGAATGATGAAGATGTTCGTATTGATGAACCCGCCCCAGTTGTTCACTCTGTGGAAATTGAAGCCCGTCTGCAGACCTTCGTAGTGGAAATGGCCGAAGTCATCCTCGAAATCGCTTCCGTAACGGTGGATCATCTGAAGGAAATACATTCCGGTGTCGAAGCCCAGCATGCCATATTTCGGGAACGTGTTGATGAGCGTCTTGCTGAACCATTTCTTATAGGATGAATAGAAGTTGTGGACTTCAGGCGAGAGATTGTCTGCATAGAATCCGGAATAGATATATACGTTCAACGCATAGAAGTCATCCAGGCAATCGCGCGTGTAGGTCTGCCATTCAGGATAGCCGAACATCGTGATTTCGTAAGGCACCTTTCCCTCTGAATTCACATCGCTGAGCACGCGCAACGTGGACTTGAGTTTATTGATCGCTTCGAGTGATGACGACAGCGGTATGACGACGTTGCGATGATCGCGGCTGAGAAGCTTCTCGATATCTGCAGAGAACGTATCACTGGAATAATGCATTTCTTTCCAGGCCACTCTCTTCTGTTTCATCTCGCTTTTCAGCGTGTGAATGAAATCATCTTTCTGCTCTCTGTCTCCCGTGTTCACGAAGATGATATTGTCGTTTCCGAAGATGGAACAAGCCTCTTTGACCGCATTCGAATAGAGATACGATTGCGGCGTATTGATCTGCATCACGTGGGCATTGCTTAAAACATCGTCGTTCTTGGATGTGAACGGAATGACATAGTTGATACTGTGTTTGGCAGCAAAGTCTGCAATCGGCGAGATCTGTTCCGTCTGCACGGCGCCGATGATGAGATTGGCATTCAGCAGATCCTCCTCTTCGAGAATCGACTTCAGCTGTGCCGTGCCGCTTCCCGTGTCATAAACAGAGAGATTGATATTGTATCCTTGGCCCTTCAAGCTGTCCACAGCCAGAAGCAGACCCTCATAATACTCCACGAAACGGGCGGAAGCCTGTGTCGAAGTACTCGGCCCGACAGCAAACGGAAGCAGCAGGGCCACATTGATCGCATTCACCTCCTTGACGGGACGCGGCTTCGAAAGCAGTTCGTTCACCTCTCTCTCCTTTGGAGCTGCCGGCTGCGCTATCGGCTGCTGCTGCGATTGAATCGGGATCTTAATGACCATTCCTGCCTTGGCGCCCTTCTGCAGAGCCGGATTAATCCGCACCAGTTCCGTTGTGGTGACATTGAATTTCTGTGCAATAAAGAAAATAGTCTCTTTCTTTCCTACTGTATAATCCTTTGTTGTGATGGTCGGTTTGTTCATCGGAGCCAAGGCAGCTTTTGCCGTACCGATGGCCGAAGAGGGCACGCGGATCGTCTTACCGATCGTAAAGGTTTCTACGGACAGACCGGGATTGGCATCAATGATCTTCGTAGCCGGAATGTCATAACGGAGCGATAGAGAATAGAGCGTTTCGCGCGGCAGAATCGTGTGATAGACATAATTGCCGGCTTTAGCACCCGCAGCCGTAGCATGTTTACTCTGAGGAATCTTGAGCTGTGCGCCCGCCTTGATGCCGTTGCGACTATCCGGATTGAGGCGATAGATATCTTCCGCCGTCACGCCATACATAGTAGCAATGGCATACACTGTTTCACCCGCTTCTATCGTATGATAAAATATATCATTCTTTTGTTCGTTAGTAACAGTAGATTGCTTGGATGTCTGTTGGGCAAGCACGTTCATGCAGCCCAAAGAAAGGACAAACGCAATTAGATAGATGGATACTTTCTGCATCATTCTCAGATCAATTTATTCGCGACAAAGATAATGCAAGCTGAGAGCAGAAACAAACTTGTTTGATTATGCCGAAGCGCAGCTTATCTTCACAGTCAATTTATTAGCTGCAAAGATACGGCATCTGCGTTATAAATACTAATTTTGGAAGGTAATTAAAGAAGAGACAATGCATACGAAACCTATCAATAAAGCCCTTTGGATCTTGCTGGCACTGATGTTTTCAGTGATGGTCAAAGCTCAATATACCGTAAGCGGAGGCAACGGAACGCCACTGCTTGCCAACGATGACACGCGTGACCGTCTGCAGGTCTATCTCGTCTCCGGAATGTCGGGCGTCACCATCAAATACGAAGGGACAACAGCGAAACATCAGTGGTATCGCTACAAGACAAAGGCGCTCGAACCGGAAGCCATTCCTTCCGTGCAAAACGGCACGACCTCGACCGTCAGCAATCTCACCGAAGGCTACGGTTATTTCGTACAGGAAGAGGGCGTTCTTTCCCGTTACGTATGGATTATCGACTACAGTCTCTATCCGTTTGCCTTATCCAACCTACGCGTTTCCAGTTCTTCTGACGGGTGCTCCACGATTCTGCTGGCTTCCGACTCTGAACTGCCGCACATGTATTTCTATACGCCTTCAGGCGTACAGACCGAGCTGAAGCGCACCATGACAGTCTCCTACAATACACTCGAATGGAACGAAGATGCCAAATCCTTCTCCGACAAAAAGAGCGAGGTCACGCTAAGTGGCAATCCCTTTACGCAATCCGTTCCGGCGCCTCTCTGCGACACGGAGATCTGCCTTTCTCCCGATACCTACGCGGAGCATTTCGGAATCGGACAATCGGTTTGTACCGACACCTATGCATCCTTGGCCGTCGAACTGCATGCCGATACTTCGATGGTCTCAGAGACTGCCGAAAACATGTACACGGGCGACGACGGACTCTCCGCTCCCGTGACGGTTCATTTCAGAGCGGTGGCCAACGATCCCGTTGCATCGCTTTATATATGGAAGATCTTCCAGGCCGACACGACCCAGAAAGATCAGGACATCACCGCCACCGAACCGCTGGTACGCTACACAGGACCAGAGATCGATTACACCTTTGCCAATGCCGGAGAGTTCGTCGCACAAGTGGAAGTGAGCGACCGATCCGGAACGTGCACCACCTCGGAACAGTTTTCACTGAGCATCAGCGAGTCCTATCTGAAGGTGCCCAACGTCTTCTCTCCCGGAACGACTCCCGGAATCAACGACGAGTTCCGCGTTGCCTACAAATCGTTGACCTCTTTCCATTGCTGGATCTTCAACCGCTGGGGCAAGCAGCTCTACGAATGGACCAATCCGGCTGAAGGATGGGATGGCAAGCAAGGCGGCGGATATATCGATCCGGGCGTTTACTTTTATGTCATCGAGGCCAAAGGTTCCGACGGGAAGAAATACAAGAAGAGCGGCGACATCAACGTATTGCGTTCGAAGAGCGGCATCGCTTCGGGAACATCCACGACACCGACCAATTAGTCTTCCAGGTACGGATCGTCCGCAAAGATGATCACAATGTCATCTTTTTGCGTCGATTTCGATCCATTCGTTTCATTTTATTGAGATTATCCATTCTTTTCTGATGTAAAAAGCACACCAATCAAATAATAATGTAACTTTGCATACAATACAAGACGCATAAGCAGACAATGCGTATTAAGAATGGCTGTTAACCTATAAGATGAAAAAACATGGATGGCATTAACAATCTCATCATCGATTTCGGGGGTGTGCTGATCAGCTTGGCACGAAGCCGTTGTGTGGATGCCTTTGAACGGATAGGCATTTCCAGCACACGCGAACCCATCACAACCGGATTCAAACCCAAGGATCTGTTCACGCTCTTCGAGCACGGCCTGATCTCTCCCGCCGCTTTCCGTCTCGGCCTCCGCAAACTGGGAGAACGGAAAGTCAGTAGCAGCGAGACCAGCGACAGCCAGATCGACGATGCCTGGAACAAGATGCTGGGCGAGATGCCTGATGATATGCCACAATTTCTGATGGACCTGCGCAAACGATACAACACGATGCTGCTCAGCAACACCAACATCCTTCACTGGGAATGGGCCAAGAAAAACTATTTCGAAAACAAAGGCTATTCCATCGATAACTGCTTCAACCAAATCTACCTTTCGTTCGAACTGAGAATGTGCAAGCCGGACACGGAAATCTACAAATATGTCATCCAGCACGCCGGCATCCGTCCTGAGGAGACATTGCTCATCGACGACTCTCCCATCAACTGCCGGGCGGCTGAGAAACTGGGCATCAAAACCTTCACAGCCCAGTTCCGCGACGACTGGAGACAGATCCTATAAAAAGAAAAGGCAGGTTTGGAACCTGCCTTTCTGTTAAAACTTGAACGAATAACCCAGACCGATCACGTGACGCCCGCTGTAATCGTCGTCATCCTTGAAATTCGTATAGCGATAGAAAAGTTCAAGGGAATTCCTCTTGTTGATATCATAATCGCAACCTGCCGTATAGCGCAATTTGTTCAGGCTGTTTCCGGTCGGATCGTTCAGCGTCTCATACAGTTCGGTCGAGACAAACGGAGAGAACTTCGAATCCGGAATGTCATATTCCAGTTGCAACCGGTGACGCAAATAGAGCTTCGGATTGGCACGTGTATCCGTCTCCTTCACACCGACGCGGTTGGTGCTTTGAAACCGTTCACGAAGCGATAGCTTGAAGTTGCTGAACTTATATTGGCCTGTGGCGAAGAAATAATAACGGTTGCGCGTCTCCCATCCTTTCGTCGCATGGTTGTAGCGGATAAAGTCATACCCTCCGCCGAGCGTCAGATAGGGAATGACTTTATAGCTCAGACCCAAATCCGTACTCCAGCGGTCAGCTGTCTTGAGATTGTCGCGCGTTCGGAACTCCTCGCCCAGGGTAAAATTGAGCCCCGGAAGGATTTTTTTCGTTATATCTATTCCAGTCTGCGTACCGAAATCCTCGTCCTGTGCCCAGATCTGCGGCGCTATCAAAAGGCAGATGAGCGTCAACACTGCTATTTTTAATGATCGATTCATCATAATTCCAAACAAATTGTTTTAACATAGTTTCTATTGATTGATTATTCACCTTCACGAGGCAGATGCCGCATGAATTCAATGTCGTTGATCTCCTGCGATCCGTCGTCGTAATAGATCTTGATGAAGGCCGAGTCTTTCAGGAAGTCGATGTGCCCGATCTCCACCTTTGTGATGTTCAGGCCGGTCCGTTTCTTCAAGTCGGCGATCAACTCTTCGCGTTTGTCGGGCGTGATGAGTTGGATGCGATCATAGGTGACCAGTTTGCAGGAGACATGTTTCAACCAGCGTTCGCTCTCGAGCAGCCAGACGCTGAGGATAAAGAGGATATTCGTCGCCGCCAGTTCGGGGATGCTGATCTGTACGCCCATGGCGTTGATGACCGAGATGGCGATGATGAGGAACAGATAGGTCATTTCGCGGATCGGAACAGATTCCGTACGGTAACGGATGATCCCGAAGATGGCGAAGATGCCCAGTGCGAATCCGATCTTCAGCTTCACACTTCCCAGAAGGAACGTCAGGAAAAAGACGCTCACGTTGATCAGCGAAAAGGTGAAATAGTAGTCGCGTCGGCGGCTCTTCGGATAATAGAAGAAGTGGATGATGATGCCAACCACTATAAAGTTCACAAGAAAACGAACCACCAGCGATGTCAGATCGCCCGGGTCGGCCACTGCGCCTTGGAGAAGAGCGTCGTCGCTCGTCATGTCTGCTAATAAATCCATGGTGTTACCTTTGTCAGTTTGTCAATCTTTCTAATTTTCTTTTTAAACCGGTTGTACTTGATTCCCGGATGTGTGAGGATGGAGCCCAGGCAATATTTGCTGATGCCCGCAGGATGGATGTGCATTTCGCGCAGCTGCTCTTTCGCAAACGAGGGACAGAGACCGTCCTGCTTGAGTTCGATGATGACCAGCTGAGGCAGCGTTTGCTCGATGCCAGTCGCCAGGTTACGGAAATGAATGTCGGTATCTATCGTGAGGCGTTCCGTCAGACCTTTGTTCACCAAGGTGATGCGGTTGAAACGGTTTTCCACCTGACGCTTCAATGCATGCGGATTATAATGCGAATAGAGATGCAGGAAGCTCAATGCCTCGGGATTGTTCGAAAGGTTATCGGTTCCGTCGAAGCGGATGCGTTTCTTCGACGTACGTCCTTTGTTGTTCTTATCCTTGACTTCGAGAAAGGTGAGATGCGAATCGAGGTAGTCACGCATGCGGATTTTTTCACGCGTACGGCGGCCGTCCTGATGTGCCATATACATCTCCAGCTGATCGGTATCATAATAGAGGGTACGATAGTGGCTGTTGCGAAGCCCTTCGACCTCCTGGATGAAATAGTCGTCCTGCATGCTTTGCAGGAGAATGAGCAGATTTTCCGGAGTCGTGACATATTTCGTATCGATCCGATTCATGAGACGAACCTGTTCCATCTCCGCTAAAGAGATCGGTGTGAACAGACGGCTCGTCGTGTCGATTAGCGCCTCTTCCATTGTTGTTATACTTATTTGTTCTTATCTAAGTATCACTGCTCCATAGACTGTTTCTTTTATTGTATCGGACTCTGTTTTGAATTTTACACTGGCAAATGAAACGCATTGTCATCTTCCGGCAAAATAGAATCTGCCAACGGCCCTTTTCAGTCGATAATTAACATTTGGGGTCTGTCACCGACCCGATGGATCCTTTAACAGATTTGTACGATCTCTTCACCGATCATTTTGATATAAAAAAAGGGATGCTTCGTTTTATTGCAAACGTAACAATCAAAAAGTCAAGACTAAGATGAAAGTGAAAACGATGTTTCAAAGCGCTTGCAGCGTTGTCATGGCGCTTGCAATGGTTATGGCGTTTGCGCGCTGCAGCGGTGACGATACCGACGAGGATGTGATCGACAGCAACAACACGACAAGTTCATCTGCCTCATCCACTCCCGATGACGACAGCGATCTGGTAAGCAACTACTCCTTTACCAGCACGGTAAAGATTGCGATGGGCGCCACGTCCACTGTAACGAACTCCATCGACGGCGTGACGGCTTCGGTCAGCGGAGGCGATGTCACCATCACTTCGACGGCAGACAACGTACGCTATGAAGTTTCCGGGACGACCAGCAACGGATCGCTCAAGATCTACAGCGACAACAAATTCCAACTGGCGCTCAACGGCACCAGCATCACCAACAACGACGGCGCTGCCATCAACATCCAATCGAAGAAACGTATCTTCGTGGAACTGGTCGATGGCACGAGCAACACGCTCACCGACGGTTCGTCGTACACCACATCGGACGATGAGGACATGAAAGGCTGCCTCTTCAGCGAAGGACAACTCATCTTCAACGGCAACGGTTCCCTGAAGGTGAAGAGCAACTACAAACACGGCATCTGCAGCGACGATTACATCCGTATCTTCGAAGGCAACATCGCCATCACATCGACTACCGACGGCATTCATGCCAATGACGCCTTCGTGATGGACGGCGGGACGGTCAACATACAGAGCAGCAGCGACGGCATTGAATGTGACGAAGGCTATATCCTCATCAACGACGGCTCGCTGACCGTCAACTGCGCAGACGACGGCATCACCACCTCCTACGAAGGGACCGATTCCGATCCTTACATCATCATCAATGGCGGAGAAATAGGGATCACGACGACCGGTGCTTCAGGTAAAGGCATCAAGAGCCTCGGCAACCTGACGATCAACGCCGGCACCATCAGCGTGAAGACCAATGCCAGCGAAGCCGAAGGCATCGAGAGCAAGAACACGCTCACCATCAATGGCGGCACGATCGAAGTGAATGCCGTGGACGACGGCATCAATGCTGCCAAATATCTGGAGATCAACGACGGCAAAGTCTATGTGTATAGTACGACCAACGACGCCATCGACTCCAACGGAACGATGACCTTCAACGGCGGCACCATCATCGGATCAGGAGCATCGCAACCCGAAGATGCTTTCGACTGCGACAACAACACCTTCCTCATCAACGGCGGCACCATCGTCGGCATGGGTGGAGGAACGACCTCTCCCAGTACTTCCGGAAAACAGCCTACCATCCTCTATGGCGGCAGCGGCTCGCAAAACACATTGGTCAGCCTCTCCGCTTCCGACGGTTCGCTCATCCTGGCATGGACACTGCCCAGAACGCTCCAGTCAATGACGCTGTTCATCAGTTCGCCCTCCATCAGCTCCGGCAGCAGCTATACGCTCGCTTCCGGCGGAACGATCTCCGGCGGAACAGCCTTCCATGGACTTTATACCTCGGGAACGCTCAGCGGCGCCTCAACCTTGCAAAGCGTCTCGGTCAGCTCCATGGTCACAACCGTAGGTAACGTCTCCACCGGCATGGGCGGTGGTGGCGGCATGGGCGGCCGTCCATAAAATAAACGTATCACGTTTCATTGCATATTTTCTCCTCCGTTCGGAACAGACCACAACCCGAACGGAGGATTTTTTTTTGAAAGAAACTCATTCAATCCCTCTTTGATATTCCTACGTTTGTAAAAGTCCTATTTCCGCAGTAAATGCCATTCCGACAGACGTAGGAATGCTTTTTCTCCGGTAAATACCATTCC
>CAZIVE010000017.1:23674-34560 GCA_964542435.1 uncultured Parabacteroides sp.
CCATTCCGACGGACGTAGAAGTTCTATTTCCGTGGTAAATACCATTCTGACGGACGTAGAAGTTCTATTTCTGCAGTAAATTTCATTCCGACGGACGTAGAATACCACAAAACGAAGTAACTATGCAGTCGTCATTAGATCTTAAGACGGATGCCGGCTCGTTTCAGCAAGGCTGCAATTCCGATGATAAACAGAGAATAGACGACGGAGCGCAGCAATCCGGGAATGCCGGCACAGAGAAAATCGGGATATTCAAGTCCGAGAAGGTTGCAGACGGCATACCAGATGTAAGGAATGACATAGCAGGTGAGCGTGACGGTGCCGGCAGGACGAATCAGACGGAACCAACGGCCCTGGTTCTTCACGTCGCAGAGCCAATAGATGAGTGCAAACAGCGGGAAGAAAAGGGCACAGCAGAAGAAATACCAGGTAGAAGTGGCTTGGATCTTCGAGATGATCCAATAGGGATGAACCACCAGTCCGCCGACGAGCATCACCACGCCGATGCCGCACATCAGCAGCATGAAACGTGCGGGCTGCTCCCGATCGGCCAGCTTCTGCATCAGCAGCGAAGCGAACACTCCGGTCGTTCCGAAGAGATAGAGCGTAGCCCAACTGGGAAAATCCTGCAAAAGCGGAATCTCCTTATACAGTCCGGCCGACGATCCGAACGAGCAGAGCAGCATCAGCAGCACGACCAGTCCGTTGAGCCACAGATTTTCTTTCGTAAACAGAAAGAGGATGGCAGCGGCGAGATAGGTCCAGCCGATCAGCCCGAGGATTCCCCACCAATAGGGAGCAAACGAAGCGCCCTCTTCTCCTTTATAGATGGCAAACAGGAAGAGAAGCACCAACAGACCCGCGATCTGCAGGGCCACATAGAGAGAATGTCGCCGTCCGGTGGTCTTCGGATAATAGCTCCAGACGAGGAAAAAGGCGACCGCCATGAGGATGGAGAACCAGGAATGGGAAAGCAAGCCGAGCGAGCCGTCGTATTTCTCCAGATTGACCGTGAAAAGACCCATCACCACAAGCGCGAGCGAGCGCAGCAGGATATGGACAACGACCTGCCGCTTCGAATCGCCTTTCGCCAAACGGTTCTGAATGGCAAAAGGCACGGCCATTCCCATGGCAAAAAGGAATCCGGGGAAGATGGTGTCGGAAAAGCCGAGCATATCTTCGGTGGCTTCGGCATGGAACATCCAGTGCGGAATCTCTTTCAGTCCCGGGATGTCATTGACGAAAAGCATGAGGAACATGGTGATGGAACGGAAGACGTCGAGTGCTTCCACTCGAAGGATGCGTGATTCTTTCATGACAACGGATCGTTAAAAAAAGCCCCGCCGTCAAGACCTGGCAGCGAGGCTTCTATAGAATACAAATAAAATCTTATCTCACAGGAATGTACTGAACGAAGGCCTCAATGGCTTCGTAAGAGGCGAGTCCGAGCTGATGATAAACCTCGGCCGTCGAACGGTTACGATCCTCAGCACGTTGCCAGAACAGACGTTCGTCGTCGCCCAGATAAGGAGCGCTCTCTGCCTGTGACTGATGCTTGAGGATGGCATTGCGTTTGAAGCGCAGTTCTTCAGGCGACAGCGGAACAGCCATTTCCACATGGTCCATCTCCCACTCTGCCCAAGCGCCGCGATACATCCAGATGCGGCATTTCTTCAGCCACTCTTCGTCCTTCACTTCGTCGATGGCAGCCAAGACAGCATCCAGGCAGACCTTATGCGTTCCGTGAGGATCGGCCAGATCGCCGGCAACGAACATCTCGTCGGGTTTGATCTCCAGAAGAATGTTCTTCACTACATCCTTATCGGCTTCGCCCAGATCGTGTTTCTTTACGAGTCCTGTCTCATAGAACGGGAGATCGAGGAAGTGAACATGATCGTCTTTCACACCGCTGTAACGGCAGGCATGACGAGCCTCTTCGCGACGGATCGTGCCCTTCATAAAGAGGACATCCTTGCGTTCGGGTTCTCCGTTGTCCTTCTTCTCATAACGAAGATATTTGATGATCTTCTCCGCTTCATCCTTGACCTGATTGCCTTTCGGAGTGATTCGGTCGCAGACATCGCGCAGGTATTCGCAATAACGGATCACCTCATCATCGCCCACAGCGATATTACCGGAAGTCTCATAGCATACATGCACGTCGTGATGCTGATCGCAGAGACGACGCAGCGTGCCGCCCATAGAAATGACATCGTCATCGGGATGCGGGCTGAACACGATCACCTTCTTCGGATACGGCACGGCACGTTCGGGACGATTGCTATCGTCCGCATTGGGTTTTCCACCGGGCCATCCGGTAATCGTATGCTGGATATCGTTAAAGATCATGATGTTTACGTTGTAGGCCGATCCGTAGAGAGCCAGCAGCTCAGCCAGACCGTTGGAACTGTAGTCCTTGTTGGTCAGCTTCAATATTGGTTTTCCGGTAAGCTGGCAAAGCCATACGATGGCACGACGGATCAGTTTGTTGTCCCATTCGCAGCTTGTGACAAGCCAAGGATGGCTGATGCGTGTCAGATTATAGGCAGCAGAAAGGTCGATGACAACCTTCGCATTCTGGTGATTCTGCAGGAACGTAGAGGGAACGGCATCGCTGATCTTGCCTTCCACGGTCTGAGCAATGATTTCAGACTTATCTTCGCCCCAGGCAAACAGAATGACGCTCTTTGCATTCAACATCGTGGAGATGCCCATCGTGATCACGCCGGCAGGAACAGCATCCTGAGAAACGAACGAACGAGCAGCTTCCTTACGAGCGCCACCTTCAATCAATACGAGGCGCGTGCGGGAACTGATGTTCGATCCGGCCGTATTGAACATGATATTACTGGAGTTACCAATGCCGAGAAGCATGCAGTCGATACCGCCGACCGCATTGATCTGATCTTCATACTGGCGGCAGAAATCGAGGATGGAATCCTTCGGCATGCAACCGTCAGGTGCATAGACGTTCTTCGGATTGATGTCGATCCGATCCAGCAGCTCTTCCTTGATGCGAGCGATGTTACCGGCAGCATTGGAAGCCAACGGATAGAACTCATATTCGACGAAAGCAATGACATTCTTGAAGCTAAGATTCTCTTCCTTATGCAGGCGGATCAGCTCCTTATATAATCCCAGTGGAGATCTGCCTCCGGGAAGTGCGATGACATAATTGAGTCCGGCGTCCTGTTTCTTGCGGATCTGCATGGCGATTTCCTTGGCGATGGAAAAAGCGCCCTCTTCGGCAGATTCATAAATGTTGGTCGGGATCTTCTCCAGACGTGTCAACACGGAATGATCGTAGGCATTCTCCGGACGATAGTACTTCAGGGGAATGCGCGTGAGCGTGATTTGTGAACTTAAGTTCGTTTTCATATTGTATTTGTTTTGATGTTTTTGAATTGCAAATATAGTCATTTCACACGAAGTTCGCGAATAATTATCACCATCTTTCCCGCCTGAGAGCAGCAGCAAAAACAACGGACCGTACGATGCAGACCTATCACCTTGTAGCAACGAGGATATTTGCCATCTTTATGGGCGAAAGATCTTTCTTCCCATCCCAACGCCGCAACAAAACAACCGTTGCCCTTGGCAAATCACCTCAAACCGAAAGAGATTGCACAAAAATGCATTTAGGTTGTAAAATACTCCTCAGTCACAACTGTGCTGTGCCAGCTCCCCTAATTTAGGAGAGCAGCTTTTGAGAGGATGGTTGGCGTTTTCTACCGATAGATTCATTTCCTACCGAGCTATTTAGACCTAAAGGCATGAAAGAAAAGAGGGGCGAAAGCGGAGAACGACGATGCAGCATGTTATAAAGGTGAAGACTTGCAATGCGTCTTCCTGCGCCTCCTCCACCGTTTTAACCAACATTACAAATTAGGTATGTATAAAATGGTTACCTTTGTGACGAACTTTTAAATAGAGGAAGAATATCAGAAAGATGGAAATTGCTGCTTTGGTCTCAGGTGGAGTGGACAGCTCCGTTGTTGTTTACCAACTCAAGGAGGCCGGATACACGCCCACTATCTTCTACATCCGCATCGGAATGGTCGAAAAGGATGGGTTCATAGATTGCCCGGCTGAAGAAGATATAGAAATCACCACTTACATTGCAAAGAAATACGGCTGCCGTTTTGAAGAGGTTTCCCTTCACGACGAATACTGGGATCGTGTGGTAAGCTATACCATCGACTCCGTCAAACGTGGCCTCACGCCTAATCCGGACATGATGTGCAACCGATTCATCAAATTCGGATGCTTCGAGGACAAATGGGGAAAAGACTTCGACAAGACCGCCACCGGCCATTATGCCACGACAACTGAGATTGACGGCAAAGTATGGCTTTCCACAGCCAAAGATCCCGTGAAGGATCAGACCGACTTTCTCGGCCAGATCACGAACCTGCAGATCCAAAAACTGATGTTTCCCATCGGCCACATGATGAAGAGCGAAGTGCGCGCCATCGCAGCGGCTCAGGACCTGCCCAGCGCACAGCGTAAGGACAGCCAGGGCATCTGCTTCCTCGGAAAGATCAACTACAACGACTTCATCGGCCGCTATCTTGGCGTGAAGAAGGGCAAGATCGTAGAACTGGAGACCGGAAAGATCCTCGGCGAGCACAACGGCTTCTGGTATCACACCATCGGTCAGCGCAAAGGACTGGGTCTGAGCGGCGGTCCGTGGTTCGTCATCAAGAAAGATGTCGATCAGAACATCGTATATGTTTCCAACGGTTACGATCCGGAGACACAATACGGAACGGTCATCAACATGCACGGATTCGATTTCATTACGGAAGATCCGTGGGGCGAATTCGACGACGAAAAGGAAATTACTTTCAAGATCCGTCACACGCCGGACTTTACGCACGGTTACCTCCGGCGCATCGGCGATGTCTATCGCATCCGTTCGGACAAAAAGATACAAGGCATCGCGCCGGGACAATATGGCGTGGTCTATGACAAAGACCATCATCTATGTTACGGAAGTGGAATGATCATTGATAACGAAAAACAATAGCATTAATAATGGGAAAAGAAAGCGAGCTCCGAATAAAGGGACTTACCAGTGAACAGGTGGAAGAAAACCGCCGCAAATATGGATGGAACATACTGACTCCACCACCCAAAACCCCCATATGGAAACTATTCCTTGAAAAATTCAACGATCCGGTCATCAAGATTTTGCTTGTAGCCTGGCTGCTCTCCATGATCATCGCCGGATTCCATTGCTGGGGACCGGAAGCACAAGGCTTCACGCCGTTCCTCGAACCGCTGGGCATCTTCTTTGCCATCCTGCTTGCCACCGTCGTCAGCTTTGCCTTTGAACTGAAAGCCGACAAGTCGTTCGAAGTACTCAATACGGTCAACGACGACACACCTGTCAAGGTGATCCGCGACGGGAATATCTGCGAGATTCCAAAAAAAGAGGTAGTCAACGAGGATGTTATCGTACTCAACACCGGCGAAGAGATTCCTGCCGATGGCAATCTGCTGGAAGCCGTCGGGATGCAAGTCAACGAATCCACTCTGACCGGCGAACCGCTGACTAGCAAAACCACTCATGAGGAGAACTTCGAGAAAGATGCTACCTATCCTTCCAATCGGGTGCTGCGCGGCACAACCGTCGCCGACGGCCACGGCATCATGCTGGTTGACAAGATCGGTGACGCCACGGATTATGGCAAGGTCTATCAAGGTTCACAGATCGACAACGACATCGACACGCCGCTGCAGCAACAGCTGAACAGTCTCGCGAAGGTGATCAGCAAAGCCGGATATCTCATCGCGGCTATCACCTTCCTTTCGCTCACCATCAAATTCCTCGTCTCCACACCGCTCGATTCGATTCCTGCCACGGACATCATCGGTCATCTGTTGAACTACTTCATGGTAGCTGTCACGCTGATCGTGGTATCTGTTCCGGAAGGACTTCCTATGAGCGTGACACTCAGTCTCGCGCTGAGCATGAACCGCATGCTGAAAACGAACAACCTAGTCCGCAAGATGCATGCCTGCGAGACGATGGGCGCTGCCACCGTGATCTGTACCGACAAGACGGGCACGCTGACGCAAAATCAGATGCAGGTGTATGCCACCGATTTCTTCGGACTGAAGGATCAGAAACTTGGCAACGACGATCTCAGCTGCCTCATCATGGAAGGCATCGCCGTGAACTCCACCGCTTATCTGGATGATAAAGAGGGCGAGACGAAAGTACTCGGGAATCCCACGGAAGGCGCTCTGCTGCTCTGGCTTCATAAGAACGACCAGTCGTATCTCTCTCTGCGTCACGGCGCACCTGCCATCAGTCAGCTTACCTTCTCGACCGATAGAAAGTATATGGCAACAGCCGTCAAATCGGCACTGCTCGGTAAATATATCCTGTACGTCAAAGGTGCTCCTGAGATCGTGCTTTCCAGATGCCAGCAGATCGACCTGGGCGACCGGAAAGAGGATGCGAACGCCTATCGTCCCACCATCGAACAGCAACTGCTGACCTATCAGAACAAAGCCATGCGAACACTGGGCTTTGCCTACTGTGAATTGGAGGATAAACCTTCGGAAGATTTCCTCACGAACGGTTTGCCCGATGGTCTTTCCATGAAATATCTCGGTATCGTGGCAATAAGCGATCCAGTACGTCTGGATGTACCCCAAGCTGTAGAGAGCTGTCTGAAAGCCGGCATCGACATCAAGATCGTCACCGGCGACACGCCCGGAACGGCCCGCGAGATTGCCCGTCAGATCGGGATCTGGAAAGAAGACGACACCACGGAGCATAATCTGATCAGCGGACCTTCCTTCGCAGAGCTGACGGATGAAGAGGCGCTCCACAAGGTCTCAGATATCAAGGTCATGAATCGTGCGCGTCCGAGCGATAAACAGCGGCTCGTCCGTCTTCTTCAGGAGAAGGGCAGCGTCGTAGCTGTCACAGGCGACGGGACCAACGACGCTCCGGCCTTGAAGGCTGCACAGGTGGGACTTTCCATGGGCGACGGAACGTCGGTAGCCAAAGAGGCCAGCGACATCACCATCATCGACAACTCGTTCGGGAGCATCGTCCGCGCCGTCATGTGGGGACGCTCTCTCTACCGCAACATACAGAAATTCCTGCTGTTCCAGCTCACCATCAACGTGGCGGCCTGCCTCATCGTGATGCTCGGTTCACTGATCGGTACCACATCGCCGCTCACCATCACGCAAATGCTTTGGGTAAACCTCATCATGGATACCTTTGCTGCAGCAGCTCTGGCTTCGCTGCCGCCCGATGAAAGAGTCATGAACGACAAGCCGCGCCGCAGTGGAAAAGACGGCGACTTCATCATTACTAAGTTCATGTCGTGGTTCATCTTCGGTGTCGGCATCCTGTTCGTCATTGTGCTGATGGGAATCATCCTTCTGTTCCACGGATCAGACGGCATGTCGCCTCACGATCTGTCGTGGTTCTTCACCTTCTTCGTGATGCTGCAGTTTTGGAACATGTTCAATGCAAAGGCATTCATGGACGACCGTTCCGCACTGACAAGACTTCGCGGCAGCGGCGGATTCCTGCTGGTGGCTGCGCTGATCCTCGTCGGACAGTATCTGATCGTGACCTTCGGCGGAAGAATGTTCAGCGTTGTTCCGCTGCCAGCCAAAGACTGGCTGACCATTATTCTCGTCACCTCTCCGGTGTTAATCATCGGAGAACTGGTTCGTTTCATCATTCGTTTATATCATAAAAGTCATGAAAAAGTTCATTAACGCACTGCTGGTGATGCTCATCGTATTCTCATCCTGCTCGAAGAAACCGGATATTGAGATTAAGATCATGAACAATACCAAGACAGACAGACAGGAGATCACAGAGGTCTCCATGAAGTATCTTCAGGAGATGAAGAAAGAGGCATTCATCCTCACCGATGAGAATGGCAAGGAGGTTCCCTATCAAATCACCTACGACAGTCTGATCGTCTTTCCTGCCACGGTCAAAGCAAACAGTTCCGTTATCTACAAAATAAAAGCGGGCCAGCCAGCCGCTGTCAAGACAATCGTCTCGGGGCGTGTCTATCCCGAACGGCTCGACGATGTGGCCTGGGAAAACGACCGCATCGCATTCCGTCTTTACGGTCCGGCCCTGCAGAACTCCGGAGAAAAAGCCTACGGCTATGATGTCTGGGTAAAGAATACCAAGGATCTAATCGTGGATGAACGGTATCGCCGTCAGTTGGACCGCTCGGCACAAACGCGACTTCCGGAACTCCATCAGAAAGATTCCGCAGCGGCACAGCTGCTGGAAGATTCCATCTCCTATCATATCGACCATGGCAACGGATTGGACTTCTACAAAGTCGGTCCTACGCTGGGTGCCGGAACGACCGCCCTGCTGGTTGACGATAAGATTCTCTATCCTTGGGGTTATGCCAAGCAGGAGATTCTCGACAACGGACCGCTTCGCTTCACGGTGCGCCTCACCTATCCGCCCGTAAAGATCGGAACGGATGCAGCCGTTGTCGAGAAACGGGTCATCACACTGGATGCTGGTTCGCAGATGAACAAGGTGACGGTCTCTTACGAAGGCCTCACCAAGGAATGTCCCATCGTCACGGGCATCGTCCTGCATAAAGACGCCATTCAGAACATCGACACTACGGCACATAGCATGGCTGTCGCCGAAGCTCCTTCCGGACAGGACGGACGCATCTATGTAGCTGCCGTATTCCCCAGATCGCCATTGTCCATCCAGCCCGTTCCTTTCAACGAGAAGGAGAAAGCGGAGCGCGGAGCCGAAGGACAACTGCTGGCAAAGAACCTTTACAAGCCGAAGGGCAAGTTCGTTTACTACTTCGGGGCTGGTTGGAGCAAATGGGGTTTCAGCGAACCCAACGACTGGTTCGGTTTTGTCAACAACTTCTCCACGCAGGTTCAGAAACGGCTGTTCACCATCGTCAGCTATGTAGAAAAATAGATTTAATCCTATACAATCATGAAAGACAAAATCGTCACATTCGGTGAAATCATGTTGCGACTGGCTACTCCGGATTATCTCCGGTTCAACCAGGCCACAGCCTATTCTGCAACGTTCGGCGGAGGCGAAGCCAACGTAGCGGTCTCGCTTGCCAACTACGGGATGAAGGCAGAATTCGTCACGCGTCTCCCTCACAACGATATAGCCCGCGCTTGCCTCATGGACCTTCGCGGGTATGGCGTCGTCACGGATCATATTGTCTTCGGCGGCGACCGCATCGGCATCTACTTTCTCGAGACAGGTGCTGTGGCGCGTCCCAGCAAAGTGATCTACGATCGCGCCCATTCTGCCATCGCGGAGATCCAATCCGGCATGATTGATTGGGAGACAGTCTTCGGCGACGCACGCTGGTTTCATTGGACCGGTATCACGCCGGCCATCTCGCAAGGCGCAGCCGATGTTTGTCTGGAAGCGGTAAAGGCAGCCAACAGATTGGGCATCACCGTCTCCTGCGATCTCAACTTCCGCAAGAACCTTTGGAAATACGGCAAGAGTGCCTCTGAAGTGATGCCGGAACTGGTGGCCGGAAGCGATGTCATCCTCGGCAACGAAGAGGATTGCGAAAAGATCTTCGGCATCAAACCGGAAGGCTTCGATGCAGCCAAGACCGGCGGCGATGTGGATGAAAGCAAATTCGAATCGGTATGCAAACAGATGATGAGCCGCTTTCCGAAAGCACGTAAGGTGATCATCACCCTTCGCGGAGCGGTCAATGCCAACCACAATACGTGGGGCGGAGTTCTCTTCAGCGAAGGAAGGCTTTACCAGTCGCGGCGTTACGACATCACACACATCGTGGACCGCGTGGGCGGCGGCGATTCCTTCATGGGCGGACTAATCTACGGTCTACTCAGCTACAGTGACGATCAGAAAGCACTCGACTTCGCAACAGCTGCCTCCTGTTTAAAACATACCATTTACGGCGATTTCAATCAGGTCACCGTCGAAGAGGTGGAAAAACTTATGAACGGTGACGCGAGCGGTCGCGTCGTCAGATAATCCAAACACATAAAAACCATGGCAAGATTCAATAAACTCAACACTCTCCGTGCGATGATGGAAACCGGAATGGTTCCCGTTTTCTACAACAGCAGTCCCGAAATCTCCCGTCAGGTGGTGACAGCCTGCTACGACGGCGGCGTCCGCGTCTTCGAATTCACCAATCGCGGAGATTATGCTCACGAGGTTTTCGAAGAGGTCAACAAATATGCCGCCAAGGAATGTCCCGATATGATCCTCGGCGCCGGCTCCGTCATCGATCCGGCCACCGCAGCGCTCTACATCCAGCTGGGCGCCAACTTCATCGTCGGTCCCTGCTACAATCCGGAGATACCGGCCGTCTGCAACCGCCGGCTGATCCCTTACATTCCCGGCTGCGGCTCCGTCACGGAGATCGGTACAGCTCAAGCTGCCGGCTGCGATGTCTGCAAGATCTTCCCCGCAGGAAATGTCGGAGGACCTTCGTTCGTGAAGAACATCAAAGCGCCTATGCCCTGGAGCCAGATCATGGCAACAGGTGCTGTGGAACCGACCGAAGAGAATCTCGTAGCGTGGATGAAAGCCGGCACTGCCTGCGTCGGAATGGGCTCGAAGCTCTTCCCCAAAGAGGAGATCGCCGCCGGAAACTGGAACGCCATCTCCAACCGCTGCCGCTTCGCTCTCGACATTATCGCACAAGCCCGCGAATAATGGTTTGACAGAATAAAAAGAATAGGAATCTAAGGATTTTTCAAGGCTAATGCCAAGAATGAATGCATTGGTAATGCTTTATAAAAAGGAATTACAAACAGGTATCCATACACTATAGAATATAAGATGTATCAATCCATTCCATACAGTAATCGTTCAGGCTGAAGACCTGCTTTGG
>CAZIVE010000018.1:0-1798 GCA_964542435.1 uncultured Parabacteroides sp.
ACCACGCCGAAGCAGTGGAACAACGGCACGCAGCAGCAGAGTTTGTCGTCTGCCGTGAAACCCATTCCTTCACCGGTGAAATATCCGTTGTTGGTAATATTATGGTGCGTCAGCATAACTCCTTTTGGAAAGCCCGTTGTGCCTGAAGTATATTGCATATTGACCACATCAAAGCAGTCAACTTTTTTCTTTGCCTCAAGCAACACATCGTCTGCTACATTCTGCCCAAGGAGAAGCAGTTCTGCGGTGTTGTACATGCCACGGTATTTCTCCTGACCGATATAAACCACATTCTTGAGCTTGGGAAAACGCTCGCTCTTGACGAAGCCACGCTGCGATTCCTTCAGTTCGGGAAGCATCGTATAGACCATATCGACGTAGCTGCCATCGAAGACACCGTCGGTGATACAAAGCGTCTGTATGTCGGAATCCTTTACCAGAAACTCCAGCTCATTCTGTTTGTAATTGGTATTGACAGTGACAAGCACAGCTCCGATCTTTGCGCCGGCAAAGAGGAAGGTGAGCCAATCCGGAACATTCGTTGCCCAGATGCCTACATGCGTTCCGTGTTTGATGCCGATCGCGAGCATTCCTTTCGCCATATCATCCACGCGTTCGTTGAAAGCTTTCCAAGTGAAACGCAGATCGCGATCGGAATAAACAATATATTCTTTATCAGGCGTGACTTCAGCCCAATGCTCAAGCCACTGTCCCAAAGTTCTGTTTTGCAATTCCATCTCAGCCGAAATTAATAGGGAGTATAAATGATGCCGAGAATACGAGCAGGCTCGTCTGTCGCAGCATGAACGTGATGGGCAACGATGGAATCATAATAGATGCTGTCGCCATCTTCGAGAATGTAGGTGTTTTTACCGTAATTGATTTCCACCACGCCTTCGAGCACATAGATAAACTCTTCACCTTCGTGAGTGGACATGATGAAATCCACGCCCTCTTCCGTCGGGGCAATATCAATCAGGAACGGTTCCATATGACGTCCCGATTTATCCTGAGAAAGGGCATGATATTCCATGTGGCGGCGACCGCGGGCTTCATCGTTGGTAAAGCCGATACTGTTTTTGGAATTACTATCTTTCTTGCGACAGATCACAGGGCCGAGCTCTGTCTGATCATCAAGAAAAGTTCCCAGGCGAACGCCCAACACACGAGCTATCTTGATAAGTGGAGCTAATGATGGAAAATCTACATTATCTTCGATACGGTTAATCTGTTCAACACTAAGGCCCGAACGTTCGGCAACCTCTTCTACCTTCAGTTGTTTTGTCTCTCGGAGATTCTTAATCTTGGCTCCGATAATCTTATTGTTTCCCATAAATACAAATATAGAATATGATACTTGCAGATGACGATTTGTCATTAATCGGCACAAAAGTACATTAATTTTCTATGATTGTACCCTCGAAAATTATTTTTTCAAACATTATCGCCTTTTTTCACGATCTATTGCAAAGAGAATAAGACGTGAACCATGCGAACTGCACAAAATGAATATAAAAATCCGGATCCATCATCCTAAAGAAAGGATTCGCCGCGAAGGCATGAACGGTAAGAATAAAGGCCATGCGATCCATGAATCTCTTCTTCTTATCCATGCGTTTTCCATCGTATTTCTAAGGAATACATATTCCGATGAGCGTAGAAATGGTAAATACCGAGGAAATAGGACTTCGACATCCGAAGAAATGCTATTTACTAAGGAAATAGGATTTCGACGTGCGTAGAAACGCTATTTACCGAAGAAATAGAACTTCGACGTGCGTAGAAATGCTATTTACCG
>CAZIVE010000018.1:1898-18791 GCA_964542435.1 uncultured Parabacteroides sp.
CCGATTCAACAATGAATAGAAACAGATTTATTACTTAATCACATTCTGGAAAGCAGAATTGGTGACATATTTTGCAAACTCCAGATCCGTTGCAGCCATCTTTGCATACTTTCTGTTGGCTGAGATAGCCGACTGAAGGTTGCTGACTACGCCGTTGGCATCGTTGGTACGAGCTGCAACAACAGCTTTCAGATAAGATGTGGCAGCATCAGGATTAGCAATGGCAGCCAATGTCTGAGCAGCTTTGCTGTAATCCTTTGTCATAATCTGAGCCAAAGCAGCATTGTTGGTCTTTACATCGCCGAAGCTGCTGACAGCCTTTGCATAATCACCCTCTTTCAGTTCCATAACACCGAGAGCTTCACTCAATTCGTTAACGCCGGAAGCACCACCGAACAACTGCTGTGCTTTTGGATAATCGCCCTTATTCAAAGCGATCAAACCGAGGTTCATATTGGATTCAGGATTGTTCTTGATTGAATTAGCTTTGGTGAACATCTCTTCAGCCTTAGCCAGATCACCGGAACGATAAGCCATCATACCGACATTGTTCCAAGTACGATAATCATTGGAATAAAGATCTGTAGCTCTGTTGTAAAGTTCAGCCTTCTTGGCATTGTCGTTAGTCAAAGTTGCAGCGTAGAGGAGTTCCTCAACGTTCAACTTCTTAGGATCGCTGTTAGCAAGAGAGGTGATTTCGTCATCGCTCTTACCGATGATTTCGATGTTGGCAGTCAAACGAGAACGACGCAGTTGCGGGAGAACCTCATCAGCCAATGTGCTGAATACGGTAGAGATGTTCTTGATCTCTTTTTCGCGCTGTTCCGGATCCTGATACATAGAGAGGACACGAAGAACGAGGTCTTTATCCTGGATGTTTGATTTAGAAACGAGTTCCTGGAAGCCTTCCCAGTCCTGAGCGGTATAACGAGCATCGATCGGAACCTTCACATTGGCTTTCTTCATCTCTTTATTCAGATAGCTGGATGTGTTAGCTTCACGCTTCTCTGCCAGTCCTGTGTTCAGTTTGACACCACCATCAGGAGATGCATAAGCCTGTACTTCGACAGCTACGTTCTGGTTAGGAGCTTCGCTTGCGTTCTGTACCAAATCCTTCCAATCAGAGAGTTCTGATTTACCCAACTCTTTGGAACGGAGTTCTGCACGCTGGATAAGGAACATGATATTGGCATCGTGAGCCTCTTTGATGATACGCTGGAATTTATCGGATGCGATGGCTGCGGTTGCTGTAGAAGCATCAGCCAGTTCAGATGTAGAGAGCACGCCTTCAGCAATCTTGACATCGGGCAGTTTGACGATGCGGTTTCCAACCTTAGCATCAAATGTGAGGAAGAGTTCAGACTTTCTCATTTCAGGTTTATAGATGAAGCTTGACTTCATCGTAACGTTAGAACCGGTTGACATCGGAACGACTGTATTATTGCCTTTCACTTTCTCACCTTGGAATGTATAAGCTGTGCCCCAAGCTTCGCCACCTTCGTAGCGGAGAACAGGAGTAATTGTAACTACGGCCTTCTTATTAAACCACTTTGCCGGGAAGGTTGTGCTGATTGAAACAGGCACTTTTCCTCCGATAGCCTCAAGAGGCTGCGGATCTGCCTTAAAATATTCTTCGCCCAACGGTTTTAGCTTGTTGGAGCAAGAAGAAAAGGTCAGGATAGCTGCCAATACGAAGAATGGCAATAAAAACTTTTTGTTCATGATACTTTTATAAGTTTTAATAATACGATATGAAATGTTTTATTCACTAATTTTCAAAACTCAATCTGTATGCCAATGCACAACTAGATGCAAAGTTAGAATTTTTCACTCAGAATGAGGGCCATCATCCAAAATAATAGTCAGAATAAATCATTTTGACCGATAAAATTCGGATTCGTTCTCTTTAGCGCTGCTAAAATAGTACTTTTCTGCTAAAAGAAATGTTATTTTTTGTGATATTTGCTATATATATTCCCTTAGGAAGAGACGAGAGGCTTATCGAAGTCACTGATTCCGTCAAATCTTTCGCAGCAACCAACGTTCCATTGGCAGCATAAACAGAAAGCCGTGCTTTCGGCATCGATTCGGGAAGAACGACATGCAGCGTGCGATGCGTAGGCTCGACAAACAATTTGATATCGCTCTGTTCATCCACGTTCTCAACGGCCGACGGATTGGAATAGCGAACCACAGGATCGAGATAAAGAGACGTAGCGAAAGCTTGTGAAGGATGCGACGTTGCCTGTTGCCAAGCCTTATTGTAATAGTACCAAGCCGTGTTGCCCGTCACATTTCCTTTGGGAATGTTCAGTACGGCGAAATGAGTCGTATCACTGCTGCTCGGAGTGATGGTATAAGAGACATAGAAACGTCCCTTCACCTTGACCGGACTCTCAAAAGCCAGATAACTTTCCGCTTTACGGCTCAAAGACTTTGTCGTGGTCTTGAAACTGTATGAGTAATAACGCTGATAAGCCGGAGAGAAGGTCTGACTTGCGAGCTTGTTGGTCGGAGCATTATTGTCTTCATAAACCGACACTTCTACATTGAGCGTGCTGCCCGTTGCCGATGAGACAAGGTAAACGCCTTGGATGTAAGCTTCCGAACTGACGTCATATTGCTCTGCATATTGCGTGATTCCGGAGGTATTGTTTCCAAACAATGGCGTTGCATCAGTCGATGAGAGCGGCGTCACTTCCACCTTTTCATTGAATCCGGACTGTCTGACATTGCTCAGCCGATAGCAAGGTGCATTCTGATACGGATCAAGTCCATTCCACTTGAGCGTGTCCAGAGCCGGCGCCAGCCAATGTTTCAATTGCCGATTGATAGCCGTCGTATCGGCCCAGGCCTTTGCCAATGAATAGTAATAGTCATTGACCGGATCTTCACAGACCGAATTGCCGCCGGTGAGCGCACCGATCATCTTTCCTGAGGCATCGAACAGCGGCGAACCGGAAGAACCTCCAGCTGTAATGCCACTGGTCCAACGGTTAACCAGAAGATGGAGTCCAGCAGGGAATTTATATTCTTCAATGTCCGGAGTGTACGTCGTCAACGTTCCGACAAAACTATTGACACGTTTCACCGATCCTTGCGGATGATGAATGCCGAAGTAGGGACCGGCAAAGTTTGATGAAGCATTCCATCCGGAATAATAGGGCATATAATCTACGGGCGGCGTTTCGCCAAGGAGCAATAATGCCTCATCGTGATCCTCGTTGACCGAAACCATCGTCGCAGAAGCTGTGGACATCTCTTCCGTACCACGAAGGATTGTGCGGCAAAGCGGACTGTCATAGTTGTAGAAGCAGACAATGCTTCCCGCCATCTTTGCATAATAATCAGCCGAGATATGTGCAAATCCGTCATTCAGACAATGAGAAGAGGTAAGCAGATAAGGTTTCCCGTCATTATCTGTATTGTTGACGAGCGTTCCGGTACACAATGTAGAGCCGTCGATGACCATCAGCACGACACTTCGTCCCGCCAATTCCGCACCTGCAATGGTGTCGATGCTGCAACGAAGAGCCGGCATACAGCCATCTTCAGACGTCGTGCCGTACGGTTCGCCAAAGCGAAGAACGTCGCGATAAGCATGATTGACCTCACCGATGGTAAGACTTCCTGCAAAGGCAGCTTGCGCCGGTTCCTGGTATTCGACGATGAGTTCGTCGCCCTGAACAGGAGCCACGGGAAGCAGATTGTTTTCAGAGTTATTGAGTGAAGTGAAAGAACCCAGGATCTGTGTCTGATCGGGATTATAAAGGAAAAGCCGAGCGCCATCGGGAAGATGATATTTCGTAAAGAGCACATTGATGGAATAGGCTCCTTCCGAATGAATACGCAAACGCCACACCTTTGTTCCGTCGGCCGTTGTAAACTGAGTGCCGGAATTCGTGCGGTCATAATCGACGACAAACTTAGTTGCGAAACGGTAGCCGCTACGAAGATCGCTGTTGTTCAGCGAATCGAGGCGCAGTTCTTCTTCAATATTCACGGCAGGCATTTCTACAGTCATCAGGCTTTCATCGCTTTTGGTAATAGAAAGCGGAAGAGGACGGCCGCCATGGCTAATCTGAGCTTCCGATGGTACTTCAAATGCAAACAGAATCAAAACGATGATTGCAGAGAGAATTGCTTGTGATCTTTTCATCTTTATCTTAGTCATTATTAATACACACTTACTTCATCCACAAAAAGGAAACCCGGCGTATGAGGCCATGCTGTCCATTCGCCGAGATCCGGCGTTCCTTTCACTACGACGCGAAGATAACGAGTCTGTATGGACGTAAAATCCAAACGATGTTCATACAATCCGTTGCGGTCGTCACGCGTCAGTTCCGGTATATTTTTCTCAGCCACTTGTGTAAAGTCCTTTCCATTGTCAGAACTCCACACCTCCATTTTCGTTGCTCCGAAAATAGCATCACTTTTATAGACATCGGTGGAGACAACCACAGAAGATACTTGCTGCACGCTACGAAGATCGATGGTCAGATCCATGTCTTTCCCAATAAAGCCCAACCAACGGTCGGTGTTGTAATTGGTCGTTCCGCGCAATCCGTCGCACAGCGTGATGGCTCCATGACCTTGATACTTCTGATGAGGTGCATCCTTCAACGTCACCGGACAAAACGACGACTTGCTGATCTCTATATTTTCCTTATACAACCGGCTCGTATCTGATCCATTGATAACCTGAGCTTTAAAGAGACAGCTCTTGACAAATGTCAACGGTTGCTTATATATAGATGTATAAGACGACGGATTATTGCCATCGGTCGTATAATAGATCGGACGATTTCCCAACGCAAAAAGTGAAAGCGCGAGATTGTGATGAACGCTGTCCACAGTGAATGTGGGCGTAACGTCAAAAGCATGACGCTGATAGGTATAATGCAGTCTGTCGTAGAGAGCAGTCAACGGATAGAGACGCGTCAGGAAATTATCAAAGTTTTTCCGGTCGCACCAGGCGATCTCGCTCAAAGCCGCGATACGAGGAAGCACTAAGTATTCGGCGCGTTCCGTCGTAAGGATATGTTCCGACCAAAGGCAGCATTGCACACCCAAGATATGATTCCTTACCGATTCCGAGAGCGTGTCTGGTGCCGGTTCAAATTCATAGACGCGGCGAAGTCCCTTGGTTCCTTCCAGTTCGGCATAACCGCGATTGCTAAGATAAAGATAAGCAATAGGCGTCATCACAACATCATGATTCTGCTGTGCGGCTTGGATGCCTCGCATCTCGTTCTGCCACGCCATGACGGTCACCTTGTCGGTCAAACCGCCTTCCATGATTTCATCCCAACCAACGATGCTGCGTCCGCGAGCATTGACAAACTTCTCCATCTCGGAAAGGAAATAACTCTGAAGACGTGACTCGGCAGATCGCCCGGGTTCATCTTTCCAACCCATCGACTTTACCAGATTCTGGCACTTCTCACACTCTTTCCACCGATCACGAGGACATTCGTCACCTCCAATATGAATGTAATGCGATGGAAAAAGATCCATGACTTCCGAAAGAACATCTTTAGCAAACTGAATGGATTTCGGATTGCCGACGCAGAGTACATCCTTGAACACGCCATAATGATATTCCACGTCGTATGGACCGCCGGTACAACCCAATTCAGGATAAGCAGCCAAGGCCGCCATCATGTGACCGGGCATATCAATCTCCGGAATCACGGTGATAAAACGGTCGGCGGCATATTTCACAATCTCACGAATCTGTTCCTGCGTATAATAACCACCATAAGGTGTGCCATCGCCATTCTCCGAACCATCTTCCAGCAGTGACTGCTTTCTCTTCGAACCGACCTGCGTCAGCAATGGATATTTCTTGATCTCGATACGCCAGCCCTGATCTTCCGTGAGATGCCAATGAAACGTATTGAGATTGTGAAGCGACATAATGTCAAGGTACTTCTTCACAAATTCTACGGAAAAGAAATGTCGTCCGACGTCGAGATGCATGCCACGCCAGGCGAAGCGAGGACGATCGATGATGTTTGCTGCAGGCATTGAAACCTCTCCGTTTGCCAAGGGCAAAGACTTACGCAGTGTCTGAACGCCATAAAACACACCGGCCGCAGAACCTCCGCTGATCGTGATGCCCGACGATTCCACCGTCATACGATAACCTTCAGCAGGAAGTGATTTGGTATCGCGACGAAGCTTGATGAGATGACCGCCGCGTTTGTCGGTTGTGACCGACAGTTGCAATCCGCAGCTTTGGTTGATATAGTCCGAAAGCATTCCGGCTACGCGCTGCAAATCGGCATCGCCATCAGGGTAACTGATGCGTGTCGTGGCTTTCAGCGTAAAGGGACTCGCATCGGGAAGCACCATCACACGCGGCTTCGGGATCACATTATAATGCGCCGTTCCTATGGCTTTTGCGCCGGAGAATACGGCTACACACAGACCGATCAGCAGAATAATCTTCTTCATTTTATCGTACCATTACTTCGTCTGTAAAACACCAAGCCGGATAACCTACGCCATAATGCCAAGGCGGACAGATCTTCGTGCTTTGGATTTCCACCTTGATATATCTGGCCGTTACAGGTGATGGCGACGTAACCGTTGCGGCCACGAACTTCACCTCATTGGATCGGTCTTCCGGAATTTCATAACGCCCAAAAGGAATATAGTTCTTCCCATCGGAAGAGACAGAATAGGTCACGCCTTTCGGCAACAGCACCCACGAACCGAGCTGATGCAGGAAATCGGTTGAAACAGAGCTAAAACTCTTCTCCGATCCCAAGTCGAGGACAAAGGCCCCGTCTTTTCCTTCCCAGCCGACCCAACTTTCCACGAACGTCGTTCCTCCATACAGATCATCGGTCAGTGCAGAATCACCCAACGCTTTGTACTTTTCTGCAGGAGGAAGGATCCATTCCACCTTCGCTCCGCGGGCTTTATTAACCTCGGTACGCGGGAGGAAACGTTTCTCATACAATTCGCAATAGTCGGCGGGCTTATTGTTCCGTTCGTTCAAAGAGGGAACGCCGAAATAAGCCGTACGTTCCTTGAAAAGATTCAACTTGGCTCTTACTTCGGCAGGATCGTGTCCTGGCTCCGTGCGTGCAATCTCCAGTTCGGCATAATCAAGCGACAATCGCGATAGACGCACATGATCAAGATAGACCGAATCGTCTTTCACAGCTCGTTCAGCTTCATCATACAACGAATCATAAACCTTCAACAGCTGAGGATTCAACATGCCATGCTTGTGCGAAACCGGCGAATCGTAAATCCAAAGCGGTTGTCCGGACGACAACAACGCTCCAAGCATGATCTTCTGATATTGATAGAGAAAAGGAGCAGCCGCACCATAATAACCGTTCAAGAATACATGCATCAATGAATCAGCATTCTGATAGGGATTCCACATCAACTTGCTTACCATAAAGGCGCGAAGCTCGGCATAATCCGTACCGCGCGATCCTCCGATCTGACTGAAATGCATCTGCACATGATTCTTATGGAAGAGCTGGATATTGCTCTGCAGGACATGGAAGTTCGGGAAAGGCGCCACCACATTGTCGAAGTTGATGCCGTAATCCCAAACGAAAATGTTGTTGCTGATCGCAGCCCAACCTTCGAGAGCCTTTACGAACTCGCGGCCCGAAGCGTTGTCCGTCAAGGGCACTTCGCGTTTGCAGTCGATATCGCAAAGCATGATGTTGACATTCTTCAAAGGCTTCACCAACTTCGGTGGCTTCATGGAATAGAGATAGGCCAATGTGGAGAACTGTTTGTCAGGGAAACGTTCCGACAATTTATTGACAAAACGTATCAGACTGCCGGAATGAGCGCCCTCTTCCTCATCGATGGCCAGACATTTGTCGCAATGGCAATAGGTGTCACTACCGTCATTCTGACTCACCGAAATCATATTCATTCCGGGATTGGCCTTGAAAATGGAATCAATCTGATGTGCCGCAAGCTCAAACACCTCGGGATTAGAGAGGCACCACTGACTGTGCGTACCCGGACGACGTTCACCATTAATGAACGAATAGTATTCCGGATGTTCTTTGCCATAGATATCAGCAGGGAGAATGCGATTAAACGTATGAACCCACATATTGGAAGCAAAAATCTCCCGCGGTTCTTCCAAACGATACCAAAGCTTATAGATCGGATCTTCGGTTGCATAACACTGCGTCTGACGGAAGCGGAACGCTGGTGTCTCTGTCCGCTGAATGGCCGGAAGAACAATATCTTTCTTTTTCGGGCAACTATAAAAATCTTTGGAGTAGTAATTCACTCCGAGGTATTGCTCCAGCAACGTGACGACACCGTAAGCAGTGCCTTTTCCTCCACCCGTCAGGATATGCAACCGATCGCCTTGAGACGCGATGGTAAATCCATCTTCACCGGCGGCTTTGTCGCTTTCTCCAAGCACAATGTCTCCTTTTTTTAGCTTGTTGGTCACGATGACAGGCAGTTTCGCTCCGGAAATCCGTTCCACAAAGAGTTGCAGAAGATGAGCAGCAGTGCTGTCGATAGCTGTTGACTGTGACATGACAATACGACTTTGCGCCACACCGCCCTTCACCAAGACAGTCTCCGCCCGCAAACCGACCGCAGTCATGCAGAATAGTATCAGTAGTAAGATTCCCCTCGTTTTCATGGTTACAAATATAATACTTTAAAGCTGACAGGCAAAGGAAATGGAAGATAAGAAACGGCGGAATCATTCTTTATTCTGTTAATAATGTGTATCTTTGCAATATTACAACTGAGTGTTAGTTCTTATAAATAAGAGAATTAAGTATTTGGATTGAAAGCCAATAAACCGAATCATCATGAATAGTTACAGAATCAAAGCATTTGTTGCCTTTTTACTTTTATCTTGCATCAGTTTGACCCTTCAAGCACAAACGGAAGCCACCATCGATGGCATTAAATACATGTTGTTTAATGGCGACGCCACGGTCTTGCAACAAAGTGACACACTGAAAGGTGACATTGTCATTCCTGAGAAAGTGAAATATGAAGGCACGGATTACACGGTGTCCACACTTGCCAACCAGGCATTTCTCAATTGTTGGGTCACTTCCATTACACTTCCCACAACGGTGAAAACCTGGGGCGAGTACTGTTTTGCGGGTTGTGCTGAATTGGATTCATTTCAAATCCCTGCAACCATCACAGCTCTTCCTGTCGGTTGTTTCCAAGACTGCCATAAACTGAAAAATATCGAGATTCCTTCGTCAATCACTTCTATTGGAGACAATTGCTTCAATCACTGTTATTGGTTGAAATCAATCTCCATACCATCGACAATCAAGACGCTCGGTCTTCAATGTTTTAGCGACTGCAGCTCTCTTGAATCCATTCAGTTGCCATCCTCTCTCACGAAACTAGGTGCGGACTGCTTCATGAACTGCACGGCTCTCTCTTCTATTTCCATTCCTAATTCTGTGACACAATTAGGTGAAGAATGTTTCATCGGATGCAAGAATCTGCAGAAAGTTACGCTTCCGTCATCACTCACAAGTATTCCCGACGGATGCTTTGAAAACTGCTCCGCTTTGACAAACATAACGATTCCGTCATCAATGAAAACGTTAGGGGCTCAGTCATTCTGGGCATGTTCCTCATTGAAATCCATTGTAATTCCTTCCGGAGTTACGGCTATCGGCAACCAATGCTTTGAAGAGTGTTCTTCTCTCGCATCTGTAGAAATTCCAGCTTCAGTTACGAGCATTGACCATCTTTGTTTCTCGAATTGCAAGAAGCTTTATAGTATCCGAACACATTGGCATGACCTGAGCAAATTGACTTGCAACACGAATATCTTCCAAAATCTGCTGACCAATTATGTTACACTCCACGTTCCACTTCAGACAAAAGCGCTTTATGCAGCAACTGCGCCTTGGTCTTCACTGGGAATCATCACCGAATACGATGAGAACAATCCCGACGCTATCGAAATCGTGAAAGCCAACGAAAAGATATTTACCGAAGGTTCCACCATCGTTCTTTCCGGATGCACAAAGGGAGAAACCATCTATTTCTACACAATCTCAGGCGCTCTGATTGGAACAGTTAAGGCTAACGGTTCAGAAGTCCGCTTTGACACAGGACTTTCCCATCAGGTTATTTTGGTGACACATGGAGACGAGAACTATAAAATCGCTCTGTAATACATCCTTTTTTCTGATGAAAGGAGGACGCGGATCTTCTTCCTTTGAAAGAAAATATTTTAACCATGGTTGAAAATAGTTTTAACCATGGTTAAAACTTTCTGGCACTACTGTGAAAAAATTATTTGACCATGGTTAAAAATTATTTTCATCCGTAGTCAGAAAGAAAAGTCAATGTGGTTATTGAAGAAAGCGATGAGAGTGTCGCTTAAAACGATTGAGAAATAGCGAGTAAGATTGAGGTAAAATGCGTACCTTTGCGGGTGAAAACAAGAGTACAAACAAATTAATCATAAACATAATGAGCAAGAAAGCAATCTTATTGATTTGCGACGGTTGGGGAATCGGTGACGGCAAGAAAGACGACGTCATCTCCTGCACGCCTACTCCCTATTGGGATTATCTGAAAAAGACGTATGTAAACTCACAGCTTCAAGCATCCGGTGAGAACGTGGGATTACCCGACGGACAGATGGGAAACTCCGAGGTTGGACACTTGAACATCGGTGCCGGTCGCATCGTATATCAGGATCTGGTAAAGATCAACAAAGCCTGCGAGAGCGGTTCTATTCTGAAGAACAAGGAGATTATCAGTGCTTATTCCTATGCCAAAAAGAACAACAAACAGATCCATCTGATGGGTCTTGTCAGTGATGGTGGCGTGCACAGCTCCTTGCAGCATCTGCTGAAGCTGACCGATATCGCCAAGGAATATGGCATCACAAAGCATTATGTACATTGCTTCATGGACGGACGTGACACGGATCCGAAGAGCGGCATCGGTTTCATCCAGACCGTGGAAGATCATCTGAAGACAACCGGCGGCAAGATTGCCAGTATCATCGGACGTTATTACGCTATGGACCGCGACAAACGCTGGAACCGTATCAAGGAGGCTTATGACCTGCTCGTTGCCGGCAAAGGCGCAGCTTTCGACGATATGCACAAAGCGATGGAAGCCTCTTACGCTGACGGCGTAACGGATGAATTCATCAAACCGATCGTTCACACAGAAAACGGCAAGCCGGTTGCTACCATCGAAGAGGGCGACGTGATCATCTTCTTCAACTTCCGTAACGACCGTGCTAAGGAACTGACCGTTGTTCTGACACAGAAAGACATGCCCGAGGAGGGAATGAAGACGATTCCGGGATTGCAGTATTACTGCATGACTCCTTATGATGCAAGCTTTACCGGCGTACATATTCTTTTCGATAAGGAAAATGTGGCCGACACATTAGGTGAATATCTCTCCAAATCCGGCAAGGCTCAACTGCATATCGCCGAGACAGAGAAATATGCCCATGTCACTTTCTTCTTCAATGGCGGCCGCGAAGCTCCGTTCGAAGGAGAGGAACGTATCTTGGTTCCGTCTCCGAAGGTTGCTACATACGACCTCAAGCCCGAAATGAGCGCCTTTGAAGTAAAGGATAAACTGGTTGAAGCTATCAACACCAAGAAGTTCGACTTCATCGTCTGCAACTATGCCAACGGCGATATGGTCGGCCATACTGGCGTTTACAAAGCTATCGAGAAGGCTGTTGTCACCATCGATTCTGTTTTGCACGACACCGTGGAAGCTGCCAAGGCCAACGATTACGAGGTAATCATCATCGCCGATCACGGTAATGCCGACCATGCTGTCAATGCAGACGGCACGCCGAACACAGCACATTCTCTGAATCCCGTTCCATTCATCTATGTCACGACCAACAAACACGCGACAGTGAAGAACGGTATCCTTGCCGATGTTGCTCCTTCCATCCTTCACATCATGGGATTGAAGCAGCCTTCCGACATGACAGGAGAAGATCTGATCAAGGATTAAAACATTCACAATCAACAAAAACGACAGAGACGCGGACTTTCCGCGTCTCTTGCCTTTTGATAGGACAAAGAATTCATCATCGCAAAATCAAAAAAAGGATAAGGTGTTCCAGATAGAAAACACATTGGTTAGTCTCGATGTCGTGGAGAAATGTTTTCTCTGCGACCTTTCGCACTGCAAAGGAGCCTGCTGTATTGAAGGCGACTCTGGCGCGCCCCTTCTCAACATCGAGCTGATGAAGCTGCAGACGATCCTTCCGACTCTCTGGAATGACCTGCTACCCGAAGCGCAAGCCTTGATCAAGAAACAGGGCATCGCCTATATCGACTGCGAAGGTGAAACTGTTACCTCCATCATCAACGGCAAGAACTGCGTTTTCACCTTCTACGATGAACAGGGCATCTGCAAATGTGCCATCGAGAAAGCGTACCGAGAAGGGAAGATTGACTTCATGAAACCGGTCTCTTGTCATCTCTATCCGCTTCGCATCAAGAATTACCGCAACTACAGCACCGTCAACTTCGATCGTTGGGAGATCTGCAAGGCGGGCGAACTGATGGGAAAACGAGAACATCTGCCGATCTATAAGTTTCTGAAAGAGCCTTTGATCCGCCGATTCGGCGAGGAATGGTACAAACAGCTGGAACTGGTGGCAACGGAATGGCTGAAGAAGAAAAAGAGAGAAGAAGAGGAATGATTCTTCCGCTATACCATATTATAATAGATAACTCGACGAATTTTCTTACCTTTGCAACCGACAAATCAAAAAGCAAATAGCGAATAATCATGAAGATAGCTTTGATAGGATATGGAAAGATGGGACACATCATCGAACGCATCGCCAAAGAACGCGGACACGAGATTGTTGCCACCATCGATATCAACAATATGCAGGACTTCGACTCTGCCTCTTTCCGCAGTGCGGATGCGGCCATCGAGTTCACGACTCCCGGAACAGCAGTGGACAACTACATGCGCTGTTTCAAGGCCGGAGTGCCGGTCGTTTCCGGAACGACAGGCTGGACCAAACGCATGGACGAAGTGAAGGAGGCTTGCCAAAAAGCCAACGGAAGCTTCTTCTATTCGTCGAACTTCAGTATTGGAGTGAACATCTTCTTCGCCGTAAACAAATACCTTGCGAAGATCATGGACAGCTTCAAGCAGTACGATGTCGAGATGACGGAAACGCACCATATCCACAAGCTCGACAAACCAAGTGGAACGGCCATCACCATTGCCGAACAGATCATCGACAACCGAAGTGACAAGACCGGTTGGGCGCTTGACAAGGCTGACAGCAAAGATGAGATTGCCATTCACGCCATCCGCGAAGGCGAAGTGCCGGGCATTCACGAAGTGAGATATACTTCGGCTGAAGACATCATCACCATTCGCCACGAGGCAAAGAACCGCGAAGGGTTTGCACTTGGAGCGGTCATGGCAGCCGAATTCATCAAAGGTAAAAAAGGAATTTTTGGAATGAACGATCTATTCAAGTTCTGATTTATAGAAAACACAATGAAAAAGTTTGCAAGAAAACAATGGATCAAATTCGCCGTTTGGGGAATTTTGTATGTGCTGTTCTGCATCTGGATGGAAAGACTGTGGCTGTTGATCGGCCTCCTCGTCATCGCCGATGCCTTTCTGACGAAATTTGTTCCTTGGGGAGCCTGGAGAAAGGTGAAGAATCCGACGCTTCGCAGTACGCTGAGCTGGATCGATGACATACTCTTCGCTCTCATCGCGGTCTATTTCATCAATCTGTTCGTCTTTCAGAACTATCAGATTCCGAGTTCTTCTCTCGAGAAGTCACTGCTCGTCGGCGATTATCTCTATGTGAGCAAAGTAAGCTACGGACCGAGAATCCCCAATACGCCGCTTTCTTTCCCACTTGTTCAGAACACATTCCCGATTCTCAACTGCAAATCCTATTTCGAATGGCCGCAATGGGATTACCGACGGATCAAAGGTACAGGCCACGTGAAGCGCAACGACATTGTCGTATTCAACTTTCCCGCCGGCGATACAATTGCCGTCAAACAGCAGAATCCGGATTACTATACGCTGATTGCTGAATATGGACGGGATCGTATTCACATGGATAAAGCCACTTTTGGTGAGATCATGTACCGTCCGATTGATCGCCGCGAGAACTTCGTCAAACGTTGTATCGGTCTGCCGGGCGATTCACTGCTGATACGTAACAACCAGGTTTATATCAATGGCGTCGCTGCCAAGAACCCGAAGAATCTTCAATTCAATTACTATTTGGAAACCGATGGTTCACTACTCAGCGACGAACAGTTTGAATTGCTTGGCGTCAGCCGTGACGACCGCACGTTGGCCAACGATGGCAACTACTACGAAAGCATGTTGACCTTCCTCGGCTTTGCGCCCGCAGCCAACGGACGCTTCAATCCGGTCTATCGTCTTCCTTTGACCAACAAAGCGCTGGCCACGGCGAAGAAGATAAGCTGCATCAAGAAGATCGTCATCGAACCCGAATCTTTGGGCGGTCCCGTTTATCCGGTCACTTACAATACTGGCTGGACGCGCGACAACTACGGACCGATTTGGATTCCGAAACGAGGTGCGACAATCCAGCTTAACGAAAAGAATCTGGCTCTGTATTTCCGGTGCATCCGCAACTATGAACACAATGATCTAGTTGTTTCCAATGGACATGCAACGATCAACGGAAAGCCGGTCACCAGCTATACGTTCAAATACGATTATTATTGGATGATGGGCGACAATCGTCACAACAGTGCCGACAGCCGCTTTTGGGGATTCGTTCCAGAAGATCATATCGTCGGCAAGCCGCTCTTGATCTGGTTGTCTCTGGACAAAGACCATTCGCTGTTCAACGGTGGAATCCGCTGGAGCAGAATGTTCAGATCCGTCAATTCCATGGTCCAATAAAAGCTGAATGATGAGAAGACCTGCTCGAACCGCCCTTCATTACGCTATTGCAGTTGTTGCCATTGTGCTCATTGTATGGGCCGTTCGCCGCTGGTGTATACAGTCGTACGTGGTTGACACCAACTCGATGGAAAACTCCATTTATCGTAATGAATGCATTCTTGTGAACAAGCTTCCGGTCAAAAACAATCCGGGACGAAACAGAGTCGTTCTGTTCACAAGTCCGCTCAAAGGTGACTCGGTCAATCCGCCACTGTTCCTCAGCCGTTGCATCGGAATGCCGGGCGACACGATCCTCGTAGGCAGCGAAAGTTATACGGTCAACGGTCATGACATTCCACGCCCGCATCGTTCACTTAACTCCTACTTTGTCTCCAACAACATTGCCGAAGTTCTGTTTCAGGAGATGAAAGAAGAGGAAATTCCAACGCGCGATCTGGAAGAGGGAACGTATGGATTCACATTGACCTTGACTTCCGACGAAGAAACTTTGCTGCGCAAAGCTCTTCCAGGAATTGCCGGGATCAACTTCTTTGCTCGCCGCATCATACCTTATCAAATCATCGTCCCGCAGAAAGGCCGCGCCTATCAGATGGACGATAAGATGCTCACTGCCTGTTGGAATGCCATCATGAAAGAGACCAACGGCGAAGCGGTCGTCGAAAATGGAAAGCTGTTCATCAAAGGGAAAGAGATGGATCAGTTCCTTTTCAGTGAAGATTATTATTGGATGCTCTCAGATAACGTCAACGATGCCGTGGATTCACGCAAACTGGGATTCGTCCCTGCTTCCGATATCACGGGTAATGCGCTGTTCATCTGGTACAGCAAAGACAAACACCGAATCTTCAGAAAGGTCGATTGACATGGATCCTGTTTATCTCTCCACAGCTTATCTCGCGCCGGTCGAATACTATGCAAAGCTGTATCAGTTCAAGACTGCACGCGTGGAACGCATGGAGAATTATCTCAAGCAGAGCTATCGCAATCGGTGCATTATAGCCGCTGCCAATGGACCGATGTCGTTGACAGTGCCCGTTGAAAAAGGCGAAGCCATCAAATGTCTTACGAAAGATATCCGGATTTCCGACCATGGCAATTGGCGCCATCTACATTGGAACACGCTGGTCTCCGCATACAACATGAGTCCTTTCTTTCCCTATTATGCCGACGACTTCGCTCCATTCTACGAAAAGCATTTCGAATTTCTCTACGATTTCAACGAAGCTCTGCGTCAACTGATCTGTCGGCTCATCGATCTGGATGTGGAAGTGGAAGGCACTTCGGATTATCTTTTCGAAGTTAACAACGATTATAGAGAAAGCATTCGTCCGCGTCATCCTGCTCTCGATCCGGAGTTTCAAGCTGTTCCTTATTATCAAGTATTCAAAGAGAAATTCGGATTCATTCCCAACCTCAGCATCGTCGATCTTCTCTTCAACATGGGGCCCGAATCACTCATTGTTTTGAAGAACTGTATCGTCCGCAAGACGTTAAACTAATTTAAAAGTTCTCTGACATAAAGTCACGACTTAGCTCTAATTTGTATACTTTTGCTATACATCTATAGTGAATATCTATAGATAAAGTATGTTTTACTATTAAATGAATAAATTATGTCAAAGACTTATGACGATCAGATCAAGAAGGTCGAAACGCTGATTGCAGGTTACAGGAAAAATCTTTCACTTCTTAAAGACAAAGGAGTAAGCGAAGAGCGATTGAAGAAGATGGAGACAGCCATCGCCGAACTTGCCGTTTGCAATGCGGAAAACGAAAAGCTCCGCAAGGAGTTGAACGAGAAGACACACAGCGCCAGCATGAAACTGGCCGATGTCAAGGACGAATTCCAAACTTGTAAGAAGATTGTCAAGATGAATTATCCGAAAGAACAGTGGTTCCGCTTCGGAATCTCTGATCTGCGATAAAAACGTTTCATGCAATGATGGAATGACAAGGAGCAAGCCCAAA
>CAZIVE010000018.1:18891-32617 GCA_964542435.1 uncultured Parabacteroides sp.
AATATTCTTCTTCGTTGAAGAAGAAATCTTCCTTGCTAGGATAATCCGGCCAGATATCTTCCATACATTCGTATATCTCACCATCATCTTCTATTTCCTGCAGGTTCTCGATTACTTCCAAAGGAGCGCCTGAGCGCTGTGCGTAATCAATCAGTTCGTCCTTGGTTGCTGGCCACGGCGCGTCTTCCAGATTTTGAGCTAACTCTAATGTCCAATACATAGTGTCAAAAGTTTAGAACCGCCCGTTAGCGGTTAGGTTTTTCAAATTTTCCGCAAAAGTATAATATTATTTCTTAGATACAAGAAGAATCCCAAATAATTTCTTTACCATTTTTACGGATACATTCTTTTCGCGCAAGCACAAAGAAATAATCGGAAAGACGGTTGATGAATTTTAAGACCTCAGGCTCGATCGGAGCTTTTTCGTGTAAAGTCAGAACACGACGTTCGGCACGACGACAAACTGTGCGACAGACATGCGCCAAAGCTGCTGAACGGCAACCGCTGGGCAGCAGAAAATGATGATGCTTAGGCAATGTGCTGTCGATCCGGTCAATCTCCTTTTCGATGCGTTCTATGCTCTCCTTTGTAACACGGCTTTCGATCTTATACTCCGTTTGTGTCGGATCCGTTGCCAGATAAGCTCCGATGTTAAACAGTTTGTGCTGCACGAAGAGCAGGAAGTCCAAATCGTTCTGTTCGTCCAGCTCGCTCATCAAAAGTCCGATAAACGAATTCAGTTCGTCCGTTGTGCCGTAACATTCCAGACGGATATCACTCTTCGAGACACGCACGCCGCCCACCAGCGAAGTCGTTCCGTTGTCTCCTGTCTTTGTATAAATATTACTTTTCTCCATAATCAAAAATATACTTTATAATAATGTTTATGTAAATGCGAATCAAATAGAAGAATACCGACTGACCAAAGGTCGAGCGCGACGGTCACGCCTTCTGCTTCACTTGCTTTTGCCCAGAATGCCTTCATCATTCCGTCTGCACGAATACCTTCGAAGACCATGACGCTTCTGTCGTGAACCATTTTCAAAGCCTCATCCAGCAGTTCGGGATAATGGATATGATCTTCGCGCGCTTCGAAATAGATCAGATCCGCCTGGATTTTCTCTTCTGTCAGCTTCTGCATGAGCGGAAGATACTCGCCGGTTAACAGATCGACAGGCGTACGCGCACCTTTTTCATGAACCTCTTTCGCCACATGCGCCAACCAACACTCTTTCTCCAACACAAAACTATGGACATCCTTGGCGTAAGATGTAAGATAGAGTGTGGAGAATCCAGAACCGGAACCGATCTGCACGGTTTGATGCACTTTGTAAAAGTTGGCAAGGCGAAACAGCAGTTCGCCCACCTCTTTCCGCGTGGCATATTTCATAACGACATCTGAAATCGGACACTGAACGATACCCGACGATTGTTGAGGATCTTGCCTATCGATCAGCTCTTCACGATAGAGGAAATCCTTATAAACGAGTCCGATGTCGCCATAACGATAATAAGGAAGCTTCTCTTCGATGACCTTCGTGATCAGATCGAAGACAAACGGCGAATGAACGCCGAAGCCACCCTTCTTGAATATCCACCACGGCGGACAGATCTTGTACAAAGAGTCGTGCAGAGTGCCCATCCTTTACATTCTTTTGATCCAGTCGAGCACGAGATTCGTCCAAATCGGTTTGTAGGGAAAACTATCATGGAATCCCCAGCCGTGACCGCCCATCGGGAAGATGTGAAGTTCCGATTTCACACCGTTACGCTTCAAAGCTTCGTAGAAAAGGATGCTGTTCTCGGGCGGGACAAGTCCGTCGTCATCGCTCAGCATCAGCATGGTTGGAGGCGTGGAAGTCGTAACTTGCAGTTCGTTGGAATAGGCTGCATTGTCGGCTGTCGTACGTTTCTTTCCAAGCAGATTGTCGTATGATCCGGCATGCACACAGTCCAGACGCGCAGAGATCACCGGATAGAAAAGGATACCGAAATTAGGTTTCGCCGTAGGATCAGTCGTATGAGTCAACACCGTTGAAGCAAGATGTCCACCGGCAGAGAAACCTGAAATGCCGATCTTATTCGGATCAACTCCCAACTTTCCAGACATCTGGCGGACCAATCGAATAGCCTGTTCTGCGTCTTCCTGCGGAACTTCGCGATGGTTGTTTGGCAAGCGATAGTTCACCACAATGGCAGTAATTCCCTGTTCGGCCAGCCATTGAGCCACATCCCAACCTTCATACGTGACACAAACCACAGCATAACCTCCACCCGGACAGATCACGAGAGCTTTGCCCGTATTGTTGCTTTTGTCCGGAGAAAAGATGCACATCTCACCAAACCGTGCAACGTTTTTACCCTGCCAACTGAGCGAGTCGCTCATTCCATTCGCATGAGGCGCACCATTGGGCCAAAGAGTAACGATCTGTTTCTGTTGAGCTCCAGCCGTAAAGAATGTAAAAATAGCGAGACTGAAGAGGATGATTAGCTTTTTCATATCGATGTTGTTTTAATTTTTGTCTTCTCAATACAAATGTAACCTTTCGAATGATAAAATGTTTACTTTTGGAAGGCAAAAAACAAAACAGTGGAATTAAAGATGAATCAGACAACAGTATATTCAAAGGAAAAGAGCCGTCTCGCGGTCATGGCGTTTTATCTGGCAGAAGGATTGTGCTTTGCATCGTGGGCGAGTCGCATTCCTGACATCAAGGAGTTTTTCTCCGTCGATTACGCATTGTATTGGGGAATGGTGCTGTTTCTGATTCCGGTCGGAAAATTCGTGGCCATTCCATTGGCAGGCTGGCTTGTTTCCAGGTTCGGTAGCCGTTCCATCATGCAGCTGAGCGTGTTAGGCTATGGCGCGGCACTTCTCGCGATCGGATTTTCTACATCTATATATATACTCGGATTCTGTCTCTTCTGCTTCGGAGTGTTCTGGAACCTCTGCGATATCTCGCTCAACACGCAAGGAATCGGCATCGAACGGCTCTATGGACGCACCATCATGGCCATTTTTCACGGCACTTGGAGTTTGGCTGCCTGCTTCGGCGCGCTGATTGGATTTGTGATGATGAATCTCGGAGAACAGCCCTGGTTTCATTTTTCGGTTGTTGCCTGCATCGTCGTCCTGCTTGTACTGCTCGGCAGACGCTATCTGATTGACGATGCGACGCCAGAAGCAAAAGAGGAGATTTCAGAAGGACAAGAAAAGCAGGAAAAGCCGCTCATGAGTTTCGTACGTCATCCCGAGATCCTCTTGTTGCAGCTCGGACTCTGCGGACTCTTCGCGCTGATCGTAGAAAGTGCCATGTTCGACTGGAGCGGCGTCTATTTCAAAGAACAGCTGAATGTTCCGGATACATTACAGATCGGATTCCTCATTTTCATGGTGATGATGGCATGCGGACGATTCCTCGCGAACTGGGCGTATGGCAAGCTGGGCAAGCAACGCGTCTTGCAAGTTGCCGGATCGTTTATCTTTGCAGGATTTTTCATTTGTGCTCTACTCGGCAATCTTTTTGACAGCATGGCATTGAAGGTTGCTATCAATTCGATAGGATTTATGCTGGTTGGCCTTGGCATTTCGTGCATGGTGCCTACCATTTACAGTTTCGTAGCAGCCAAAAGTCACACGCCGGTCGGAATCGCACTCACCATTCTGTCGAGCATCAGTTTCATCGGCTCACTCATCGCTCCGCTGCTCATCGGTGCCGTTGCAAGTGCCTTCAGCTTAAGCAAAGCCTATATCGTAATAGGTCTTTTGGGACTTGCCATTCTTTTGATGACAACATTCTGCTCCGCATTCAAGAACGACACGAAGCAATAAAGGATCATTTGGTTTTCTTTTGCTTCCTCTTTTCAACAAGATGAAGGAGAAAAGTCATGTCTCCTTACCAACCGTCAAACAAAAGACATTTCATGTTACATTTTCATAGTTCCTTCGCAAAATGGCAAAATGAACAGACATCTTGTACCGTATTCTTCTTCCGTTTCCTGAAGGCCGTTCCGTTACCATTTTGTAAGCATCAATAGCCATATTCAATAGCAATAGCCCCTATTCCCTATACAAAAAGCATCATACAAGAAAAAAGTTGCTTTCGATAACAATCGAATGAGTAAAAAGCACTTTTCTTCGCGGCCTATCTTCGTTTTGACATTTGTCTACTTTTATGGCCAACTTGCTATCTAAATTTTGAAATTGTAAGGGAAGAACTATTCTTTTTGTTTGTTATTGCCACTAATATTGACATTATGATTAAACAATATGCCGTATTTAAATGGAAATTCGGTAACATTATGGTTAAATATGCTAAAAATAACAATAATACATATCATTTTGTCACATAATAATTTGGTCAGTACAAAAAAGGTGTGTTACTTTGCATCGTCAAAAAGAGAGAACAACTAAAAATATATAAGCATTATGAAAACTAAATTTTTGAGCAAAGGTATTGTTTTGATGGTTATGACATTCCTGTTTAGCTTGGCAGCAAGCGCAGTATCTCCTAAGAATTATCTTTACGATACGAAACAGGAAAATGGTAAAATCATTTCAAAGGTCGTTTTCCTTCAGGAGAATGGTTTTTTGAACAAGAATGTGAAGTATGAGTTCTCATACAACGCACAAGGCAAAGTGGCAGAGAAGTTGGCTTATCGCTGGGATGCAGTTTCTGAACAGTGGACTCCTTTCTACAAGATCCAGTATCAATATGTTGGCAATGACATCAAATCAACATACGGAATGTGGAACCAAAAGAAGAAAGATTACACGTTGAACATCCAGGAGATGACAATCCCTGCTGAGAACTACGAAGAGATCTTTTCATAATTAGACATAATACAACATTTTCATTTTAATAAACACAGGAGGGCGCGCGAAGTGATTTCGAGCGCCCTTTATTATTTCTATCCTTATCTTAATTGCACCATCCATTGAGTAACGGATCTCGCTTCCCACTCCAAAATATTTTTAACCATGGTTAAAACAAGTTTCAACCATGGTTAAAACTTTGTGAGACTACTGTGAAAAAAATATTCAACCATGGTTAAACATTTTTACATCAATAAGTAGAATCCATTTATTCAAGCAACGATGCTATCCATGATGGTGGATAATGCAAAAAGATGACAGAAACAGGACAGACAAACAAAAGACTCGATCCTCACACATCAAAAAAAATAAAGCGGAAATAGGCACGAAACCTATTCCCGCTTTCATAAAAGTCAATTCAAATATTAGACAATCTTTTCCAATTTGTCGGTATTATCCTCAATCTCTTTGTCAGAAGGCGTGTAATTAGTCAAGTCTCCTGCAAGATATTGATCATAAGCAGTCATATCAATCAATCCGTGACCGGAGAGATTGAAGAGAATGGTACGTTTCTTACCTTCCTCCTTTGCTTTGAGTGCCTCTCTGATCGTTGCAGCAATAGCATGAGAAGATTCAGGAGCCGGAATGATGCCTTCGGTACGTGCGAAAAGCAGTGCAGCCTTAAAGGTGTCAAGTTGTTCGATATCTACAGCTTCCATCAAACCATCCTTACGGAGTTGACTGACAATAGAACCTGCGCCATGATAACGAAGACCACCGGCATGAATGTTGGCTGGAGAGAAAGTGTGACCCAACGTAAACATCGGGAGAAGCGGCGTATAACCAGCCTCATCACCAAAGTCATATTGGAATTCACCACGTGTCAGTTTCGGGCAAGATGCCGGTTCAGCGGCTACCACACGAATATCACGTTCGCCAGAGAGTTTGTGACGAAGGAACGGGAATGAGATTCCGGAGAAGTTAGAACCACCACCGAAGCAGGCAACGATAACATCCGGATATTCTCCAGCCATTTCCATCTGCTTCTCGGCTTCCAAACCGATAACAGTCTGATGCAGCATGACGTGATTAAGCACACTACCCAAAACGTATTTGCAATGAGGTGTTTGCATAGCCAATTCTACAGCTTCTGAAATGGCCGTACCTAAACTACCCATATAATTAGGACGATCGGTAAGGATTTTTCTTCCGGCTTTCGTACTCATACTCGGAGAAGCAATGACCTGAGCTCCGAAGCTCTGCATGATGGAACGACGGTAAGGCTTCTGCTCATAGCTGATCTTTACCATATAAACAGCCAGTTCCAATCCAAACTCTTTAGCAGCCAATGCCATGGCAGCGCCCCATTGGCCTGCACCGGTTTCAGTGGTGACATTCGTCACACCCTCTTTCTTGCAGAAATAGGCCTGAGCAAAAGCGGAGTTCAGTTTGTGCGAACCGACCGGACTTACGCTTTCGTTCTTGAAATAGATGTGTGCCGGCGTATCAAGTGCCTTTTCAAGTTCGTAAGCACGAACCAAAGGTGTCGGACGCCAAATCTTATATTTATCACGAACCTCTTCGGGGATTTCAATCCATGCGTCAGTAGAGTTCAGTTCTTGTTTAGCCAAACTTTCAGCAAAAAGAGGATAAAGGTCTTCAGCTTTCAAGGGTTGTTTGGTCTGTGGATTCAATGGAGGAAGCGGTTTGTTCTTCATGTCAGCTACGATATTATACCAAGCTGTTGGAATGTCTTTCTCCTGCAATAAAAACTTCTTTGTACTCATTTTGTATATAACATTAAAATAGGATTTTGCCTTATTAGCTTACAAGTTGGCAGCAAAGAAACGAATAATATTTCATTTTACAAACGATTTTGGCCAATAACCATTATATTTGCACACTAATAATTTGAATGGATCATTAATATAACACGAAGATGAAGAAGTCTCTGACTCTCGCCGTTTTAGCAGCCTTTTTATTGGCTGCACCGACTCTCGCACAACGCAAAGATCTGAAGTATAAACTGTATGGTTTTGTGCGTACAGAATTGTATTATAACGATCGTGAAAACTTAGCGCCTGTTGAGGGGAATTTTTATCTTTGGCCTCTCGATCACAGTTACGATGCCGATGGAAAAGATCTGAACAGACATTTCAACGGTGATTTCTATTCATTTACATCACGAGTCGGAATGGATCTTAGCGGACCGGGCTTGCTTGGCGCGGAAAGTTCAGCCAAAATAGAAGCTGACTTCGGCGGCTTTTCATCCAGCAACACCATGCTTCGCGTGCGTCAGGCTTATATTCAGCTCAGTTGGAAGAACGACAATCTGTTAGTGGGCCAAACGTGGCATCCGATGTTCGGCTCGGTCATGCCAACAGTGCTTTCCATTGCGTGTGGTGCGCCATTCCAACCGTTCAACCGCAGTCCGCAGATCCGATATCAACATCAGGCTGACAAAGTTAAATTGACCACTTCTGCTCTTTGGCAATATCAATATACATCAAGCGGTCCGCAAGGAGGAAGTGAAGAATACATCCGCCAAGGCTGCCTTCCGGAACTCTTTGCCGGCGCTGATTGGAAACCAAATTCCCATGTCTTAACCGGAGCTGGTTTCCATTTCATCTCGATTGCACCGCGAACCTCTTCCGTCTGGAATGACAAAACCTATAAAGTGAGCGAACGTATGTCAACCTATTCTTATGAAGCTCACTTCCAATATCATACCGATGATTTCACCTTTGCAGCCAAAACCACAATGGCCTCGTCGCTCGATCATTGCGGAATGATGGGCGGCTATGGCGTGACTTCCATCGACAAACAGACAGGCAAGCAAGACTATACGGCTTTTCGCCATTCCACTAGTTGGATCAACTTTGTCTATGGCAAAAATTGGCAGCCGGATCTCTTTATCGGCTACTCAAAGAATTTGGGAACAGAGAAAGAGCTTGTCTCCTCGAAAAGCATTTATGGAAAAGGGTTGAACATCGATCAGCTGCTTTTCATCAATCCGGGACTCTGTTATCATAAAGCACAATGGGAAGTGGGCGTGGAATATACTATGGCGACAGCTTGGTATGGCGACATCACTGCTTCCGACGGAAAAGTACGCGACACGCACACGGTGACCAACAATCACTTTCTCGCCATGATGATGTATCACTTCTAACCCTGGCAGAAAAAGCCGGCGTTACACTTTCTCGCGGAACTCTTTGGGCGACATGCCGGTATGTTTCCTGAAATAGCGGCAGAAAAAAGTGTAATTTGAGAAATTATATTCCCACGAAATCTCTTTGAACGACTGTGAGGAATTGCGCAGCTGAAGCTTTAACTGCATCACTGCGTAATGATCGATGATGGTCTTCGAAGTCTGCTGTGTCCGCTTGTGCACGATGGTATTGAGATACTTTGGTGTGATATGCAGCAAAGCAGCGTAATAATCCACAGAGCGAGACTTTTTGTAATCGCGTTCGATAAGTTCGTGGAAACGTCCGAAAATCTCATTGATGCGGAGCGAACAGTTCTCATCTATATAATGGGAAGGATGACGACTCAGAAACTCATGGAATCCGAGAAAGAAACTCTTGAGCTGCAAGACCACCAACTGCGAAAGGCAAGTACATTCAGGCTGATTGAAATAGATCGAAAGGATGGCGAATGTATGACGGATGATTTTAGTCGGTACATCGGAATCGGTCTGGCAGCGATCTTTGCGAAGCGAATCGTACACGGCTGATTCCAACTGTAAACTGGCTTCCCGCAATACATTCGGAGAAAACAAAAGTGACTTGACCGAAAAATCATCCGTGACATTTTGCAGCAAGACGGCATCGTTGGGAAAAAGCACGATGACAGAATCTTCATGAAGATGCCAAGCGGAGAAATTGACCATAATGGAAGCTTCGCCATGCAGCACCAGCAGAATCACACCTTTGTTCAAAACGCACGGATCACTTTGCCACTCCTTCAGCGAAGTGACAATCAACTGCACATCTTTTCCTTGGAAAGTCTCAACCTCTTTTTCCATGATTGGTAACTTTTACGTCGTAAAAGTAGCCCATTTTGAAATCAAAACACCGATTTTGGTTCGAAAAGTGTCATACGCAGCGTAATAATGAAACCAGCCACACGAAGATTCCGAAGTAATTTTGCACCCGAAATTTTAAAGAGATATGGAATGAACAAGACAAAAAGAGTGCGAATGACAGTTACGGTTTCGCTTCTTCTGTACAGTTTCGCACTGATAGCCGAACCTGAATCACCTCGCATCCTAACCATCGACGAAATGTTTCGCTTGGCTGAAGAAAACAGCCGCAGTCTCAAAGTGGAGAAGAGAGGCATAGATGTGGCAGAAAATGCAATCGCTGTAGCACGAGCCCAAAGACTTCCCGATATCAATCTGCAGGCCTCTGCCAATTATCTCGGCAACGGATTCATAACCGACCGTGATTTCTCCAACTTCACCAAAGCTCCGATTCCTCACTTCGGCAACAACTTTGCCTTAGATGCATCGTGGGTGGTTTATTCTGGAGGCGCGATCCGCAATAATATTGCCTTGGCGAAGGTGCAGAAAGAACAGGCTTCTACAGCTACATCTCTCAACCGCGAACAGATCCGTTTTTTATTGCTGGGACAATATCTGGATCTTTACAAGCTCGACAACCAGATGAAGGTTTACCGCCAGAACATCGCACTTACGAGCCGACTTATTGATAATGTCAAAGCAAAGCATGAACAGGGAACGGCTTTGAAGAACGACATCACGCGCTACGAACTGCAAATGGAAAACCTCAAACTGGAACTGCGCAAGTTGCAAGACCAGAGCAGCATTTTGAACCATCAACTCTGCAATTCACTCGGTCTTCCCGAATCCACGGTCATTGCGCCCGACACCACCATTCTTCATCTTTCCATGATGGATGAGGAAGAAAACGCTTGGCAGGAAAAAGCCGCCAACTCCTCTCCGCTCCTCAAGCAAAGTTCGCTCGACATCGACCGGATGCGTCTTCAGGAAAAGATGGAAAGGGCCGAGAAACTTCCTAAACTTTCCATCGTTGCCGCAAACCATTTCGACGGTCCGATCACGATCGAAGTGCCGCCCATCAACAAGAACTTCAACTATTGGTTTGTGGGAATGGGCATTTCCTACAATCTCGCCTCGCTCTACAAGAATGACAAAAAGGTTCGCCAAGCACAATCCGCCGTCGAACAATCCATTGCCAGCCGCGATGCTGTCGCAGAACAGCTCAACAATGCCGTCCAAGCAGATTATGTCAACTATCAACAATCATTTGTCGAACTACAGACACGTCAGAAAAGCGTGGAACTGGCACAACAGAACTACCAAGTCGTGGAAGATCGTTATCTGAATCAGCTCGCCATCATCACCGACATGATTGATGCATCGAACATGAAGCTTTCAGCCGAATTACAGGAAGTAAATGCTCGCATCGGCATCATCTATGCTTATCATAAAATGAAATATACGGCCGGAACGCTATAAAAGGACGTTTCCACAGTCTTTAAATCCCGTTTAAACATCAAGAAAATGAACAAAAGAAAACATATCAAGAGAATTTACAACACCATCGTCGTCGTACTGCTCGTCGGCTTTTTGTGTATTGTCTTAGCACGCTTCCTGCATTTGGGAAAGCAGGAATACACAGACGATGCACAAATCATGCGCCATATAGTACCGGTCAATACGCGCATCCAAGGATTCATCAAGAAGATCTGCTTTGAAGAATACCAACAAGTGCACGAAGGCGACACGCTGGTCATCATTGAAGATACTGAATATAAACTTCGTCTGGCACAGGCCGAAGCTGATCTGAGCAATGCACTTTCGGGTTCATCCGTCACCTCTGCCGGAATCGAAACGGCGCAAAGTAATATTCACGTTGCCGATGCCGGCGTGAAAGAGGCAAAGGTCAATATGGAAAATGCCGAACGAGAATACACGCGTTATCAGGCGCTGCTCGCACGAGATGCCGTTACTCAGCAGCAATATGACAACATCCGCACAGCGTATGAAGCAGCCAAAGCTCGTTACGAACAGATTGTCCACCAACAGAAGAGTTCCTCTTTGGCAAGGAACGAACAGACACGAAGAATGGGACAAAGTGAAGCTGCAATCAAACTAGCACAGGCTGAAGTAGATTTGGCTCGTCTCAATCTTTCTTATACAATCATCACTGCCACTTCCGACGGCGTGATGGGACGAAAAGAGATTCACGAAGGACAACTCGTTCAGCAAGGTCAGACATTAGCCAATCTCATCGACCGACGTGAAGTGTGGGTAATTGCCAATTACAGGGAACGTCAGATGCGGCATATTCAAGAAGGTTCGCTTGTATCTGTCAAAGCCGATGCTATTCCGGGCAAGACATTCGAAGGAAAAGTGCAGTCCATCTCGAATGCCACTGGCGCAGCCTATTCTCTGGTTGCACAGGATAACGCGACGGGCAATTTCGTAAAGGTGGAACAGCGCGTTCCCGTACGCATTCTGATTACGAATGCAAACGAAAAAGAGATGAAACTGCTTCGCGCCGGATTGAATGTAGAGTGTGAGGTAAAATACTGAAAGCATGACGCAGAACGCTCCACAGCAAAAGATTCAGTTTCCTCTGTTCAAAGATTTCGTACCACCGGCTATTCGTCCGTGGATTTACGTTTTCTTCGCCATCGTGTTCCAACTTTCCGACTGTGTCTATCTCGGTTCGTTGAATGCGATGGTTGGCAACACGCCTTTGATCCGCGAGGATGTGATGATGTGCGGCTTCTTTGCATTGGTCGGCGTAAACATGCCTTTTCCTCTGCTCTTCCGACTCAAGTTCCGATCCAACAACAAAGCGATGCTGACCATTTGTACCGTAACGATATTGGTAGCAAGCTTTGTCACGATGATCACCAGCTTCATGCCAGTGCTTTGTCTGTTCTGTTTCATAGCCGGTTTCTGCAAACTTTGGGGCACGTTCGAATGCATGTCGAACATTCAACTTTGGATGACTCCGAAGCGCGACTTCAGTGTCTTCTTCCCTTTGCTTTATTGCATTGTATTAGGCGACATCTATCTTTCCGAAGTTCTCTCCAATCACATGGCCTATTATTACGATTGGCATTACATGCAATGGCTGATGATCGGTCTGCTGCTGATCATTCTTCTGATTCTTCTCACCACGACGAAGGTCTTCCATATCATGAAAATGGTACCGTTATATGGCGTTGATTGGCTTGGCGGCGTACTTTGGGCAGCTTGGATCCTCGAACTTATCTACATCTGTAATTATGGCGAATACTTTAACTGGTTTGTCAGTCCCAACATCCGCATTGCAGCTTGTGCGGCTGTCGTGACAGGATATTTCTGCATCAATCGCATGCGCCACATTCACCATCCGTTCATCTCGCCCGATTCGTGGAAGTATAAGAATCTTTGGCCAATGTTACTGCTGTTCTTCCTCTCGGAGATTTTTGCAGCAACGCCGAACGTCTTGCAAAATAGCATGACGGAAGGTCTGCTTCACTTCGACTATCTTTCCGTATCAAATCTATCGTGGTGGATGATTGCAGGAATATTTCTGGGCAATGCCATCACCTTTTTGTGGGTAAACAGAATGCATCTTTCTTATATCCGACTGCTCTTCATCGGTTTCACCGCATTGGTCGTTTATCAAATCTATATGTATCTGATTATATCATCCGAAGCCAATATAGAATTGCTTTATATTCCGACCGTCTTACGCGGAATGGGCTATACGATCGTGTTCTGCTCGTTGACGATTTACTTGGAAGAGATGATGCCGTTCCAACATTTCTTTCACGGTTTGTTCATTGTCGGAATCATCCGCACGGGTTTAGGCGCAGCCATCGGTTCCGCACTCTACAGTTTCGGCATGCGTTATTCAATTGCCAATAATATTGCACATTACAATGGGAATGTGGATTCCGTTCTCCTTTCTGCGCGTCACATTCCAATCGCAGAAGCCATTTCCCGCTTCATGCAGCAAATGCAAATGATCAGCATCAAACAACTCTATGGCTGGACAGCACTTGTTGGTACCGGTTTCATCATCCTTCTTCTCTTCTACGACACGACGCCCGTTCGCAGCACGCTGAAACGCATGCCCTACTGGAAAGTATTCGGAAGAAAGATCAAGAAAGAGGTGATTGTGAAAAGGTGAATTAAACGTCTTTATTAAACAGATTCAAATACTGAGTAAAAACGAAATTACGATTTCTACTTTGGCCTGTGATCTCCATCAAATAATGGTCTTCACACATTTTCTTCACCAACTCATTGGCAGCTTTATATGTCAAGCCACAAGCATGCGCCGCTTTATCTATTGTTACAAAAGGATTCTTAAAAAGATTTTGAATCAACAAAATGGCGGAGCTGCTTCGTCTTCCATAATTAGAACGAATATGGGTTTCTACCTGATCCTTAAAAAGGAGAATTTCAGATAAGGTGTTAACAGCTAAAGCAGAAGTCTGTTCTATCCCGACCAAGAAATACTTAATCCATTGGATCATATCATTTTCAACTCGAACATTATTCAAATTATCATAATACAGACTTTTGTCTTTGTTAAAATAGTTCGAAAGATAGAGTAACGGTTTATCCAAAATATTCTCTTTGACTAAAAACAATGTTATCAACAACCTTCCCATACGGCCATTACCATCCAAAAAAGGATGAATCGTTTCAAACTGATAATGTGCCATTGCTATACGTATCAACGAAGGGACATCAATTTGATCATTATTCAAAAACGATTCAAGGTCTCCCATCAAATCATTTACCAACTGATGCTGTGGTGGAATGTATTTTGCATCGGCTAACGAATTACCACCAATCCAATTCTGACTTGTACGATATTCTCCTGGCATCTTATGTTCACCTCGAACGCT
>CAZIVE010000018.1:32717-34064 GCA_964542435.1 uncultured Parabacteroides sp.
TCCAATTCTGACTTGTACGATATTCTCCTGGCATCTTATGTTCACCTCGAACGCTCTACAATAAAATATTCGTTGTTTTACTTTTACGGTCAAAAGTAAAATAAAACAATTCTTATTTTACTTTTGTCCAATCACTCATCACGACTTCTACGACACAACGCCTGTTCGCAGCACGCTGAAACGCATGCCCTACTGGAAAGTATTCGGAAGAAAGAATCGGATTGAGGTATTTGCTCCATAAACGATATAATGTCCTCAGCAAATCTAAGAGCATTTTCATAAGTAGATAGGTAACCCTCTTGTATGAGTATGAGAGGTAACTTATCAATAAAGTTAAGGACTTCAGGAAGAACAACGATTTCAAATTTTTCCATAAAGACGTTTCAATCGCTCAACGCATTCAGAATGGAACTGATCAACAGTCATACCCCTTTTCCACTCCTGTTCAAATGTGACAGATGTATGATCTTGAACAGATGGATAAGATATGACGGGCTCATTTGCCTCGTCATGCTTACCAGCATTTAAATCGTATGGACGTTTTTTGCTCATTTCAAACTTTATTTTTCTTTGCAAATATAGCCTATTTCACATAATGAACATAGTCACTCTTGCGCGGCTTAGGCTGGGGAAGAGCTTCTTTAAGCGGATAGCCCAAGATGCAATGGCCGATTCCTTCGTAGTCGCCTTCAATGCCCCATTCTTTCAAAAGAGCTTTGCCTTCAGAAGAATCGAAGACCTCTTTGGCGCGATGGATCCAACAGCTTCCCAATCCAACAGCGTGAGCGGCATTCAAAAGATTACCCATGACCAATGCTCCGTCATAAATATGCGTCATCCAATTTCGCTCAGCCAAGACAATCAATACAACGGGCGCTCCGTAGAAAGGATCAGAAGTTGTTCCCATCACAGCCGCATTGAGTTGCGACAGACGATCGCGAACGGCTTTGTTGGTCACGGCAATAATGATGGGCGATTGATGTCCCATGCCTGTAGGCGCATACGTTCCCGCCTCGATAACCTGATCGATCAACTCTTGTGTCGGCATTTTATCCGTTTGATAGCCGCGTATGCTGCGACGCTCCTTTAAATTTTCAATTATTGCATTCATGTCCGTATGTCTATTTGATTTCTTACAAAAATACACCTCTTTCCACTGAAAATGACTTTTGATGCATCAGATTTGAGCTTTTTTTGTAAAAAGTAGAGATTTGATGCATCAAATGCCTATTTACTCTCTCAGAAAATGGGAAAAGATGCCACTTCTCGTCATTTTTTTTGAAAAAGTTGAAATCTGATGCATCAAATATGGACTTCTGAAACCAAAAGTCATGATTTGATGCAACT
>CAZIVE010000019.1:0-12205 GCA_964542435.1 uncultured Parabacteroides sp.
CTTGCGGATGCCCGCCTGTTGAATATGCTTTATCCTTTGGGCGAGGAGTTTCCGAAAAAGCCATCGCTGGTGTACATGTACAACTCGAACCTGATCTATCCGATCGATCCGGAGAAGGTTCATGATCAAACAGTGCGCGAAACATTCTTCTTCAATCAGGTTGAAGACAAGAACCTGGTTAACGAAGGTGGCAAGAACGCACATTTCCTCGTGAACGGACAATACAATTTCCGTATCGAATCGAATAAGAAGGTGAGGGACTATGCGGACATTTATCATGCCGTAGATAGGACCGAGATCGGAACGGGCAACATTATTCCGCTCTGGCTTTTCGGATTCCTTTATTGATGATTATTTTATTTAATACTAACAGTTAAGCTTTATGTCAAAAGAGAAGAAATTTATCACTTGTGATGGTAATGAAGCTGCTGCACATGTCTCATACATGTTCAGTGAAGTAGCTGCCATTTACCCGATCACGCCGTCCTCACCGATGGCCGAACATGTAGATGAATGGGCCGCTGCCGGAAGAAAGAACATCTTCGGCGAAACGGTCATGGTGCAAGAGATGCAATCTGAAGGAGGTGCTGCAGGTGCTCTGCACGGATCTCTGCAAGGTGGTGCACTTACCACTACATTCACCGCTTCACAGGGTTTGCTCTTAATGATTCCTAACATGTACAAGATTTCCGGTGAACTGCTGCCCTGTGTTTTCCAGGTATCTGCTCGTACACTGGCTTCGCATGCGCTCTGTATCTTTGGTGACCAACAGGACGTTATGTCTTGCCGTTCTACCGGTTTTGCCATGTTGGCTGAAGGTTCCGTTCAGGAAGTAATGGATCTCTCCGGTGTGGCTCACCTTGCAACCATCAAGGCTCGCGTTCCGTTCATCAACTTCTTCGATGGCTTCCGTACCTCTCATGAGATTCAGAAGATCGAAGCTCTTTCCAACGATGACCTCGCTCCATTGATCGACTACAAGGCACTCGCTGAGTTCCGTGCCCGCGCTCTCAACCCAATGACTCCTGTAACAAGAGGTATGTCTGAGAACCCGGATCACTTCTTCCAGCATCGTGAATCTTGCAATCCGTTCTACGATGATGTTCCTGCTATCGTTGAGGAATACATGAACGAAGTTGCCAAGATCACCGGCCGCAAACATGGTTTGTTTGATTATTACGGAACTCCCGATGCTGAACGCGTCATCATCGCTATCGGTTCTATTACCGAAGCTGCCAAAGAGGCCATCGATTATCTGATGGAGAAGGGTGAGAAGGTCGGACTCGTTTCTGTTCATCTCTATCGTCCGTTCTCTGCTAAGCATTTCCTGGCTGCTGTACCGAAGACTGCAAAACGTATTGCTGTCCTTGATCGTACAAAAGAACCGGGTTGTAATGGTGAACCTCTCTTCATGGATGTTAAAGAGGTATTCTATGACACCGATCGTCATCCGTTGATCGTAGGTGGCCGTTATGGTTTGGGTTCTAAGGATACGACACCAGCTCAGGTACTCTCGGTATTTGAGAACCTCGCTCTTCCGGAACCGAAGAATCATTTCACCATTGGTATCGTGGATGATGTCACCTTTACTTCTCTGCCAAAGAAAGAAGAGATCGCACTCGGTGGCGAAGGTATGTTCGAAGCCAAGTTCTTCGGTTTGGGCGCAGACGGTACAGTCGGAGCCAATAAGAACTCTGTAAAGATCATCGGTGACAACACCAACAAATATTGCCAGGCCTATTTCTCTTACGACTCAAAGAAGTCCGGAGGTTTTACCTGCTCACACTTGCGTTTCGGCGATCATCCGATCCGCTCAACCTATCTGGTCAATACGCCAAACTTCGTAGCATGCCACGTTCAGGCTTACCTGCGTATGTACGATGTTACACGCGGATTGCGTAAGAACGGTACGTTCCTGCTGAACACCGTTTGGGATGAAGAGCAACTGGCAAAGCATCTGCCCAATAAGGACAAACGTTATTTCGCCAAGAATAACATCACTGTTTATTATATCAACGCAACGAAGATCGCTCTCGAGATCGGTTTGGGTAATCGTACCAACACCATCCTGCAGTCTGCATTCTTCCGCATCACAGGTGTCATCCCTGTTGACCTGGCTGTTGAACAGATGAAGAAGTTCATCGTAAAGAGCTATGGTAAGAAGGGACAGGATGTCGTTGACAAGAACAACGCAGCCGTTGATCGTGGTGGCGAATATAAGAAACTGACCATCGATCCTGCATGGGCTAACCTGCCGGATGATGAACCAGTAAAGAACGACAATCCGGAATTCATCAACAATGTAGTTATCCCGATCAATGCTCAGGATGGCGATCTGCTGCCGGTATCTGCATTCAAGGGTATGGAAGATGGTACATGGGAACCGGGTTCTGCCAAATATGAGAAACGTGGCGTAGCAACGTTTGTTCCTGTTTGGAATCCCGAGAACTGTATCCAGTGCAACCAGTGCTCATATGTATGTCCTCACGCAGCTATCCGTCCGTTCGTCCTCAATGATGAAGAACAGAAGAATGCTCCGTTTGCTATGATCGACGTCAAAGGTGCTCCGGCTCTGAAGGGAATGAAGTTCCGTATGCAGGTGGATGTACTCGACTGTCTGGGTTGTAACAACTGTGCCGATGTTTGTCCGGGATTCAAGGGCAACAAAGCTCTTACGATGGTTCCGCTCGAAGGCCAGCTTGGAGAAGCAGCCAACTGGGAATATTGCATCAAGAACGTCAAGAGCAAACAGAAACTTGTAGATGTGAAGGCTACTGTGAAGAATTCACAGTTCGCTACTCCGCTCTTTGAGTTCTCAGGTGCTTGCGCAGGTTGCGGCGAAACTCCTTATGTCAAACTGATCACACAGCTCTTCGGAGATCGTGAGATGGTTTCCAACGCAACAGGTTGTTCATCTATCTATTCCGGTTCCGTTCCTTCTACACCTTATACCAAGGACGAAGACGGTCACGGTCCAGCATGGGCAAACTCTTTGTTCGAAGACTTCTGCGAATACGGTATGGGTATGCAGCTGGCAAGCGAAAAGATGCATGCACGCATCCAACGTCTGCTCGAGGATGCCGAGGCTAACGAACATGTCTCTGACGAATTCAAGGCTGTTGCCAAGGAATGGATCGCAGCTCAGAACGATGCAGATGCCAGCAAGGCAGTTGCAGCCAAACTGATCCCGATGATCGAAGACGGAAAGGCTCACGGATGTCCTATCTGCACTGAACTTTCCGGTCTGGAACACTTCCTGGTTAAACGTTCACAGTGGATCATCGGTGGTGATGGTGCTTCTTATGATATCGGTTACGGTGGACTTGATCATGTGATCGCTTCCGGAAAGAATGTCAACATTCTCGTTCTTGATACTGAGGTTTACTCTAATACAGGTGGTCAGTCTTCAAAGGCTACACCTCTGGGCGCTATTGCTAAGTTTGCTGCATCAGGCAAGCGCGTACGCAAGAAGGATCTGGGTCTTATAGCTACGACCTACGGCTACGTTTACGCAGCACAAGTTGCAATGGGTGCCGACCAGTCACAATGTCTCAAGGCATTCCGTGAGGCAGAAGCTTATGACGGACCGTCTATCATCATCGCTTATGCTCCTTGTATCAACCACGGCTTGAAGAAAGGCATGGGCAAGTCACAGGCTGAAGAGAAGGCTGCTGTAGAATGCGGTTACTGGCACTTGTGGCGTTACAATCCATCCCTGGAAGCTGAAGGAAAGAATCCGTTCTCGCTCGATTCCAAAGAGCCAGACTGGAGCAAGTTCCAGGACTTCCTGAAGGGTGAGGTTCGTTTCGCTTCTGTCATGAAACAGTATCCGAACGAAGCTGCCGGACTGTTTGAGCAGACTCAGAAGAGCGCTCTCTGGCGTCTAAACAGCTACAAACGTATGTCAAACGAAGATTGGGCTGAGAAATAACAGACAATCACAATAACTACTCAAAAGGCGGAGGTCTCTAATGACTTCCGCCTTTTTTATGACTCTGATTGTTCTTTTCCCAATAAGTTTCCTTCACGCCAGGCTTGCCATTCGACCCCCTAAATGGATGCCTGCGTTCAGGGAATGCCATTTAGACCCTCGGATCAGTACTTTTTGTCCACAAAGTGATAATCCCGACCCTCGGATTTGAACTTTTTCATTCAGGGAACGCCATTTAGACCCCCAGATCGGTACTTTTTGTCCACAAAGTTATAATCCAGACCCTCGGATTTGAACTTTTTCTTCCAGGGGTTGCCATTTAGACCCCCGGATTTGTACTTTTTGATCATAAAGTTGTGATCCGTGCCTCTTTTTGGGTTTCCCTGCGTGCAGGGATTGTAAAAAGACCCCATAAATGGTTCCCCAGCGCCAAGGAAGTTGTGATAAGACTCCCTGGATAGCTACTCTGTGTACAAGGAATGGTGATTTGGATGAAGGGACGTGAGATCTTTAAACTTCGAATAATAAAGGCGACCTCTTTTTGAGAAGTCGCCTTTACTTTATGTTGGATGAATGGGATCAGATGGTTCCACCGATCAGGATGACAACCAGCAAAGAGAGGATGGCGTACAGTTCGGGGAATACGGCCATGACCATCGTCGTACCGAATACGTTGTGACCTGCAGCGATGCCATTGATACCGTTAGCGCAGACCTGAGCCTGACGGATAGCGGAGAGCCAGCCTGCAAATCCCAAAACCAAACCACCACCGAAGACTGCCGTTGCCTGAAGCATCGTGATGTTGGCAACGAGGAACTTCTGCATCATGAAGTAACCTACGAATCCGTACAGACCCTGAGAAGAGGGAAGTGCACTTAATGCAATATATAAACCTAATGCATCTGGATTCTTCTTCATAGCGCCGATAGCGGCATTACCGGCAATTGTTACACCATAGGCACTACCGATAAAGGTGAGACCTGTCATTAAAGCTACGCCAATGTAGGCTAATAAAATTGGTTCCATAATGAAAATGTTTTTAAGTTATTCTTGTTGTTATTATTTACTTAGTCTTTCAATGCTTTGCGGAAAGGTTCGTAGGCTTTGCCTCCTCCTTCAAACTCGGCATTCTTGTAATATTCTACGAAAATCAGACGGAGCGGATGAACTAGCGAACTGATCGTGCAGAGTCCGATATTGATGGCATGTCCGAAGAGTAGGATCGGAAGCATGCAAAGAAGCCTTGCGAAAATGTTCATGCCGTCGGTCATCGAAATAGCCAGCGAGTTGAACACACCGCCAAGGATGGATCCGGTCAGTCCGATAGCGAACAGTCGGATGTATGACAACGTATCACCCAGCAGACCGGAAGCAATGCCGTAGGTATTCCAAAGGCCTGTTCCGAAGTTGAGGAAGATATTCTTTCCTGGAGTGTTATAGAAGAAGATAACAGCGCCACAAGCGTAAGCGATCCAGATGCAAACCGTCTTGAATGTTCCTGGAAGCTGTACGTTGAGGTAGGGGAGTCCGAATGCCAGACCGCAGGCTACGATACCGAATACCCATGCGAACGGTGCAATGCAATACTTCGTTCCCTTCTGCATTTTGATCTTATAAGCAGCCACAGCCTTGCCGAAGATAATCTGTACCAAACCGATGAGAATGGAGAAGGTCATCATATTGTCCGAGCTGACGAACCAGTCTTTTACGCCGGCAAACATCGGAACGGTGGCAAGTGTAATGCCGAGGAATGATCCTGTGCATGCACCAACCACGACAGCTGCACCACCCAGATACTGAAACAGTGTGAGCACGGGCTTGATGTCTTCCTTTGTCGATTTCTTCATCTTCAAATAGGTGCAAACACCTACGACCAGCAGGCCATAACCGGCATCGCCGAAGCAGAGACCGAAGAACAGCATGAAGAAAGGTGCAAACAACGGTGTCGGATCGATCTCGGAATAGTTCGGCAGCGAGAACATCTTCGTAATAGGCTCATAGAGCTTGGCGAAGGAGTTGTTGCGCAGTTTGATGGGCACCTTGTCCTGTTCTTTGATGTTCAATTTCTCGAAGAAGTAGTCTTTTGCTTCCAGATCCTTCTCCATAGCGGGTGCATCGGCTTCGGGAATCCAGCCCTCGAGCACCATCAAGCGGTCGTCCGCCTGTTTGGAAACCTGTTCGTGGGCATTCTCCATATTGAAATCATCCTGCAGCTTCTTGTCGAACATGAGCAGTGAGTTGTATTCTGAAACGGCCATCTTCGCCATCTCGGCATCTACTGCCTTGATGTTCTCGTCTGTCTTGGCAGAGAGTGCACGCAGATCGTTCAGCCCCATGTCGGGCATCTTCGGACGTTCAGCATCAATCTCGATGGGAGTACCGATCTTGGTGATAGTGACGAAGTATGAAATCGACTGGAAGTTGTTGACCAGAGTCGCATGATACTTTTCACCCCATTTAGGCTCGTATTTAGCCGTCGGGCAGGTGAAGAAGTTCATCTCATATCCGGCCTCCTTCAGACGATTCACATCTTTATAGTTGAAATCGCCCCATTGTTCCATGTAGTTGAGATCCTTTTCGGTGGATTGTTTGGCAGCAAGCAACTGGGCTTTCTTCTCCTGCAAGGCCTCAATTTTCAGGATGAGCTTCTTTCCTGTTGAATCGTCCGGGAGATGACCTTCGTCGAGTTTCGTTACTTTGCCTTTGCGGTTCACATCGCTGAGGAATCGCAACTGTGAAGCAATCTGTTTACGTGTGGCAAGCAGGCTCTGCAGTTTGTCGTTCCCGGCGATGGATTTGGTGGGCTGGATATGTACCACGCCCAAATCGCGCAGGTTGAGTAGGAAAGAATCATATTCACGGTGGAAAACCATGAAAGCGTATTTTGACATCTTTACGATCATGCTTTTTCCTCCTCTTCTTTAATCCTTTTTTTCTCTTGATTAGCTCTCATGATCTTTTGTGAAGACTTAGAGAGTGATTCTTCATCCTCCATAAAGCGTTTCACCTTACGGATGGCATCCCGATAACCTGGAATCTGAACTTTCTCGAACAGGTTCACCTTTTGTGTGGTCTTTTTTCTGGCATGTTCCAGAAGTTCCAGTTTCATAGCGGAGAACTCCACTTCGATGCCTGTGCGTGCCAGCTTCTTCAGCAGATCGATACCGTCAAAGTACCATGCTGGTTTGTTGAAAAGGCTGAATGGCTTCAGCTCGAACTGTATGTCGTCGAGCATCGGCACCATCACGCCGGCAATTTTCTTTGATGAAAGAGAAACATCTTTGACGTTGATGAGCTCAGGATCGAATTCGTTCCAAAGCGCCACCATATTACCATAACTTTGAATACCCTGTTCCAGCTCAAGTTCCAATCGGTTCGCTTCATCCTTGGTACGCTTCACCTCGACGCGCAAAGCACTCTCCTTACTCTTGATGGTAGGAAGAGAACGTTCACGCATCTTCAGCTGCTTTTCCAGTTGCTGGAGCGACGTCTTGTTATATTGAAACTTTATTGCCATGATTATTTCCAGTATTTGTCAACGAATGCTTGTTTGATGTTCACCTCTGAAGGCTTGAAGTATTTCTTGAACAAGCTCCATGCCACATCGAGCATCTCAACAGTATTGAGATTAACATCGATGGCCAACAGTTTGTCTGAATATTCCTTTGCAAATGCGAGGGCACGATTGTCGTATTCCGTAAGGTCGAAACCATTCTCCATCTTAGTCTTTGCATTGGCTGCATCGGCATACAGACGGACGGCGGCATTCATGACCTGCGGATGATCCTCACGTGTCTTCTTACCAGTTACCATCTGTTTCAGACGAGACAAGCTACGGAACGGATCGACGATGACCTTGCCGATATCACTGTCCTTACGCAGATAAAGCTGACCTTCGGTAATGTATCCAGTGTTATCAGGTACGGCATGTGTGATGTCGCCTCCAGACAATGTGGTAACGGCGATGATGGTTATAGAACCCTGTTCGCCCTTCTCATCCTTAGGGAACTGTACAGCCTTTTCGTAGATCTTGGCCAAGTCTGAATAGAGAGAACCCGGCATCGAATCCTTTGAAGGAATCTGGTCCATACGGTTGGATACAATGGCCAATGCATCGGCATAGTTGGTCATATCGGTCAACAACACGAGCACTTTCTCCTTTTTCTTCACTGCGAAGTATTCAGCTGCGCAAAGAGCCATATCCGGAATCAGAATACGTTCTACGGAAGGATCCTCCGTCGTATTGATGAAGCTGACGATACGATCTAATGCACCGGCTTCGCTAAATGTATTTTTGAAGAAGAGATAATCATCGTTTGACATTCCCATACCGCCAAGAATGATCTTGTCACTCTGAGCGCGCATGGCAACCAATGCCATAACCTGGTTGAAAGGTTGGTCAGGATCGGCGAAGAACGGAATCTTCTGTCCGGTTACCAACGTATTATTCAAGTCGATACCTGCGATACCTGTTGCGATCAGTTCAGAAGGCTGTTCACGACGAACAGGATTGACGGAAGGTCCGCCAATTTCGACCTCTTCCCCTTCAGGAACAGGACCGCCGTCAATGGGTTCTCCATAAGCGTTGAAGAAGCGTCCTGCCAACTGGTCACCCACTTTCAAAGAAGGTGCCTTGCCCATAAATACCACTTCAGCATTGGTGCGGATTCCTTCCGTACCGGAGAAAACCTGCAGTGTCACTTCGTCATCGACAATCTTTACAACCTGGGCCAGTCTTCCGTCCACGGATGCCAGCTCATCATACCCAATGCCTGTTGCTTTGAGCGAGCAGGTAGCTTTTGTGATCTGGGTAATCTTTGTGTATATCTTTTGAAATGCTTTCATAGATCTGATAAATTAGCTTTTTTCTTTCAGCAGTTCGTCGAGCTGCTTGTCATATTTGTAGAACTGTTCGCTCTTGTATTCAGAGAAGTTCATCTGGCGGAATATATTGATAAGATCCTTGAAGTAATCCATGACCTCTACGAACGTATCGAATTTGAATTCCATGTGGCAGATGTCGATCACCTTCTTCAACATAAACTCCTGACGTTCCAACGGACAAACTGCATCAATGGCATCGAATGCATCCTGCTGTAAGATAACGAAGTCGACCAGTTCGGCTTTCCAGAAGGTAATGTGATAATCAACAGGAACACCATCATCACCAAGGATGTTGATCTGTTCGGATATTTCACGACCTCTTTGCAGACGTGTCTTGATCTCCATAACCTTATCAATCCAAGTGGGAGAGATGTGCTCAGCAATGTATTTCTGAAATTCCGGATACTCGAGATACTTCGAATAACTATCAATCGGGTTGACAGCCGGATAACGCTTACGGTCGGCACGATCCTGTTCCAATGCGTAGAAGCAGCGTGCAACCTTCTTCGTATTCTCTGTTACAGGCTCTTTCAAGTTACCGCCGGCCGGTGATACCGTACCGATGAATGTAACAGATCCTGTCTTGCCGTTATGCAGTTTAACGAAACCTGCACGAGCATAGAAGTTGGCGATGATTGCGGACAAGTCCATTGGGAATGCATCCGGTCCCGGAAGTTCTTCCAAACGGTTTGACATCTCACGTAAAGCCTGAGCCCAACGAGACGTGGAGTCTGCCATCATCAAGACTTTCAATCCCATGCTTCTGTAGTATTCGGCGATGGTCATGGATGTATAGACGGAAGCCTCACGTGCAGCAACCGGCATGTTAGATGTGTTGGCGATGATTATGGTACGTTCCATCAGCTTGCGGCCTGTATGCGGATCGACCAATTCGGGGAATTCACTGAAGATCTCCACAACCTCATTGGCACGTTCACCGCAGGCTGCGATGATCACGATATCCGCTTCTGCCTGTTTTGAGATGGCATGCTGCAGTACCGTCTTGCCGGTACCGAATGGGCCAGGAATGAATCCTGTGCCACCTTCTACAATAGGGTTCAACGTATCAATGGTACGAACACCTGTTTCCAGCAGTTTGAAGGGACGTGGTTTTTCTTCGTAGCAGGTGATAGCCTTTTTAACGGGCCATTTCTGAATCATGGTAATCTTGACATCCTTTCCCTCTTCATCGGTCAGCACTGCCATCGTATCGTTGATGGTATATTGTCCGGCAGGAGCGAGTTCTTTAACGGTATAAGTCCCTTTGAAAACAAAGGGGACCATGATTCTATGTGGTTGATGGTTTTCGTCAACTTGTCCTAGCCAGTCACCGGCCTGAACCTTGTCGCCTACTTTAGCCAACGGTATATAATCCCATTTTCGATCATTGTCGAGAGGGAAGGTATATTCACCTCGTTTCAGGAAGACGCCCGTCATTTTGTCGAGGTCATTCTGCAGACCGTCATAGTTGCGTGACAGCATTCCGGGGCCGAGAGTCACTTCCAGCATGTGTCCGGCAAACTCAGCTTCGTCGCCTACACGCATGCCACGGGTACTTTCAAACACCTGAGTAAAGGCATTCTTGCCGATCACCTTAATGACCTCCGACATCAGCTTTACGCCGCCCACGGAAATATAACAGATTTCATTCTGAGAAACCGGTCCATCCACCTCGACGGTAACCAAATTGGATACGATTCCTTTTACAATTCCTTTTGTAGCCATCTTTATTTATTATTATTTCTTTTAAATTCATTCAGCGCATTCTCGCTGCCGCTCTTCATGCCACCCACAATCTCGCGGAAGGTTTTTTCTCCTGTGGTCTTGTCCAAAGAGGTCCATCGTTCAATCATCTCGAGCTTCAGAATGTAAGTGAAGAGACACTCAATGTCGAAGACTTTGAAGAATGTGTTATCCTCAAGCCATTTCCATTTGAGAAGGTCAATTTTTTTCTCACGTGCCATTAAGTCCGATTCTTCTGCAATGCGTTGCAAGTCGAGGAGATAATCGATCTCGTCACCTAAGCCAAAGTCACGGGCATTGGACGTGCGAATGTTTTCTGCAACCTCGTTATCACCGATAATGTACAGTTTCTTATCAAGATTGTATTTACGGCAGGTAATAGCGGTCAAGATATTGTTGATGTTGAGATTGAGCTCGAACCATTGTGTAATGAATGCATTCTTGCATTTCATGGCATATTCGAAATAGAGAGCAGAGAGTCGGTCTTCCCATGACAGCGGACTTTTCACTTCGTCAGAATCTAGATCGTAATCGTTGTCCTTGTTGGTCTCTTTAAGATATTGAGAAAGAAAAGTGATGAAATAGGAGGGAACCGCTTTGTTTTTGGGAACAGTTTCGCCCTCCTTCAAGGCATGAAAGATAGGATTCAGATCGTCATAGGTGATAGTACCTCTTGGATCAGGATCGACGTCGGGTGTATTCAGGTAAGCTAAAAGATACTTGTTGTCATATTTCAGATAGAAGAGATCGATCAGCTTCTTGTCCGTTTTCGAAAGATACTCGCTTATCTCGGTTTTGAAATCTCCTACCGTATAAGCGACCTTTGTATCATCGAAAGTGAGATTCGGAAGGCCCGTTATCAGATAATAATACTTACTCATGTCCGAAAAGCATTTCTGTCAATTGGGGACGTAAAAACTCTTTGAAGAAAGAGACGAACTCCTCTTCTCCGAAATTCAATTTATATGAACCGTCTGCCGGAACCACCGTAAAGGAGGTAGCTTTGCCATTAACTTTTTCAATCTTTAGACCTTTGTTCAAAAGAGCTACGGCATTGCTTTCAAAATACTTCTTCAAACCTTCCTCATCTGACGTGCAGATAGTAGGTTCTTCGTTTCCTTTCCATCCTTTAACCAGTTCAAGAATCACCTTGCGCATAAAATCTGGATCTGAATCAGCGGCCTTGACATTTTGGGTTGCAATCTCACCGGTTACCAAATTGGTAATTTCACTCTTCAAAGCTTCAACGGCTTGCGAAGCGAACAGCTTCAGTTCTGCTTCCGTGTTTTTCTTTACTTCCTCAGCCGTCTTTTTAGCATTCTCAACGATGGTCTTCGCTTCGTTTTCTGCTTCACTAAGAATAGTCTCCTTCCGAGAATTAGCCTCCGCAACGATTTTGTTGGCTTCTTCATTACCTTTCTCTACGCCTTCATGGTAGATCTTGTCGGTTAGTTCCTGAATCTTTGTATCCATTTCATTATATATTAAGTTATGTTTTTCTTGATGATATTAACCAATGGCAAAGATATCTATTTTCGTTAACTTTCGCACAAATAATTGTGAAATCTATCTAAAAAACGCAGTATAGATTATTTTTTCATACATTTGTCACAGAAAATAAAAGACTTTGAATGTTTTGTACACTTT
>CAZIVE010000019.1:12305-28033 GCA_964542435.1 uncultured Parabacteroides sp.
ATTGACATAAATCAAAAAGTCTATGGATATCATTTAAAAAATCTATGGATATTGATCAAAACTTCAATAGACTTTTTTATGAAAATCAATAGATATATTTTATGGATAGAAGGGCCGTTTTTTAAGATAAGGGCACTGATTCTGAATCTGATATTTAAGCTTTGTTGTTAATATACTTAAATAAAGTGGCTTGACTTACTGTTTCATGGTTTTTTTATACCTTTGCAGCGAATTCTCAAGGATAGACTTTTTTTATATACATTATTATTTTTATGAAAAACATCGTTTTAATGATGGCCGCAGCAGCTTTGTCTTTTACTGTTGCAGCGCAAACACCTAAATTGAGTAAAGACAACATTGACCAAGTAGTAAAGGCCATGACTCTTCAGGAGAAGGCCAAACTTCTTGTAGGTACACATGGCACAGGCGGAGCATTTAGTGCAATCGGTCGCGCCGCAGCTCTTGTTCCCGGTGCAGCCGGCGAAACACAAGCTATCGAACGTCTCGGTATTCCTGCAACTGTTCTCTCTGATGGACCTGCCGGACTTCGTATCACTCCGAAACGTCCCAATGATTCCAATACGTACTATTGCACAGGCTTCCCTGTAGGAACATTGCTGGCAAGTACTTGGAACAAGGATTTGGTAACCAGCGTCGGTAAAGCTATGGGTAACGAAGTACTGGAATATGGTGCTGACGTCCTTTTGGCTCCGGGTATGTGCATTAACCGTAATCCGTTGTGCGGACGTAACTTCGAATATTATTCAGAAGATCCTCTTTTGTCAGGTATGATCAGTACATCTATGGTTAAAGGCCTTCAGAGCAATGGCGTTGGTGTTTCCATCAAGCACTATGCCGCCAACAACCAGGAGACAAATCGTATGGCTAACGATGCTGTCGTCAGCCAGCGTGCTCTTCGTGAGATCTATCTGAAGGGTTTTGAAATTGCCGTTCGCAACTCTAATCCTTGGACTGTTATGTCATCTTATAATAAGATCAACGGCAAGTTTACACAGGAAGATCCCGATTTGTTGACTACTATTCTTCGTGATGAATGGGGCTACAAAGGCATCGTCATGACAGACTGGACCATGCAGCGCAATACAGCAGCTCAGGTTCATGCAGGTAACGATCTGATGGAACCAGGTATGCAGTCACAGGAAGAAGATATCATCGCTAAAGTAAAAAGCGGCGAACTGAAAGAGTCTGATGTTGACGTTTGCGTAAAGAGAATTCTTGAGTATATCGTCAAGACTCCGCGTTTCAACGGTTACAAATACAGTAACAAACCTGATCTGAAAGCTCATGCAGAGGTTACACGTGAAAGTGCAACCGAAGGTATGGTTCTTCTGAAGAATGACAACAACGCTCTGCCGTTGAAGTCTGGTTTGAAGGATATCGCATTGTTTGGTGTTACCTCTTATGATTTCATTGCAGGTGGTACAGGTTCTGGTGATGTAAATAAGGCTTATGTCATTGACCTTCTGCAAGGTTTGTCAAATGCAGGTTATGGTGTGAATGCACAGCTGAAAGACCTTTATGAGAAATACAAAGCTTATGAGAATGCTCAAAGTGCAACTCAGGAAACACGTGGTTTCATGATGGGTAAAGCAGTTCTGCCTGAAATGGCTGTTTCTGACAATCTGATCAAGAATCTTGCCGGGACATCTGATATCGCCATCATCACTATCGGCCGTAATGCCGGTGAAGGTGCTGATCGCCACATCTTGAATGATTTCGAATTGTCACAGACTGAACGTGATCTTCTCACTAATGTTTGCTCAGAATTCCACAAAGTAGGCAAGAAGGTCGTTGTCCTGATGAACATCGGTGGCGCTATCGAAACCAACTCTTGGAAAACCCAGCCGGATGCTATCCTTTGCGCTTGGCAGCCCGGACAGGAAGGTGGCAACTCTGTAGCTGATGTATTAAGCGGCAAGGTAAATCCTTCTGGTAAACTGACTGCAACATTCCCGATCAATTATATGGATGTTCCCTCTTCGTTAAACTTCCCGTATGATGGAAAAGACGATGGTATGTTTGGGATGAGTGCTGCGATGAGTATGTTCGGCCGCAGAGGAGAGACGAAGAATACCGATTACACAGAATACGCTGAAGACATCTACGTTGGTTATCGTTACTTCAACACAGCTAACAAGGCTGTCTCTTATCCTTTTGGTTTCGGTTTGTCTTATACGACATTCGCATACAGCAATGCTAAAGTTGCAAAGAGTGGTGACGGGTGGAATGCCACTGTTACGGTTAAGAATACAGGTAAGGTTGCAGGTAAGGAAGTTGTTGAACTCTTCGTCACAGCTCCTAAGGGTGCTGTTGAGAAACCAGCATGTGAATTGAAGGCATTTGCTAAGACCAAAGCTTTGGCTCCAGGCGAATCAGAAACAGTCACCATGCATTTCTCAGACTACGATCTGTCATCTTATGTTCAGAGTCGTTCATCTTGGGTTGCAGACAAAGGCCAATATACGGCTCATTTCTGCACCAATGTAAACGAATCTCGTGCCAATGTCTCTTTCAGCCTTGCTAAAGAGCTCGTAACAAAGGTTCATGACGTCATGAATCCTGTTCGCAAGCTTGATACGATGGTATTGAAATAAATGATTTTTCTTTTTATTCCCCCGACAGTTTTGTCGGGGGAATTTTTATTAATGAGTTAAGCCATGAAAAAACACATTATCCTTATTGCCTTATTTGCCATTGCTTCTTTTACAGCTAAGGCTCAGCAGATGCCTCCAATGGAGAAGATCGATCTTCCTGAACCTATCGTGATGAACCTTTATCCAGACGGCGCCCTGAAGGTGGATCCAAAAGCTGATCCTGAAAAGGACGGAGCAGTTACTTTGAATGTTACCGTTCCCACTATTAGTGTTTATCTCCCAGAGAAATCCAAAGCTACAGGTTCTGCTATGGTTGTTTGTCCTGGTGGAGCTTTTATCATTCTTGCCATGCAAAGTGAAGGCTACAAGGTGGCTAAAAATTTGCTCGATCAAGGCATTGCCGCCATCGTACTGAAATATCGTGTGATGAATACTTCACAGATCGATATCCAGGAATATTTCAAAGAAATCTCTCTCGCCGTTCCCGAGAAACCTGAGACTACGGCTAAGAAACATGCCGCTCAGACAATGGCCGGAGAGGATGGCTGTCAAGCCATCAAGCTGGTTCGCCAGCATGCTGCTGAATGGGGCATCAAGACTGATCATGTCGGAATTATGGGATTCTCTGCCGGCGGTTCTACGGCTGCTGAAGTAGCCACAATCCACGATTCTGAAAGTCGTCCTGATTTTGTGGGCTGTATTTATCCATTCTGGGATAAACAGAATGTGAAAGTGCCCGCTGATGCCGCACCAATGTTCATCGCTGCCGTTCAGATCGACAAAACTGTCTTTGACACCAATTGGACTACGCTCTTCAAAGCCTGGACAGCGGCTAAAGTAAAATGTGACGCTCATATCTATTCAGATGCAGAACATGGCTTTGGCGTTGGAGTAGAAGGGAAGCCCGTCGGCAACTGGATGAACGAAATGTATGCATATATGAAAAATGTAGGTTTTATTAACTAATAAATGTGTTTATGAAAAACAAGATTCTTATTCTTACCTTGTGTGCTGCCGCTTGTGTAACGGCCCAGGCACAGTTTCAGATGCCCAAACCAACCGTGGGCGATACGCTGACCTCTATTTCTGTTTCTCCTGATCGTACTGTGACATTCCGTATCTTCGCGCCCGACGCCAAGAAAATTGCAGTCAGTTGCGATTACTGGAATCCGAAAGGAGTGGAGTTTACAAAAGCGGACAATGGTGTTTGGGAAGGCCAATTGGCCAATGTTCCTGCCGGTTCTTATCGTTATTCTTTTGCTGTAGATGGCGTGACGGTTCGTGATCCAAGGACTGCAGAGGCTTCTGCCGATCGTCCAACATTCATTGTGGATCCTTCGGGTGATTCCTTCTTCGAAATGAAGAACGTTCCTCATGGTGCCGTTTCGCAGGTCTATTATCAGTCGAAGACGATGAATACAACACGTCGCATGCATGTCTGGACACCTGCCGGATACAATAAGATGACGGGGAAGCTTCCTGTTCTTTATTTGATCCATGGCGGTGGCGACAATGACAAGGCTTGGCCGGGAGTCGGCTGCGCTAATTTTATTCTCGACAATCTGTTGGCTGAAGGTAAAATTGCTCCAATGATCGTAGTGATGCCGAACGGCAGCATCGATGTGAACAAGTTTGCGGATGATATGATGAATGATATCATTCCTTACGTTGAATCCAACTACAATGTCTATACCGACAAAGACCATCGCGCTTTGATGGGCCTTTCGATGGGTGGATTGGAAGTTCTGACAACTGGTTTGAACAACTACAAGTCGTTCGGTTATCTTTGTGTCCTCAGTTCCGGTTGGTTCAAAAATCAGCAGGATGTGCTGAATGAACGCGGAGCCTATCTGAAAAAAATCGGTGCAGATTTCAACAAGACGGTCAAACTGCTTACCTTTACGCAGGGCGGACCGGAAGATATCGCTTATGAAAACTGCAAGAACATGCTCAAGCTCTTCGATGCAGCCGGCATTAAATATGAATTCTCCGAGATGCCTGGTGGTCATTCATGGCTCGTTTGGCGCAACAACCTGAAAGATCTGGCTCCTAGACTTTTCAAATGATTCTCAATTTTTAAAAATCACATAACATGAAAACTAAATTATTTCTATCCATTGCATTAGCTGCCATCAGTTTGACAGCCTTTGCACAGCAGGCTCTGTTCGACAAAAACGAGATCGTTTCCCCACAGATCAATGCCGACAACACGGTTACATTCCGTCTGAAAGCCCCGAAAGCTGTTCAGGTTAAAATCACAGGCGACTTCCTGCCGACTGTTAAGCAACAGACCAACTTCGGACTGATTGACGCTCCAGGTGCAGCTGACCTTAAAGAGGTCGACGGCGTTTGGACATGGACTTCCGACAAACTGAGCCCTGAACTTTACAGTTACAAGTTTATTGTTGACGGAATGGATATGCTCGATCCGAGCAATATCTATCGTAACCGCGACATTGCATCATTTACCAATATCTTTATCATCAAAGGCAACGGTGACGACAAAGGCACCTATTACAGTGTCAATGATGTTCCTCACGGAACGCTTGCCAAGGTTTGGTACAACAGCCCAACGTTGAAGATTACACGCCGTATGACGGTTTATACGCCGGCCGGTTATGACAATGGTAAAGGCAAATATCCGGTTCTCTATCTGCTTCACGGAGCAGGTGGTGACGAAAACGCATGGTCCGAACTGGGTCGCCAAACTCAGATTCTCGACAATCTGATTGCAGAAGGCAAGGCTAAACCGATGATCGTCGTTATGACGAACGGTAATGTAACACAGAAATCGGCTCCCGGAGAATCTGATCAGGGCATGTACAAACCGGGATTCCGTGGTGACGGAGCCGAGAAAGCTGCCGCTTCCATGGACGAAAGCTTCAAGGATGTTGTAAACTACATCGACGGACATTATCGTACGCTGGCCAACAAACCCAACCGTGCTATATGTGGTCTTTCCATGGGCGGTGGACATTCCTTCGCCATCTCAAAACGTTATCCGGATATGTTCGACTATGTAGGTCTTTTCTCCGCTGCCATCTTTATGGGTGGTAATCAGAACGGACAGCAGCAGACGCTGGAACAGCAGATGAAGAGTTCAGGCGCCGACAAGCAATTGGCAACACTTTTCTCCAAGAAACCGAAACTTTATTGGATCGGCATCGGCAACAGCGACTTCCTTTATCAGACCAATGCTGACTATCGCAAATATCTCGACAGCAAAGGTTATAAATATGAATATATGGAAACCGATGGCGGTCATATCTGGCGCAACTGGCGCATTTATCTGACCACTTTCTCTCAGAAACTTTTCAAGTAACGAGAGATCATCGATAGAAAAAAAGTTTGGCTCTGCGGGAATAATCACATCTTTTTGTGCCTATCTTCGCAGAGTCAATCATTTAAAACTAAACAAAAATGAAACACGCAGGTTTTTTCAGTGTATTACTCGTAGCAGGCGCCATGCTGGTATCTTGCTCAGGCAACAAGGCTCCTCAAACGAAGGAGGCTTACATGCAACAGTACGAACAGTTCCTTCAGGAAACTGAGCAGAATCAGAATGCTACAGATGCTCAAATGAAAGAGGATCAAGCAAAGTATGAAGAGTTCACAAAGACGTATTACGAACAGTTCAAGGATCAGCTAACACCTGAAGATCTTGTCAAGCTGGCTGCTTACAAGGTTCGTTTTGTGAAGACTGCTGTCGGCCAGAAGCTGAAAGACGCAGGCTCTATCGCTGTTGACGCTGCTAACGATGCAACCAACGGTGCAGTGAATGAGGCTCAAGGTGCAGTTGATCAGGCTCAGAATGCCGTAGATCAGGCACAAGGTAAAGTTGACGATGCTGCCAATAAAGCTAAAGAGACAGCCGACAAGGTAAATCAGACGGTTGATCAGACGAAGAAAGACGCCAAATCCATTGGTGATGCAGCCAAAGCAGTTGGTAACAATGCCAAACAGACGGGCAACGACGTAAAGAACGCATTCAAATCTCTGAAGAAATAATTCGAGAGCCCTAACTTATAAAAGCCGTATCGAAACGATTTCCGATACGGCTTTTTTTATGAGTTGTAGATTATATCTTCATTCGAAAGCAAATAAAGTCAGTGAGAATGTGAATCTGAAATAGAATCTTTCTTTCAGAAATGAAAGGGACTTTTCTAGTTTTAGAATGGTGAATGCAAAATTGCAGGAGCCAATATCACTTGTAAAAAGTCTCCTGCAAAATTGCAATGGGAAAAAACAGGCCGTAAAATCGTTCCTGCAAAATTGCAATGAGAAAAACTGACCGTAAAATCGTTCTCGCAAAATTGCAATGGAGAAAATAGGTCGTAAAATCGTTCTCGCAAGATTGAAACGACAATTATCCATCGTATTTAGCTTCCTGCAAAATTGCAATGGCTGACATGAAAAGAGCGTGCCATTGCTGACACGCTCTATATATTCAGGAATGACCCAATGTTTTACTTCAAACCTCTGTTACGAAGCATCGGATCGATGGACGGCTGTTTGCCGCGGAAGTTGACGTACATATCCATAGCATCATCGATAAATCCGGGTGCAAGGATACATTTGCGGAACTTTGTAGCAACCTCCTGATTGAAGATGTCGCCTGTCTCTTTGAATGCTTCGAAAGCATCACAGTCGAGCACTTCGGCCCACATATAGGCATAATAACCAGCTGTGTAACCGCCTTCCATTGTATGAAGGAAGTAGGTGGTGCGATAACGTGGCGGAATCTGAGGAATCAGACCGCGTTTGCCCAATGTGCTGGCTTCGAACTTCTCGATGTCAAGATCGGCCGGAATCTCTTTCAGAACATGATAGTCCATGTCGAGATAGGAAGCGGCAAGATATTCGGTCGTTGCAAATCCCTGGCCGTATTTTTCACTTGCCTTCAGTTTGTCAACCAAAGCCTGAGGAATCACTTCGCCCGTCTTGTAATGTTTTGCGTAATATTTCAAAACTTCCGGTTCGAAGCACCAGTGTTCGTCGATCTGTGAAGGCAGTTCCACGAAGTCGCGCGGCACTTCGCTTACACCTTTATAATGTACGTCGCTAAACAATGCATTCAAAGCGTGACCGAATTCATGGAATACGGTAGAAGCCTCGTCGGCACTCAGCAGTGCAGGCTGACCTTTGACAGGTTTGCTGAAGTTAAACTGTGTAGTAACGACTGGAGCAACACGTTTGCCATCCTTATAGCTCTGCGGACGATAAGAACCGCACCAAGCGCCGTTACTCTTGCCGGGACGCGTATAGAAGTCCATGTAAAGCACGCCGAGGAAGCTGCCGTCTTTGTCTTTGCATTCGAAGGCGAAGGCGTCGGGATCAGGCTTCGGAATATCTTTGATCTCCGTAAAAGTGATGCCATAAAGACGATTGGCTGTATAGAAAGCACCTTCGCGGACTTTGTTGAGTTCGAGATAGGGGCGAAGTTCGTTCTCGTCGAGGTTGAACTTGCTCTTCTTGGCTTTCTCGAAGTAGTAGCGCCAATCCCAGCTTTCAGCTTGGAAGTTGCCGCCCTCTTTCTTGATTTCGGCATTGATGTCTTTCAACTCCTCTTTTGCTTTGGCGATGGCCGGTTTCCAAACCTGATCTAGCAGGTTGTAAACGTTGGTCTCGTTCTTGGCCATACATTCATCGAGAACGTAACCGGCGAAATCTGAGAAGCCCATCAGTTTAGCTTTGTCGAGGCGGGCTTTGATAAGCTGTTTTACGACATTCTTGTTATCGTTGGCATTGTTGTTATTGCCACGATTCAGATAGGCCTTGAATATTTTCTCTCTGAGCGCGCGGTTGCTTGAATACTGCAAGAAAGGCATGATGCTCGGATTATGGAGTGTGAAAATCCATTTGCCATCTTTGCCGGCAGCTTTTGCCTCTTCAGCAGCTGAAGAGATGAGTGATTCAGGCAGTCCGGCGAGATCATTCTTGTTGTCGATGACGAGCTGGAAGTCGTTGGTCTCCTTCAGTACATTCTGACTGAACTGAATCTGCAACTTCGAAATCTGATCGTTCAATGCACGCAGTTTTGCCTGGTCAGAAGCATTCAGAGCTGCACCACCGCGGACGAACGTCTTGTACGTCTCGGTAAGCAGTTTCATCTGTTCCTTGTCCAGCTTAGCCGTATCAGGACTTTCGCGGACCGTCTTGATTCTCTGGAAGAGTTTCGGATTAAGATAGATGTCGTCATAATGTTTGGTGAGAAGCGGTTGCAGTTCCAATTGCAGAGCCTGGATCTGATCGTTGGTGTTGCAGCTCGATTCTTCGCTAAAGACAATGGAAACTTTTTCGAGGAGTTCACCACTCTGATCAAAACGAGCTAAAGTGTTTTCAAAGTTAGGCGTCTCCTTGTTGTTGACGATGGCGTCAATCTCTTTGTTGTGTTCATCGATACCTTTCAAGAAGGCCGGTTTGTAATCGGTAATCTTGATTTTGTCGAACGGTGGTACTCCATACGGCGTCGTATATTCCGAAAAGAATGGATTCGCACCCGAATCATTGCTTTTTTTCGAAGAGTTACAAGCGCCCAGCACTACTGCCAAACCGGCAGCCAATAGCATTTTGTTCATAAATCGGATTATTAAGTTAGACTTTAAGGTGAAGACAGCAAACATCGAAAGCAAAAGCAAACTTGATTATACCACGACGCATCCTATCTTCTGAACAGCAAAGATAAAGGGTTTAACCATATTTCCAAGACCTTTATAAGAAAAATGATAAAAACAGCCGTGAAGCAGATGGGCCACATCTTCTCTTTTTCACAACTCCTTGGCCTTGACCATTCCTCAATGAAATATTTTTCTGTTTAGAGGGAAATCATTATCTTTGCAGCCTAATTAGAATACAGGAACGAAAAATGAGAAAGATTCTTCTTTTTCTTGTTATTGCTTGCCAAATATGCGGAGTGGCAGCTCAGCAGAAACCCAAATGGCTCGACAAGCAGCAGAAAGCAGTCGTAAAAATCAGTATTTTCGATCATAACGATAAGGAAATGTCAACCGTTACGGGATTCTTCATCTCGAACGATGGTACGTTGCTCACCTCTTACGCACCTTTCAAAGGCGCAGCCAAAGCGGTAGTGAAGGATGTGAACAACAAGGAATACCCAGTTAAATATGTCGTAGCTGCCAACGAACTCTACGATGTTCTCAAACTGAAGGTAGCCGATGCCAATAAGATTACAGCTCTTACAATGGCTCAGGCAGCTCCCGCGGTCGGCACCGATCTCTATCTCATGCCTTATCCCGTGCTGAAAGTTCAGCTTTTTACAGCCGGAAAGGTTTCGGAGGTAAGCAAACTGACAGGTCCCTATAACTATTACAAGACCAGCATTCCTCTGAAAGAAGGACAGGTGAACGCACCGGTGATGAACGCTGACGGCGAACTGGTCGGTATCTCACAAGATGATGCAGCGGGCAATAAGGAAGTTTCATACATCCTGCCTGCATCGTACGCCGAGAGTCTGAAGATGAATGCGGCCGACGTCATCGGCTCTACCTACACATCGCTTGGCATTCAAAAAGCATGGCCGGAGAGTGAAGAGCAGGCGCAGATCTCACTTTATCTGCTCTCAAGTACGCAGAATGCACAAACGTATCTCAACACGCTCAACGATTTCATCGAGACCTTCCCAAATTCTCCCGATGGTTATCTGAAACGTGCTTCCCATTATGCCTATCAACGTGCAGCACTCGCATCTTCAGAGAGCGAGCAGCAGTCTTATTTGTCGAAAGCTTTGGACGATATACAGACAGCCGGGAAATATGGCAAAGATAAAGGGGAAGCTCTTTACAACAAAGCAAACCTGATCTTCGGTGTCGCTTCGGCCGATACAACGATTAAAGATCCTGAATGGACCATTGCCAACGCCGAAAAGATTGCAAAGGAAGCTATCGATGCAAGCGATCTGCCTGCTTATCGTCAGCTTGAAGGTGATATCTTCTACACCGAAGGGAAATTCGCTGAAGCTTTTGCCGATTATCAAAAGGTGAACGCCAGCGATGTGGCTTCTGCTACATCTTATTATATGGCAGCGAAAGCAAATGCAGCCATGCCAGGTTCTAACTTTAGCGATCAGCTTGCACTGCTCGACAGCGCTGTGGTAAAGAGCGGGAACGGAGCAGAGTCTGCACCTTATATCCTCGAACGTATTCAGATCCGTCTCAAGCTGATGCAGTATGCGGAGGCAGTGAAGGATTATGACCTATATTATAAAGTATTGAACGGTGACGTGAGCGACGGTTTCTACTACTATCGCGAACAGGCCAAATTCCTCGGAAACGATCTTGACGGTGCGTTGGCAGATATCCAGAGCGCAATCAATCAGAATCCGAACAATCCCACGTATCTTGCAGAAGAGGCTGCGGTTTATGTACGCAAGGAGAAATACGAGGATGCATTGAAGAGCATTGATTCAGCACTGAAACAGGCTCCCGACTTTGCAGCATGCTATCGTCTTCGCGGCGTATGCTATGTCAGACTGCACAAGAAAGATCCGGCATGCGAAGCACTCAAAAAAGCGCAGGAACTGGGAGACAAGGTGGCTGAAAAGCTGATCAAAGAGAATTGCAATTGATTTTATCCAAATTATTATATTCAATTTCATGAGTTTAAAAATTATCGTTTTAGCAAAACAGGTTCCGGACACGCGTAATGTCGGAAAAGATGCTATGAAAGAGGACGGAACAGTCAATCGTGCTGCGCTTCCCGCCATCTTTAACCCGGAAGACCTGAACGCATTGGAGCAGGCATTGCGCCTGAAAGATGCATTTCCCGGAACAACAGTTACGCTGTTGACTATGGGACCCGGACGTGCTGCTGAGATCATCCGCGAAGGACTCTATCGCGGTGCCGACGGTGGTTATCTACTGTCAGATCGTGCTTTTGCCGGTGCTGACACGTTGGCTACATCTTATGCCTTGTCTATGGCTATTCGTAAGATAGGAGACTTCGATCTGATCATCAGCGGACGTCAGGCTATCGACGGTGATACGGCTCAGGTAGGTCCGCAGGTGGCCGAAAAGCTGAAAATTCCTCAGGTTACATACGCAGAGGAAATTCTGGGAGTGAAGGATGGTAAAATCCGCGTCAAGAGACGTCTCGAGCATGGTGTCGAGACCGTTGAAAGCTCTTTGCCACTGCTGATCACAGTAAACGGAACTGCTCCTGAATGTCGTCCAAGAAACGCACGTTTCATCCAGAAATACAAATATGCTCGTACCAAGTCGGAGAGAGTAACCGACCCGGAACATGCTTTTGCCGAACTCGGTGAGGCTCGTCCCTATCTGAATCTCACGGAATGGGGCGTTGCCGATGTGGATGCGGATGTAAAACTCTGCGGTCTCTCAGGTTCACCGACGAAGGTGAAACAGGTGGTGAATGTCGTATTTGCCGCTAAGGAGTCGAAGAGCATGAGCGGAAGCGATGCAGATGTGGAAGGACTGATCAAGGAACTTCTGAGTAACAAGATAATTGGCTGATACAATAGAATAAGAAAAACAAGATGAATAATTTACTGGTATATTGCGAAATAGACGAAGGTAACGTAGCTGATGTGAGCCTCGAACTGCTCACGAAAGGTCGTTCTCTTGCCAATACGCTCGGCTGCAAGGTCGAAGCGGTCGCCATTGGTTCTAAACTGGACCACATTGCTGCTCAGGTCTTCCCTTACGGAGTGGACGTGTTGCATCTTTTTGATGACGAGAGACTTTATCCCTATACATCGCAGCCTCACGCTGCCATTATGGTGAAACTCTTCAAAGAGGAGGAACCTCAGATCGCTCTGATGGGCGCTTCTTGTATCGGCCGTGATCTCGGTCCTCGTGTCTCTTCAGCTGCCGGAAGCGGTTTGACTGCTGATTGTACACAACTTGAGATCGGTGACCATGAAGAGAAAAAAGAGGAGAAGGTTTATCAGAACCTGCTTTATCAAATCCGTCCGGCGTTTGGAGGCAATATCGTTGCAACCATCGTCAATCCGGTCTGCCGTCCACAGATGGCAACCGTACGCGAAGGTGTGATGAAGAAAGCCATCTACGACGAGAACTATAAGGGCGAAATCATCAAGCATAAAGTTACAGATTATGTTGCCGACACAGACTTTGCCGTACAGGTCATTGATCGTGAGATTGCCAAGAGCAAGATCAACATCAAGAATTCGCCCATCGTTGTTGCTGGCGGTTACGGAGTAGGATCAAAGGAAAATTTCCAGATGCTCTTCGACCTTGCCAATCTGATCGGCGCTCAGGTCGGTGCATCGCGTGCCGCTGTGGATGCCGGCTTCTGCGAACATGAACGTCAAGTTGGACAGACCGGCGTTACGGTTCATCCTAAACTTTATATTGCATGTGGTATATCGGGTCAGATTCAGCATATTGCAGGTATGCAGGATAGTTCCATTATCATCTCTATCAACAGTGATCCCAACGCTCCGATCAATGCGATTGCAGACTATGTGATCACCGGAAACGTGGAAGATGTCATTCCTAAAATGATCAAGTATTACAAAAAGAACACGAAGTAAATTATGGCAAATTACTATACAGATAATCCATCTTTGAAGTTTTTCCTCAATCATCCGCTGATGAAACGGATCGTGGAGCTCAAGGAACGTGATTATACGGAAAAGGACAAATATGATTATGCTCCTCAGAACTTTGAGGATGCTATGGACAGCTACGACAAGGTCCTTGAGATTGTCGGCGAGATCAGTGCGAATATCATTGCACAGAATGCTGAAAGTGTAGATAAAGAGGGTCCGCATTTGGCCGACGGTCACGTCACGTATGCCAGCGGAACGCTGATCAATCTTGATGCTGTGAGAAAAGCGGGTTTGATGGGCATGTCTTTGCCGCGTCGTTACAACGGTCTGAACTTCCCGATTGTTCCTTATATCATGGCTGCCGATATCGTCTCTCAGGCTGATGCAGGCTTCGAGAATCTTTGGGGATTACAGGACTGTGCCGAAACACTCTATGAATTCGGTTCTGACGATCAGCGCGAACGCTTTATTCCCCGTGTCTGTGCAGGCGAAACCATGTCCATGGATTTGACCGAGCCGGATGCAGGTTCTGATCTGCAGAGCGCCATGTTGAAAGCCACATTCGACGAAGCTGAAAACTGCTGGCGTCTGAATGGTGTAAAACGTTTCATCACCAATGGCGATTCCGACATTCATCTGGTTCTTGCGCGTTCTGAAGAGGGCACAAAAGATGGTCGCGGTCTTTCCATGTTTATTTATGACAAGAAGAATGGCGGCGTGAAAGTCCGTCGTATTGAGGATAAGATGGGTATTCATGGTTCACCAACGTGCGAACTGGTGTTCAAAAATGCCAAAGTAGAACTCTGCGGCGATCGTCGTCTCGGTCTGATCAAATATGTGATGGCTTTGATGAACGGAGCACGTCTTGGTATCATGGCACAAGCTGTAGGTATTTGTGAAGCTGCGTATCGCGAAGGCTTCGAATATGCCAAGTCTCGTCAGCAGTTCGGTCATCCGATCATTGAATTCCCCGCTGTTGCTGAAATGGTTGCCATGATGCGCGCTCGCGCTGATGCCGCTCGTTCCGTACTCTATGAGACAGCACGATTCGTGGACGTTTACAAAGCTTTGGAAGATGTTGCACGCGAACGCAAGCTCACTCCTGAAGAACGTCAGGAACAGAAGAAGTACAGTCGTCTTGCAGATGCTTTCACTCCTTTAGGCAAAGGAATGACTACGGAATTCGCCAATCAGAATGCCTACGATGCTATTCAGATTCACGGCGGTTCAGGATTCATGCGTGATTATACCTGCGAACGTCTCTATCGCGATGCACGTATCACCAATATCTATGAAGGAACGACCCAACTGCAGGTTGTTGCAGCCATTCGCCACGTGACCACAGGTACATATCTCAATCAGATTCACGAATATGAAGCTGCTGAATACAAACCTGAACTGGAACCGTTGAAGGATCGTCTGAAGGCCATGACGGAGAAGTTCGCTGCATTGGCAGAAACAGTTACAGCCACGAAGGATAACGAATATATCGAATTCCAGGCTCGTCGTTTGGTTGAAGCCTCAGCACATTGTATCTTCGGGTACCTGTTGCTTCAAGATGCTAATCAAGACGAAAGTTTCCGCCGCTCTGCAGAGGTTTATATCCATTACGGAGAAGCCGAAGTGGAGAAGATCGAAAAGTTCATCCGTTCGTTTAATCCGGAAGATTTCAGCTTCTACAAGCAGTAATTGTCGGATCCTTATAGGTGCGATTCGAAATCACACGAATAAAATAATTTTGCACCATGGTTGAATAATCTTTTAACCATGGTGCAATATTTTTTTCACAGTAGTCAAAATAATTTTTAACCGTGGTTAAAAATTATCTTTCCAAATACTAAAGTGGATTTTCCCTTTGTGTCAATAAAACGAAGCCATGATAAATAGAAATATTATTTAAGTAAAACTTTGTTCGTTCAATAAAAAAGGAGTAATATTGTCTTTAAATTATTTTAGCAATTAATTGACCGACGTTTTTCATTAGTAGAAGAAACTGCAAAAGATGACGAAAGATGATACATACGAGCATTATTCCCGCGAGGAGCTGATTGATCGAATCAAACTGCTCGAGGGTGCTGAATCCGTAGGCCTTTCAACTACAAAAAGCATCATTCAGATGAATGGAATGATGGAGATCATTCTCAAGAACCTCTTTGTCGCTATCGTTGTGAAAGATGTAGCTGACGATTTCAAGATTGTTTATTGTAATCATGCTGCAGAAAGTTTCTTTGGCATGAATTCAAGGGAATGCGTTGGAAAGCGCGACAGTGATTTCTTTACAGACCCCAAGAGAATGGATGAGATTCGAAATGAGGATGAGAAAGCGATCAAAGGTGGAAAGGTAAGTAGTTTCATGGCTCTATATGTCACACCGGATCATATCGAGCATTATGTCAACTACAAACGCGTCTATGTCTCCAATCCTGCGCCCGGCGTGAATCCATTGCTTCTGGCTATGATCTGGGATATCACGGAACAGCGCAAACGGGATTATGACTTGATACGTGCAAAGTCGGCCGAGAAGATGAAGAATGACTTTATTGCCAACATGAGCCATGAGATCC
>CAZIVE010000019.1:28133-29440 GCA_964542435.1 uncultured Parabacteroides sp.
AAGTCGGCCGAGAAGATGAAGAATGACTTTATTGCCAACATGAGCCATGAGATCCGTACGCCTCTGAATGCAATTGTAGGTTTTGCGGAATTGTTGACCGATACGAACGATGAAAAGGAAAAAGGGCAGTATATCGCCACGATTAATGAGAACTGCAACATCATGATTCAGATTATCAACGACATTCTCGACCTTTCAAAGATACAGACGGAATCATTGACATACAACCATGCGAAGTTCTCTCTCAAAGAGGTATGCAATGAAGCTGTTTCTATGCAACGGATGAGAATGGGCCGTTCGTCGGTGAAGTTGATCTATAATATGGAAAAGATGCCTGACATCACTCTCGATTCCGATCAGGAAAAGGTGAAACAGGTTTTACTGAACCTGATGTCGAACGCGTTTAAGTTCACAATGGAAGGCAGCGTCACACTTCAGTTCGTAGAAAAAGGGAATACGGTACATATCAGCGTAACGGATACAGGCATCGGTATTCCAAAGGATAAATTTCATGTAATCTTTGAGCGGTTTGTCAAACTGGATCATTTTAGACAAGGTACAGGTCTTGGACTGACGATCTGCAAGAATATTGCCGTCAGATTAGGAGGCAATATCGAAGTGAAATCAGAACTAGGCAAAGGCTCTTCATTTACGCTGGTCCTTCCTTTAAATGTTGAATCCTATTAAAGAACGAGCTAAAAGTTTTAACCCCGTATCATAACAAAAGCCATGAGGAATCACCGTCTGTTGCTGATTGCTATCGTCCTTTTCCCTTTCCTTTCCGCGCTTGGAGAGGAATATCGATTCAATCACATCGACGCGGAACAAGGCTTGACGAACAGTGAGGTAGTCAGCATCCACAAAAACAGACAGGGTTTTATTTGGATGGGAACGCCGACAGGTTTGTTCCGCTATGACGGATATCAGATCATTTGCTTCAAACAGAATCTCTCCAGCCATTCCGCTACGGATAATAATATCTACCGCATCCAGGAAGCTTCAGACGGAATGCTTTGGGTATCCACTAAAAGCGGCCAGGCTCTGTTCAATCCAGACCAGGAACGGTTTGTGGATAATGCACAATCGGTGATCCGCAATTATGCCGGTCCCGTCAATATCAACAATGTCTATATCGATTTAGGCGGGAATTATTGGTTCACTACCTTGAACGATGTCCGTATGTATAATGCCAGAACTCAGAAGAGAATCATCTTCAGATTGGGAACGCCAGGCGGTCTTCATCACGGGATTATCAAGGACATACGTCAGGGAAAGAACAGATATTGGTTCCTGTATGATGATGGCAC
>CAZIVE010000019.1:29540-33509 GCA_964542435.1 uncultured Parabacteroides sp.
TCAAGGACATACGTCAGGGAAAGAACAGATATTGGTTCCTGTATGATGATGGCACAGTGGATTGTATGGATGCTCAGACGCTTCGGGTCATCTTCCACGACACTCGGTTAAAAGAGATGCTTCATGGAAATATTGAGGAGAAGATGGCGCTTTTTACAGATTTAAATGGCGACGTTTGGATTTACAACATCAGTTCCCATTTTGGTATTGCGCGCTTTGACGTTTCCAGTCAGGACTGGGTGATCTATTCGACTACGGCAGATGTAAACCATCGTCTCTCTAACAATACTGTGACCTGCATGGAAGAAGATGAGCAGAACAACATCTGGATCGGAACAGATCACGGCGGAATTACAGTGCTTCACAAAGATGGACGGATCTCTTATGTCAAACACAGTGACACTGACAATCACTCTTTGGCACAGGATGCCGTAAAGTGTCTGTTCCATGATAATAAGAACATACTTTGGGTGGGCACATACAAGAGCGGTGTCAGTTATTACCACGAAAGCATCTTTAAGTTTAAACAAGACCTGCCCGGCGAACAGCTTCCTTACAAGGATATCAACTGTTTTCTCGAGGCGGACAATGGGAATCTGTGGATCGGTACAAACGGCGGCGGACTGCTTTACTATGATCGTCAGGCAAAGAATTACCGAATCTATCGGCATGAATCCGGCAATAATGCAACACCTGCGGGAAATGTGGTGATGTGCCTAGCTAAAGATCATGACGGACGACTTTGGATTGGTTATTATCAGGAGGGTCTCGATTGCTTCGACGGCAGGACTTTCCAGCATCATCGTTCGGTTCCCAATGATCCCAATACCATATCGGATAATAACATTTGGGTGCTGCTTTGCGACAAGAACAATCGTCTTTGGGCCGGTACACTTCGCGGCGGAATCTCGGTCATCGATCCTTCGACAGGTCGTCGTATTCAGCAGTATCCGACAAATGGATCGGTCTATTCGCTCATCCAGAGGAAAGATGGCAGATTGCTGGCGGGTTCGCAGTCTGGAGTCTATATCTATAACGCCTCTTCCAACAAGCTGGATTTCTACGAAAACGACTTCTTTAGCAAAATTCAGCTGAGCCGTTACGACGTCAACTATATGCGGGAGGATACGCGAGGCATTCTTTGGATTGGAACCCGGAACGGACTGTTTGCCTTCAATCCGCTCACACGTAAGTTTATCTTTTTCTCCAAGGATAACGGATTGAGTTCAGACATTGTCCAAAGCATTCTCGAGGACAGTGAGCACAATATGTGGATCGCTACCAATCGAGGACTGACGCATATCAAGGTCTCCACTCGCAACGAGACGCCCGGTTACTTCTATCAGCTTACCAGCTATAATGAGTCGGAAGGTCTGCAGAATGGTCCGTTCAACTTCAGTGCCGGCTATGTCACTTCGCACGGTGAACTGATCTTCGGTGGAGCGGAAGGACTAAACCTGTTCGAGCCTTCTGAGATCGGCAGGAATGTGAACAATAACGATCCGGAAGTGATTATCACGGGCATGCAGATCTACTCCAAGCAGATTCATCCCGATAGTCGCCATAAACATTCTATTCTCAAGCATAGCATTTCCGATACCCGGGAACTGACATTGCCTTATTCGGATAACTACATCAGTCTGTCGTTTGCTGCATTCGACTATTGCATGCCGGATAAGATTAAATATTACTATCGTCTTGAAGGACTCGACGATCGCTGGCTTGAAGCCGATCCGAATACACGCCAGGTTACCTATACGAATCTCAGTCCCGGAACATATACCTTTACGGTGCGTGCTGTCAACAACGATGGATTTGCCAGTTCCTATCCGGCCGTGCTTGTCATCCATATCAAACCGCCTTTCTGGCGTTCGATATGGGCAATCATGCTCTATGCGATTCTCATCATCGGCGTGGCATGGTATTGGCGCAGACGCGTACTGGCCAAGACAGAAAAGAAGCTGCATTATGCCGAAGAGCGTCTGCATACGCAACAGCAGCATGAGATGGACGAGATGAAGCTGAGCTTCTTCACAAACATCAGTCATGAGTTCCGTACGCCGCTTACACTGATTATTACGCCTGTGGAAGATCTTCTGAATAAGAACAAGAATAACGATGAAAGGAAACTGCTGGAGATCATTCGTCGCAATGCTCTTCAGTTGTTGGATCTGGTCAATCAGCTCCTCGACTTCCGCAAGCTCGACGTGCAGCATCAGAAAGCATCGCTCACCAGAGGAGATATGGTCCACTTTGTCAAGGATCAGGCTGCCTCGTTTGTGGAACTGATGGAGAGAAAGCACATCACCTTTACTGTCGATACCGCACTTAAAGAGCTTTACCTGCCATTCGATTCCAAGATGATGTCAAGAGTGCTCTCCAACGTCCTGAGCAATGCTTGGAAGTTTACACCTTCAGAAGGGCATATCAAGCTATCGCTCGAGAAACGTTCTGATGACAAAGCCTACATCTGCGTTTTGGACAATGGCATTGGAATACCTAAAGATTCCATCTCAAAGATCTTCGACCGCTTTTATCAGGTGCATTATACCGACACGAATTATCAAGGCAGTGGTATCGGTCTTCATATTGCCAAAGAGTTTATGCACCTGCAAGGTGGAGACATTTTCGCGGAGAACATCGCGACCGGCGGTTGCTGCTTTACGATGGTATTGCCATGTACAAATCACATTGATGAAGAGGAGGAGAGTTTAGCAGTGGAAGAGGAGATCCTGGAAGAAAAGGAGGGCAGTGACGTTATGGAGGACAACTCCGAAGCCGAAGGGCTTCCCAAATTGTTGCTCGTGGAAGATAACGACGACTTCAGAGAATATCTTGCATCCCGTCTTAGAGACCAGTATTTCGTCGTGGAAGCGCATGACGGGAAGGAAGGTCTGGATACGGCTTTCAAAGTGATTCCTGACATGATCATATCCGACGTCATGATGCCGCACATCGATGGCATCGCTATGAGTCGCCAATTGAAGTCAGACATACGCACTTCGCACATTCCGCTCATCCTGCTTACAGCAAAGAGCGGAGAGGAGAGCAAGCTCGAAGGACTCAAGGCAGGTGCTGACGACTACATCACCAAGCCGTTCAATTTGGATATTCTATTGGTAAAGATTCATAACCTGGTGGAGGCGCGCAATCAGAACCGCAAGCTTTTCCAGGAACATGTCGATATCGAACCATCAAAGATCACGGTCACCACGCTCGACGAGCAGCTGATGAAGAAGGCCGTAGAGATCACCGAGGCTCACATGGCAAATCCTGATTTCTCAGTCGAGAACTTGAGCCGTGAGCTGGGCATGAGCCGCGTACATCTCTATAAAAAACTGACTTCGCTGACGGGAAAGACACCGATAGAATTCATCCGATTGCTTCGTCTCAAAAGAGCGGCTCAGTTGCTCGAGGACAGTCAGCGAAGCATTGCAGAAGTGGCGTATGCCGTCGGATTCAACAATCCGAAGTATTTCCGCAAGTATTTCAAGGATGAGTTCGGCATCCTGCCTTCGCAGTATGGAAAGAGGGAAGGAGAAACAGAAACAGATGAAGAGAATAAGAATAATCAATAACAAACAGTTTTAAATCAAATGAAAATGAAAAGAAACAGATGGCTTGGAGCATTGTTGATCGCCTTTGCGACGGTCAATGTCTGCTCGGCACAGACGAAACTCGACATCGAGAGTGTCGTGAACGGAGGACTGATAGAAACTCATTCCATCAGAGGTATCTCCTGGATGAAAGACGGCGAACGTTACAGCCGCATTGAAAACAGTGGTGAAAATGGAGCGGCTCAGGTCGTGGCTTACAACGCCAAGGACGGAAAGTCGAGCGTGATCATTCCTTGGACTGAATTCGTAGAAAAGGAGAGCCAAAAGCCGATCAAGGTGAGAAGCATCTCTTGGAGCGATGACAACAGCCGCATTCTGATCTACAACAACACGCGCAGAGTGTGGCGCCAGG
>CAZIVE010000020.1:0-6082 GCA_964542435.1 uncultured Parabacteroides sp.
CAGAGTTCATGGAGAATCACATAGTCGATGAGGTGCTGCGGCAATGTGACGAGTGACAGAGAAAGGTTGATGCTGCGTTTGGCATTGCAGCTTCCCCAACGCGTATGGGCATTGTTGATGCGCAGACCGCTGTAGTGGAATCCATGCAACTTGGCGAGATATTCGATCCTGGGAGGCAGTTCCTTTACGGCGCGGAGCAGCAGCGCGTGCAGTTCCTTGGGCTCTGCTTTGTGTTGTTCCGGTTCCTTGGGACTTTTGAGAATGGCTTTCCGAACTTGCTCTCGATGACTTTCCAGTACTTTGAGCATATAGAGTAAGTTGCCACCCAAAGGAATGACGAGTATCAATTGTCCGTCATGGAATCGGATGGAATATCGCCTCGCTCGATCGCTGTAGCGTACGGTCATTTCACCGAATTCTTCATCTCTGATCTTCTTTTCCATCTTGAATTATTTATTATTTACAAAAGAGGGAATAATTGCAAACAATTATAACATAATTGCTATCATCATGCATTTTTCAATCCTCTATCTTTGCAAACGAAATGCAAAGATAAGGCCTCCTTTGTAATAATCGAACGAGAGAATGACAAGAAGGTCTTTCGAACATGGAATAAAAAGCAAACAACTAAATCAAAAAGAAGTAGTATGAAAAAGTTACTTTTATTAATGAGTTTAATACTCGCTTTCGCAGTTTCTGCACAGAATGCCGGAACAGTAAAACCAGCACCAGGTAAAGCAGCACCTAAGACTGAAGCAGTCAAGAAAGCTCCAGCAAAGAATGATAAATCTTGCCAATGCGCTAAGATGGCACAGAACGGCAAGAAGGCTCAATGCACATGTAAGAAGGGCGCATGCCAGTGTGCAAGTGCAAACAAGGCTGGTAAGAAAGGGTGTGATTGCAAGGCAACAGCACAGAATGGAAAGAAGGAAGCTTGTTCTTGTGGCAAGATGGCTCAAGGTGGTAACGGTAAAGCTTGCCAATGCGACAAAGCTAAGGCTGGTTGTGACAAACCTGCAGCAAAACAGACTCCTGCAAAGAAGATGAGCTAATTTTTTTCGAATCGGACTTGCTTCCGATCGTTTCTAGAAAATATTTATTGACGACCGACGATTTCTTTTTTAGAAGTGCGTCGGTCGTTTTCTTTTTTATCACTAATCAATCATCGAAACTATTTGTTCGGAATGCACCTCTTGTTTTACAAATACTTTTTCATCTTCCTCTCATTAATTGCTGATAAATAATCATTTAACAAGCAATATTCCGATTGTTTTATTAGGATTATTAGAATAATACTTTAACTTTGCTCATATCAAATATGCCATATACTAACTTTATAAAAACGCCCCCCCATGAAACATTTATTGGAACAATTAGAGGCTTTGAATAAGCAGGCGGAAGCAGCAGGAGGTACTTCACGCATAGAGAAACAACACGCAAGTGGAAAGCTAACGGCTCGAGAGCGTATCGACCTATTACTCGAAAAAGGTACATTCATCGAGGTTGATAAATTTGTTACACACGAATGTCATGACTTCGGTCTCGAAAAGCAGAAATACTTGGGAGATGGTGTCGTGACCGGATATGGAATGATCGGCAAAAGATTGGTTTTCGTATTCGCACAGGATTTCACGGTCTTCGGTGGATCGTTGTCGAATACCTATTCCAGAAAGATCTGTAAGATCATGGACATGGCTATGGAAATGGGTGCGCCGGTGATTGGACTGAACGATTCGGGTGGCGCTCGTATCCAGGAAGGTGTACGTTCGCTTGCCGGATATGCCGGCATCTTCCTGAGAAATGCTCAGGCTTCGGGCGTCGTGCCTCAGATTAGTGCCATTATGGGACCGTGCGCCGGTGGAGCTGTCTATTCACCGGCTCTTACCGACTTTATCTGCATGGTAAAGAACACCAGTTATATGTTTATCACCGGACCTGACGTGGTCAAGAGTGTTACACAGGAGGATGTTACCAAAGAGGAATTGGGCGGATCGGCTATTCATGCCAACCGTACTGGTGTGACGCATTTCTCTGCCGAAAACGATATCGACTGCATCGACTGGATTCGTGAACTGATATCCTATCTGCCGGGAAATAATATGGAGGAACCGCCATTTGTGGCTACGAAAGATGTCCCGACACGTCTCACACCTGAAATTACGGATATGATTCCTACCAATCCCAATCAGCCGTATGACATGAAGAACGTGATCAATTCCATCGCGGATGATGCCACCTTCTTCGAGATTCAGGAAAGCTTCGGACGCAATATCCTGATCGGTTTCATCCGGTTGAATGGGAAGACGGTTGGTGTGGTTGCCAATCAGCCGTGTGTACTTGCCGGCACGTTGGATATTGATGCTTCCATCAAGGCAGCTCGCTTTGTGCGATTCTGCGATTCGTTCAATATCCCGTTGTTGACGTTGGTCGATGTGCCGGGATTCATGCCGGGAACGGATCAGGAATATGGAGGAATCATCCGTCATGGCGCTAAGCTGTTGTATGCCTACTGCGAAGCGACCGTTCCTAAAGTCACGGTGATCACCCGCAAAGCCTATGGCGGTGCTTACGACGTGATGAGCAGCAAGCATATCCGCGGCGATGTGAACTTCGCTTACCCGACTGCCGAGATTGCAGTAATGGGAGCGGAAGGCGCTGTGAATGTCATCTTCCATAAGGAGATCGAAAAGGCCGGAGAGCAAGCTGAGGAAAAACGTCAGAAACTGGTGGATGAATACCGCGAGAAGTTCGCCAATCCGTATAGAGCCGCAGAGTTGGGCTATCTGGACGAGGTGATTTCACCGGAGATTACGCGCATTCGATTGATCCGGAGTTTTGAGATGCTGGCCAACAAACGTCAGAGCAATCCTCCGAAGAAACATTCCAATTTCCCCCTTTAAACTAAATAAGACAGAAGATTATGATAAAGAAAGTATTAGTAGCCAATCGAGGTGAAATTGCTCTTCGTATTTTCCGTACGTGCAGAGTTATGAATATCGAGACGGTAGCCGTTTATACGCATGTGGATCGTGGTGCGCTGCATGTCCGCTATGCCGAAGAGGCTTATTGTATTTCTGACACTCCAGAAGATACCTCATATCTGAAACCGGAGAAATATATAGCGATCGCAAAACAGACCGGAGCTGCCATTCATCCGGGTTATGGTTTCCTTTCCGAAAATGCGGACTTTGCGCGTCGTTGCGAAGAAGAAGGCGTTGTTTTCATTGGACCGAATGCGGACATCATCGCCAAGATGGGCGTCAAGACGGAAGCTCGCAAGATCATGAAAGAGGCAGGACTTCCTATTGTTCCGGGAACGGAGAAACCGCTCAAGGATATCGAAGAGGCGCGTGCCGTTTCAGCTGAGATCGGTTATCCTATCATGTTGAAAGCTTTGGCTGGAGGCGGCGGAAAGGGAATGCGTCTGGTGAGAAGCGAGAGCGAACTGGAATCCTCTTTCCGTATGTCGAAGTCTGAAGCCGGCAATTCATTTGGTAATGATGCCGTTTACATTGAGAAATATATAGAGCATCCGCATCATATCGAAGTGCAGGTTTTGGGCGACCGATACGGTAATCTGATCCATCTGGGCGATCGTGAGTGTTCCATCCAGCGGCGTAATCAGAAGGTGATCGAGGAAAGTCCTTCGCCTTTCATCTCTGCCGAGACCCGCAAGAAGATGACCGAGACAGCCGTTGTCGCCTGCAAGAGGATCGGTTATTACAGTGCCGGAACTTTGGAATTTATGGTTGACAAAGATCAGAACTTTTATTTCCTCGAGATGAACACGCGTTTGCAGGTGGAACATTCGGTGACGGAAGAATGCACCGGTGTGGATATCGTACGAGACATGATCCTGATTGCTTCCGGCAGTCCACTGCCTTACAAACAGGAGGAGATTGAGTTCAGAGGCGCAGCCATCGAATGCCGTATCTATGCGGAAGATCCTGCCAACAATTTCATGCCGTCGCCCGGAATCATCAAGGTACGCGAAGTGCCCGAAGGACGAAATGTCCGTTTAGATTCCGCTTCCTATGCGGGCTTCGAGGTTTCGTTGCATTATGATCCGATGATTGCCAAGATCTGTTGCTGGGGACGAAATCGTGCCTCAGCCATCAGTAATATGACGCGCGCTTTGCGTGAATACAAGGTTCTTGGTGTGAAAACCACGATCCCGTTCCATCAGCGAGTGCTGCAGAACGAGGCTTTCATCAAGGGAGAATACGATACGACCTTTATCGACACGCGATTCGATAAGGAAGATTTGAAGGTTCGTCAGGATTCCGATCCGACAGTGGCTGTCATTGCTGCTGTGCTGCGGCATTACGAACAGGAGAAAGATGCGGCCAGTCGTGCCACGACATTGCCTAAAGTGGGCGAATCACTTTGGAAATACTACGGTAAATTGCAGATGACTGCGAACAATTACTAAAGAATACAGATATGGATAAGATAGTATCAACCTATTATGCTACCGTCCAGGATATGCCCGGAAAGGAGTATAAAGTAGAGATTCTGCAAGACGGAATCATCAAGAAGATTGCGGTGAACGGAAAGGTGTATGACGTGGATTACAATGTCGGCGGCGACATGATCCATTCCATCATCATCAACAACCGTTCGCATGGTGTACAGATTTCAGCCAATAGTTTCAATTCGTATGAAGTGAAGAACCACGGCAATTCTTTTCAGATCCAAATCATGAATGAACTGGAGCGCATACGCAGTAAATCCAGTGAACAGGAGGTGATGGGACGATATCTCGTGGCTGCTCCGATGCCGGGCGTCATCATGAAGTTCTACGTCAAAGAGGGCGATGTCGTTAAGAAAAACGATCCGCTTTGCGTTTTGCTCGCCATGAAGATGGAAAATGAGATTCGGGCAGCTTCTGATGGAAAGGTCTCGAAGATCTTTGTCGAAGAGCAGGCAAAAGTTGAAATAGGAGAGAAGCTGATGGTTGTCGATCCTGTTGGCAAATAGTCCGGATGATTCGTCCGGCAGCTGGAAATAAGAGTAGAGGAGCAAATTCTTGCCTCTCTACTCTTTTCTTTTTTATCTCATTCCTGTTCCTCTTCCTTCTCCTCCGATCTTTCCTCTTTCCAGTTCTTCCAGCGCTTCTTCTGGCCTTGGCTCTGTTTGTAGGTGGTGGTGATTTCGCGGATGCGTGTGTTTGTGTGGGCAATAAACTGTCGTGCTGCTTCAGAGTTATGAAGCACGTACATCGCCATGATGGTGTCGGTGATATCTTCATAAAGAGCGCCGATCAATCGGCGGGATTCGCCCACTTTAGGCTGGTCGCGCAGCTCCTTGCGCGCAGACGAACGTTCGCTGTCCAGCTCTTTATAGCGTTCGTTCAATGCCTTGAGCGACGCTATGTCTGCGGTTAGATTCAGCCGTTCGAGCAGCGGAACGTTCTCCTCCTTTTCGAAGTCGAAAAGGTAAGCGTCGATCAGCCCCGTTTTCTTGGTACGTCTGTTGCTATAGGAGTTTTTGCCTAGATCCTTTGCGACAATCATGAGCGCAACGGCTGCCTTTTTGGCCTCCGGTATGCCGCTTTTCAGTTTGTTGCGAATGACACTCTGAATAAACACCATGGCTTGCGAACGTTCTTTATCCAGAGCATTCAGATCACCGGTCTGGACGAACCTTCGCGAAACACCGATGATGTCCATGTAAAGACCAACCTGCATCTTGAAATCCTCGGCGTAGGCTTCCACGCCCAGTTCCTTCGCTCCCAGTTCTTCTAACAAGGTGTTCTCACGATCCATGTAGGTCCCAAAAAGTTCTTTGTCAAGTTTGTCAAGATAAATGTGTTTGAAATGGATAAATTTTCCCATGTCTTCTGTCTGTTGTATTGCTTCCGCAGCTCCAGGAAGCGTTTATACCGAGCTGCATCGCCCCTTTCCAGGCAATTGTTTTGATTCTCTGCGAACTTAACCCTTATATTCCGGTAAACCAAATAATAACTATAGAAAAGTCTCAACTATGATTCGTTCTAACAAAATTATAGTACAAATGATTCTGAGTAATGATTTGCTCCAACGAAACAATACTACAAATGATTCTGAGTAATGATTTGCTC
>CAZIVE010000020.1:6182-28504 GCA_964542435.1 uncultured Parabacteroides sp.
TACTCCAAATGATTTTTAGTAATGATTTGCTCTAACGAAATAGTACTTCAAATGATTTGTAATTATTATTTGCTATACCAAAAAGCTACTACGAATAGAATATCATTGCTTCACAAACATTTTTCGATAGAGGTTCGTAGTCAGCTATAGAAGAAAGAGAACTTTGGCAATGATTCTCTGTGGCGAGGCAACGATTTTCATGAAGGCAGAAGGTCAGAAGAGATGATGAGGTACAGTCCGAAACATTTTCGGAAGGATAGAATGTGCGGCGAGGCAATCCTTCTGAAGATGTCCGTTGCTCAGTCTGAATGCTATATAGGATGAAAAAGGAAATTATTGTGTTTCTAATTAGTATATTTGCAATAAAACGAAGCATTTTCTAACTATCAATTATTCTGCAAGATAGGTAAGGAAGGTTCGAATAGGTAAAAAGGGTACAAACTTCAAAGATCCGGGTATTTATCGGACAATGGTTACGCTGTAATTTTGTACCTGAAGAAAAAGCTTTTGAACAATGACATGTTTAAGTAACTACCATAAAAATGAAGACAATGAGAAAAGCATGGATTATGGCCGTGGCTGCATCGTTGGTGATGACGGCATTCGGCAACAATGAAAAGAGTGAACAGAACGCAGCACCTCAGACCAGCAAAACGGTTTTGGTGGCCTATTTTTCCGCTACGGGGAATACGGCGAAGGTTGCTAAATCACTTACGGCTGCAACCGGCGCGACGATTTTTGAAATCAAACCCGAAAAGGCCTATACGTCAGCAGACTTGGACTGGCACAACAAACAGAGCCGTACCACTTTGGAAATGAATAACGAGAAGGCTCGTCCTGCCATCGCGAACAAAGTGGCCAACATGCAACAATATCAAGTCATCTATTTGGGTTTCCCGATTTGGTGGGGCAAAGCTCCGAGGATTATCAACACCTTTCTTGAACAATACAATCTAAAGGGCAAGACGATCATTCCGTTCTGCACATCTGGCGGCAGCGGCATCGAAGGTGCCATGAAACTTATCAAAGCATCTGCACCTACGGCCAATTGGAAGAACGGCAAGCTTCTCAACGGCAATCCTTCCGAAACCGAACTGAAGAGCTGGGCGAAGACGATCAAGTAGGGCGCATCGATTGTTTATCTTAAAAGAATCCTCGGCAATCATCGTAGAATGGGTGATGGCTGAGGATTTTTATTTGTCTTATCTTTTAATTCGGCTTACTTTTGCGTGTTTTTCGATACGAATGGCAAATTAGGATGAAGAGAATCTTTTTGATTGTCGTTTTAACGATGATGTATATCACTTCTGCGTTCTGCCAGAAAACGGACGGATACGGATTCGAAGACGGCTGTCTTACTGTAGTAGATGCGGGCGTCGGTGCATCAATCGGTCGTTACGGCGACAAGGCAAGGTCGGTTTACATCTCACATATCACGCCATTCGCTGATTCGTTTTTCCTCGGTGTGGGTTTCGGATTCCATCATCTGCAGGAATACCAAACCACCTCCTTGCCGCTCTATTTAGAAGCTCGCTATTATTTCGTTGACAAACCATTTTCTCCCTTTGTCGATTTGAAGGCCGGAACCTATTTCTACTTATCTACAGATCGTGTGAATACCGATCAGGAATATTCGATTGCAAAAGGGAAAAAGAAGGAAGCCAAGGATTGTCCGCTCTTCTTCAGTCCGTCAATAGGAGCGAAGTGGAGAATCGCCGATTCTTTCGGTCTCCAGGCAACACTCTCGGATGCGGAATATATGATGTGCGTCTATAACGAGAATGCAAAGAAATATAGCAATCGTTTCGTCGGTAGTCTGACGTTCAGCTTGGGTATCTATTTTCAGATAGCAGGATTCTGAAAAAGGTATGCTTATAGACAAATAAAAAGGGCATGATGAGTGCCCTTTTCTTTTTTCTGTTTCGAAATTATATAAATAGATTGATCCCTATGGAAAACAAGATGATGAGCAGGCAGATAACGGCGGTGAGCAGACCGGCTACGCGTTTTCCTAAATACTTTGCCAACATCACGATGGATGAGATACAGATTGCCGAAGAGCTCAGCGAAAACGCCATCGCACTACCGATGTTCAAGTCGGTGTATTGAAGAAACGGCTTTAGGAATATCACATCGGCACCGTGGCACATGTAAATTGGAATTCCGAATAGTGTCATGATGATGGATGCATAAGGTTCAGCGTTGAGGTTGAAGTTGTGGAGAAGTTCTTTGATATCGATCATGGCAAAAGTGAAGCTGAGGCATCCTGCTAAAAGAATGTAGGGCATCAGCTTTTTTAGAATCTTCATCGTTTTGACAAACGGATCACGATCTGTCACGACATCGCATCGGCGGGAGCAAGCTCCGTTCTCTGTCCAATTTTCCCAGTGCATGGTTTTTACGGCCAACTCCACAATCCAACCGGCAGCAAATGAGAGTAGAAAGGAACAGACGATGCGGATCACCATATATTGGAGGCCTAAAACCGTGTATGATAAAAAGATGATGTAGGGATCGAGAAGAGGAGCAGCACAGACGAATGTAATAATCACCTTGAGCGATGTGCGCTTTTTCATAGAGTCGATGAGAGGAACTACGCCGCAGGAGCAGACGGGAAGAATGGAAGCATAGGTGAAAGCCAATATCTGATTTTTCGGATAGAATCTCTTGATTTTCCTAAAGTACTGTTCGGCAATGACACCAATCATAATGCCTAAGATGACGACAACAAAAAGTTCAACGACATTCTCGAGGAGATAGAAACACCATTTTGGCATCGAACTATAAATGATACATTTGGTATGGTCGCCATCATAGAGACCATTCAGATTCATATAGAGCGTGTCAGCCACTAAGGCAAACAACGCCAAAAACACTATGATTCGAGCCGTCCATTGCGGCGAGGATAACTTCATTTGAACTGTATTTCCCATAATCTTTACTTTATGATAAAAGTTTCTTGTCTGAAAAATGACTCTTTGTCAGTGTCTCTTGTAATCGTCACTTTTGCTTTCTTCCCGGCATCGGCTGTGACTTGAATGACCAGATATTTCCGGAAGATATTATTCGGGCATTGGCTCCATTGTGTCTTTACAAGGTCCTTGCATCCGGAATAATACAGATAGGTCTTCCTCATTCCTTCAAGGCAGCTTTGTGAACTAAGCTTCATGACTACGGTCAGATGAATGGTGTCACCTTGATGATAGAACATTTTCTTCCCATCGGGATAATTGACGGTAATCTGAGAAAATGCCTTGAAGGAGAGGATGACGAAGAATGTTATGAAAAGGAATCTTTTCATCAGTTGGACGAAATAGCTTTATAACTGCAGGCGTTGTAGCATTTTCCGCAACCGATGCATTTGTCCTGATCAATTTTTACATATTGTGTCGTGCCGTCGCTTTCCAATGAGATGGCATGCTGGCCACAAACGGAAATGCATGACAGGCAAAGTGCACATTTAGAGTTGTTGACTGAATACGTTGTCTCATACTTGTCGCAACTGTTAAAGAGCACCATTACCATAGTGACGGCAAGGAATAGGAGTCCGACGACTCTGTTCTGTTTTGTTTTCATATCGGATTGTTTGATATTGGATTGAATTAATTGGTCGTCTTCACGATGGCATGATGACCGCAGCGACTGTAACATTTCCCGCAAGCGGTACATTTCGTCTGATCGATATAGGCCTTTCTGTTACTGATTGTGATTGCTCCGTTCGGACATGCAGACAAGCAGTTGCCACAACCGGTGCAGCTGGATGAACTGACGGTGTATTTTGTAGTTGCAGCCGTGGTGATGGAAACAGTGATGGTGGCTGTCGCTGTCAGTCCGCCATTGGTCTTCACGGTTATCACAGCCGTACCGTTCGCAACTGCCGTGACAAGTCCTGACTGACTGACAGTCGCTACGGAGGTGTTGCTGCTTGACCATGTAAAGGTTACGTTCGTCGCATTCGTTGGAGTGAGGCTCGTTGTGAGTTGAGTCGTTGCTCCGACAGCGGCTAAGGTTGCAGAGGTAGCGCTTAAGGATACGGAAGTTGCTGTCACAACATTCTCTGTCACTGTTACATCGCACGAGGCACTTATTCCATTCACCGTTACGGTGATGACTGACGTGCCTTGTGTGATAGCTGTCACAGTACCCGTTTGGCTGATTGTTGCCACGCTTGTATTACTGCTCGACCAGGTCGCATCAGAAGCTGTGACAGAATAATTGCTAACCAATGATAACGTAGCTGTTTCGCCTGTTGTCAGATTTAGGGAGGTTTGCGAAAGGCTTAATGTTTGAGTCTCCGCTGTCACTGTCGTTCCCGTTGTCTCAGTCCCGTCGCCCACGATAGGATCGTCAGTGCTGCAAGAGACCAATATCCAGCCAGCGGCGACAGTAATAAAAAGAATGAAGAATGCTATATTTTTCATTTTGATAGATAATTAGAATGTAAATCTAAATTCCAGTTTGCCGCACATGGTCTGAACATGATTATAATGCAGGACCGTGTTGGTAAGTTCTAGATTCGGATAATCCAGCATGCCGACCATTGCATTCACCAAAACGTATTTGCCGAAATTTTTGCTAACGCCAAAGTCAAGCTCTTTCATTTTGGTCAGAGGCGATGTGTAGTAGTCCGGCACAAAACCATAGTTTCCACCTAGCGTGGAGGCTTTTGTCTGCATGACTCCCTGAATCTTTATGGATGTCTTTATGGATGAGAAAGAATGTTTCACACCTAACATCACGACAGGATTCTCCAAAACATCCTGACGCAACATATCTCCCATAAACAGATTGCTGAATGAATTGACCGGCCGAGCGCCGTTATCGATGGCGCTGTATCCCAAATATCGTGCATAGAGACTGGTGTTTTGCGATGCGCCCCACTGGATTTTCTTTTCGGCACTTACATTGTAGATGACTGCTTTGTTGTTGTCGGAATACTGGTATAAGACCTCCGGCTTTAGTTGAATGCCAGCAATGTTCAGCTCTGAATAGAGGCCGCTCGAGAATACGGTTTTGTTTATCTGGCGCCCAAATTCAGTGTAGGCCACGCCCCCGATTTTGTCGAGAGAAAAGAAAGGCGAAGATTCGTTGCCAAATTCGTCAACGGCTTTTTCCGGAAGGAACGAAAAGGTGGCCATTCCAAAGTTCGTGTCGCCAAAGTCGTTTCCCACAAATGAACGCGGGCGTCCTACGACTATATCATTATAAAGATATCCCAGCGTGCAGAAACGTCCGTTGCGAGCAAACTCCTGCATGACCGAACCTCCGATGGCGTTCAGTCTGAAGTTCCCGGTCCGTAAAGAATAATTGGCTCCCACGATGCGCTCGTTCAGCAGATAATCTTCATCACCCTTGGCTGATTGAAGTCCGAGGGTCAAAGTGCTATTATCTCCGTTGTATCTGTAGAATGCTTCGCGAAGGCCAGGCAGAATTTTACTGGTGCGATCGGATTTGTGAGTGACCGTTTCCCCGGCGTCGTCGCTGAAAGAGAGTTCTTTGTTCGTTCCTCTTGTCCATGCTTTCAATCCTCCTTCCAGATAAAAGCTGCTTTTCCCGATCCCGTAATTTAATCCTAAGAACACCATCGTGTTTCCGGCATAGTTGTTTTTTATCCAGCCGGCGGAAGTCGTGATCTCAGAACTCCACATCAGATTGCTGTCGCCAATAGGTTTGAGCGTGGCTCCCAGACGGCTCGGACATTCCCATTGAGCGTAAACTCCGAAGTCCGTCGTGATGATCAACAGAATGATTGTTGCTATTCGTTTCATTTGATATGATTTTTAATTTGATTCTTTCTGCATGCCGTGGCACACTCTCCGCAAGCAATGCAGTTTTCGTTGTCGATAAGAGACTTCTCGCCACATCTCTTTACGGCATGCATGGCACATTCCTTAGCGCACAAACCGCAGTTTATGCAGTCCGAACCTATGGCCATTCGTCTTGCTCCCGGCAATCTCGAGATCCATCCAAGTATCACACCGACAGGACAGATCGTCCTGCAGAAGGGCCTGTATATTAATACCGATGACAACAGCAGCAAGGCGAGTAGAGCAATGCTCACCCAATCTGTAAAGATGAGATTAAAGAGTGTCTTGAAAGGATCATATTGACAGAATAGGTTCTGTCGCATCAGTATCAGCTGCAGAATCCATAAGGCGAAGATGGTATATCTCGTGACCCGCAGATATCTTTGGCTCTTCTCTGTGGCCCAGATTTTCAATTTTGGAGACCGGAAAAGAAAATCCTGTACTCCGCCAAGATGACACAACCATCCGCACCAGATCCGTCCGAAAAGGTATGTGGCGACAACGAGCAACCCCAGCCATAGCAAGTGGCTCCAAACCATGCTCCAATTAAAAATGCCGGATATCAGATCCTGGAAGCTGCTTATCATGCAGTTGCAGCCGCCTCGGTAAAATCCGAACCATGCGACTCCGGCAATCAGAAACAAACCTCTAAAACGCACAAATGACGGATGCTTGATACCGAGGCTTATCAAAGCAATAAGCAGAAACGCAAGAATCGGATCCAAAACATCCGGATTGGTCATCCATTTTGTGGATGTCTCTGACGGAGCCGCCGTTGCCATGTTTGTCGTAGTTGCATCAAAGCTGCTGAATTCGTCAGAAAGAGCGGCTGTTGAATCAGATACTGACGCAGATGAATCTCCGGCTGTCGCCAAAGTGTCAACGGTCGGAACGGAAAGCGTTTTTCCTTGGGAAACAATCTTGCAGTTCAGATCCGCATTTGAATACTCAACGCATTGATTAGAACTGGAACTGCCGACAAACAGCGAGCCTGTGACGATGATGATGACAGCGGCTCCTATCCCGATGATATATTTCTTCTTGTAATTGGAAAACAGCCAGACTGTCCCTATCAATGCCAGTGCGTCGATGAACAAGGTATTGACCAGACCTTTGCTTGAATTCTCCGATTCGAACAACGGACAGCTTTTGTCGCAAACAGCCTCTTTTTGATTGAGGATGTTGGCAATGCTGTCTGCCGTTTGTCTGGACACCTCTGGAAAGGCTGCGGTCAGAGTGAAGGCAAAGAATACGATCAACAGGATCTTACGCGTCATGACTTCAGTCTTTTGGTAAGGTGAATGTTCCCGTTCCGCCCTCTTTCGTACAGGTACGTACAGCCATCAGTGTAATTCTTTTTTTGTTGTCGTTGAGAACTTGGGCTGTGACCGTCCGTTCGTATCGCGTCGGGCTGGTCTGTTTCCATTGCGAGGCACTGAGTACTTTCATGCCGTCAACTTTGAATTTCGTCTCGGCAGGAGCTACGTTGCAGACGCGATGTGTAAGAGCCAGTTCGACGGTGATCTCGATCACATCGCCCGGTTTGCAATCTTTCTTGTTCCCATTCACCTTGAAGTTGAAATCGCAGGCTTGAGCCGTTGCGAATGCTGAAAAGACAATCAGCAGCACTAAAAACAATCTTTTTTGCATCATACTCGATTTATTAAATTCGAGTACTATACCGAAAAGTTTTTTCTATGCCCTAACGGTGTTAACTAAAATTTTAATTCTATGAATATTATTGGCGTAAACCTGGAAGCGCGAGTATAAAAGGTTGAGGCTTTGTCTCGAGGAATCGAGCTGGTTATGCATTTCTCGTTTTCTTTGTCAAATACATTAATCAATGAGAGGCCTGTAGAAATGCCAAAATGTTTGAACTGTTTGTCGTAAGAGGTTGAGATATCCATTCTTGAATAGGGATTATCGGAATCCTCTATCTTGTTTTTATTCTCTTCTCCATTCACCGTTTTTTCATTATACGAACTGGCAGGAAGTAGATAGCTGTTGTACCCTGTACTGTAAATATAACTGAGTGAAAAGGTGAAGGGATAGAAACGCACCATGCTGCCGGCTTTCAACTCGCTGGTAGTCCGGTCGGATTGTCTCTTGTCTTTCGACAATGACCATGATGCGAACAGCAGGCCGTGCATCCAGTTGTATGTTGTGGAGACGTCCAGACCTCTCAGGTTAAAATTGTAGGCCGCCAGCTGTTTGTTAACCACCCATATGGAATGGCGGATATTTTTCAGATAACCGTCCACTGAAATGTTTACAGCTCCTTTGTTAAAAGCGATTCCGGCTACTGTGTTATAGCTCTTGAGGCTTTTGTTGATGTCCCATTTGAATTTGTAGAATCCATCGCTTACAGCGAACGGATTTTCCACCAAATACTGATTGTTGATGCCCCAAAAGGATGTGAATGTAAGATATTTTAGAAACGAATAGCTGAGCAGCACTCTTGGCTGCCATTTGAGACCGTTACCCATGAAGTCGATACGTAGTCCGGTTTCCAGGTTTAGATTTCTCCTCTCGTATTTTTCTGTAGCGAAGATTGTAGGCTGCACAAGGGTTTGAGTGGTCTGACTGTTGTTGACCCTGTAGGATGTCACTTCAGCTCCCACACTGAGATCCGGTAGTTTTCCGATGCCGTTTTGCTCGAACCGGGCATTGCATTCCGCCACGTTTTCTTTAGAATCTGACAGGTAATGAAACAGATTCCCGCTTTCTGTCGAATGCAGCTTGGAGAAGTACGAGGAGATCCGGCTCTTGTTTCCGTTGTCCCATTTCTTCTCCAGAGAACCGGAGATGCCGCTTTGATAACTGTTCTGTTTGTTGTATGAACTTAGTGTATCGTTGTTTGTGTATTTCAGATAGTCTTTCCCGCCGTACAGTGTGATTTTATACGTCATGTTGCTATCGTTTCTTCCTGTCAAGTTTATATTCACATCTTGAAACCGGTAGTTCGGGGAGATTGTCGTGTTTTGTAAAGCATAGGATGAGGAGTCGGCAGTTGTAGAGATTCCGTTTTTTATCGTCCCGTCTGATTCTGATGAATGCTCCTTCTCCTCTTTTTCACGATAGGCATTGAAGAGGTTAGAGCCGATACTGTTCAGCGTGTGACGGTAGGCAACTGACAATACGTTGTTTTTGCCAATCGGGATTGATCCGAAGCCATTGACGCTCATAGTACTTAGCATTGCTTTGACCACGGGCTTCGTGATCGAGGACATGTCGCTTGTCACTTCCACCTTCGCGCCGGTTTGGCTCTCCTCGTCGGCTGAGAAGATGCCGCGTTTGTAGATCACTTCATTGTACATGTAGGGATTGATAAAGCTGATGTTGCTGTTGTAGCTCTGCATTTTGAAAAGAGGAATCCCGTCGAAGGTGATGCGGCTTTCGCCAGGGCTGCTTCCCCAGACATACAGTTCATCTGACGGTTCTCCCGAAGTTCGTATGCCCGGCATCATCCTCAGGACGTTAAATACGCGGTTGTCCGAATGTCCGGGCATGGCGTCAGCCGTGTAGCGGTTGAACTGTATCGATTCTCCAGCTTTCTCACTGCTGAGTGAAGGAAGATGGCTGGCCGCTGTGATGATGATTTCGTCGAGCGACAGAGAGACATTTATGGGTGCCATGTCCGGTATTTTCCGGACTGCCGGAGTGAGCTTGGATTTGTTGTCTTTGGCTTTGTTCGTTTGGGGCGTTTGTTTAGCCGTGATCACATAGACACCCGTGATTTTTTTCATTTCCAGCGGCTTTCCGGAGATGAGATAGGAGATGGCCTTGAAAGGCGAATCGAAATATTGGTCTATGGTCACAAAATAGGTCGATAGCAGTCTGTTGTCAAAAGAAACCTCTGCATTGAGTCTTTTGATGACGGAACTCAGCGGCTCGTTTATTGCCTTGACATGCACTTTTTGTGCAAAGCCTGTGATGGACGAGAACGTCAGAACGAATAGGATGAGTAACGAACGGCTTCTCATTGAACCATCTTAAAGGTTATACCGAAAGGTTGTCCGATGATGGTGAGGGCTTCTATAGCTGATTTTTCACTGGTGAAACGTCCGCTGTATCTTAATGTATCGATACCCTCTTGCGGCTTCACTTTTATGCCGTAGTATCTCTCTACATATCTGACCACTTCAGAGAGCGGTTTGTCGTCGAAGGTGAAGATCCCTTTTGTCCATTCGATGGCGCTTTCCGCATTGGCAATGTGACGAGCCGTCAGTCGTCCATCCAGAATTGTCGATTCCATGTTGGATGTGAGTTCGATGGACTCGCTTTTGCTCTTGACTGCAATTTTGCCGGTTACGCAGGTTACGACGAAACGGTTGTCGAAAGTAGAGACATTGAAGGAGGTGCCGAGTACGGATATGTTGCCCTGTGCGGTATTCACCGTAAATCCTTTTGCATGAGTTCCGCTGAAGTAAGCTTCTCCATTCAGATCTGCTTTGTGTGAGAGGAACCACAACAACGGATGATAGCTGAGTCTGGAGTTGGCAGAAAGCTGTGCCAGTGAACCGTCTGGCAGATTCACGGATGTGGTTCTACCTTTGCCGGCGGTCTCCTCTTTGGTATAGAGCAATGAGACCGCAGTGAACAGCAGCAAAACAGCCGCAGCTATGGAGAGCACATATCGGGTGGCTCTGTGAAGACCGAAGATCTTCGCATGAGCATCGGCGTCGATGTCTTTTTCCAAGTCGTTATTACGGGTCAGAGCTTCGAAGCGCTCATCCCAGACCTGACCGGCCGTCTTGTCCCATTGGGGCATAGCTGTAATTTTATGATCTAACTTTTTCACGGCTCCAACATGTTATCTTTTAATAATTTCAAAGCTCCACTGATCCGTTTCTCCACGGTCTTGACGCTGATTTGCAGGCGTTCGGAAATCTCACTGTAGGTAAGCTGCTCTTCTCTGTTCATCATAAACACTTCTCTCTGACCGTCGGTCATGAGGTTGAGGGCGTTTGCATAGCGCTGCATAGCCTCGTTATACTCGGCTTGTTCGTTGGCTGATGTGGCAGTCTCGTTCCCGGCATAGCTAATCCATCTGCTGAAGTCTGCTTTCACTTCACATCTCCTATAATAATCCACCACCAGATCTGCCGCGATTTTGTACAGGAGCGCTTTGATGTTCTTCTGTTCCATGAGAGTTCTTTTTTCCCAGACTGTCATGAAAACGTCCTGTGCCATGTCGTCAGCCGCCTCCTTTTCGGCTATTTTAAAGTAGATGTAAAGCCTTATTGATTCGTAATACGCCTCAAACAGTGCTTTAAAATCGTTTCTGTCTATCATCTTATTGATAAATGTCTAACCGATTTCATGATAAATACCGTTTTCGCCTTGTTTTACCCTATCCTCGGCTTGAACAGAGTTTTCAAAAATGGCATTTTAACGTTTGATATTTGAAAGTGCAAGACTTTTCCTTTTCTATGCAAACATACTTGTTTTTTTTGAAATCGGCTCTACATCGGTGAAAATGCGAAATGTCATTTTCTAATTCTTTGTTTTATTTCTATTTCGTTTCATATTTATAGAAACGAATTATCTTTGTCTGTTGTTGACAGAAGTTGCTATAAGGACACAAACATGAAACTGAATTTAATCGTTTTCGGATCATCGCTTACGTCGAGATCGTCGATCTTTGACGGACATAAAGAGATATTAGATAGAATAAAAGAGCTGTTCGAGGTGAATTATATTTTTCCTGAGCAGCTTGATGAGACGCCTTCGGAGGAAGTCTCCATGGTATTCGTGGGCAGTGGAGGTGTGGAAGAGATGGTGAAAGCGGTCATCGACAAACTGCCGTCGTATGTGATTCTCATCGCCGATGGAATGAAAAATTCGTTGGCAGCTTCGCTCGAGATCCTCTCTTGGATGCGTCAGGAAGGTCGTCAAGGTCGAGTGATCCATGGTGATATCGACTATATGATGCAGAACATTTCCGATTATGCGGCTGCTTATGAGACTTTAATGAAACTGAAATATGCGCGTGTCGGAGTAATTGGAAAACCTTCGGGATGGCTCATCTCCAGCAATGTAGATTATGCTTATCTGCGCGATACGTGGGGAACGGATCTCATCGATCTATCTTTGAATGAGGTGGTGGATAACTTTGAACACATCTCTCCGGAAGCGATTAGCGAAGATGTGATTCGCTTCATTCGCAATGCATCTGGTATCAAAGAACCGACGCACGATGATATCTTCAAATCCATGCGGCTTTACCATGCGATTGAGACAATGGTGGATAAATACCAATTGGATGCCTTCACGCTCAATTGCTTCGATCTGATTCCGCTGACTCGTACAACGGGTTGTGTGGCACTGGCTCTGCTGAATAACAATGGAATTCCGGCAGGTTGCGAGGGCGATATTCAGACCCTGCTCACCATGCTCGTGGTGAAAGCAGCAACCGGCCAGTCGAGTTTCATGGCCAATCCTTCGAAGATCATCGACAATGCCGCTCATGAGATGATATTCTCCCATTGCACCATCGCGCCTTGCATGACGGATCGGTATATCATCCGTTCGCATTATGAATCGCAGAGTGGCGTCGCCATAGAGGGCACGATGAATCCGGAGCCGCTCACTGTAGTCAAATGTGGAGGCCTTCACATGGACCGTTTCTTTATCAGTCAGGCGGAGCTGGTGGAAAACACAGATAATCCCAATATGTGTCGCACACAGCTTCACTTGAAGTTACACGAGCCACTCGATTATTTCCTCGAACGTTCCATCGGCAATCACCATGTCATCGTAAAAGGTGATTGTGTACGTCGCCTGGAATCCGTGTTGAAGATGTTGGGAGCGGAGAGATAAATCTTTTATCTTGCATCGGTGAGGCATCCTTTTCGGAAGAAGCGTCGGGTGGCGAAGAAGAAGAGAGCGACGCCGATGATGTTGATAGCTGCGACCATCCAGAAGGCAGAAGCATAACTGAAATATTCGGCTACGACGCCGCCCATCAGAATGCCGATGCCGAATCCCAGATCCCATGCGGTCAGAATGGAGGAATTGGCGGTGGCGCGTTCGTTGTGATGCGCCATATTGATGAACATATTAAGGAATGCGGGATACATGTGGCCGTTGCCCAGTCCGATGAAAAGAGCTGATGCATAATAGGCAGCCATATTGTGGAACGAGACAAACAGCACATAGCCTACCAGTGAGATCAGCATACCATACGCGGCGTTATGAGTCAGATTGCCGGCACGAAGCGCCTTTGCTCCTTGCAGTCTGGAGAGAATCAGACCCAGCGACAGAATCATGAAATAGGTACCTGTGCCGCTTGTAATGCCCAATTCTTCTTTCCCGTATATGGCCAGATAATTGCTCAGTACTCCGAAGCAGAATCCGAAGAAGGCTATATTCACGGCCAGCAACCATGCTCTTGTTAGGAAGAACCTGTCGAAAGAGAGCTTGCTTTTATTGATGACGATCTCCTTTTGTTTCAGTTGCACTCTCGAGGCAAAGAACAATCCCAAGGCCGACATAAATAAAGCGATCCAGAAGAGCAGTTGGAAGTTGTCGGTTGCATGATAGATATATATACCGACTGAAGGCGCCATGGCCATAGCGATATTGTTGCTGAGTCCGTAATAGCCGATCCCTTCATTGCGCCGCGACACGGGAAGGACGTCGATTGCAACGGTCGTATTGGCTACGGTGACGGAGCCGAACGGTGCTCCGTGCAGCGTCCTGACGATGGCAAACATGAGAAGTGTGCCGGCAGCCAGATATCCTGCAAAGAAGATGAAGAACACGGAAAAGCAGATCAGCAGTACTTTCTTACGGGCGAAGCTATCGGCGATATATCCGCTGAAAGGTCTGGAAAGCAGTGCTGCAACGGTATAACCGGAAAGAACGATGCCAATAACATCTTTTGTCGCCCCGAAACGATCGGCCAGATACAACGGAAGCAGAGGCGTAAGAATGTAGAAGGCAAAGTAAATCATGAAATTAGCCACCATCACCCGAACATAATTGATGTTCCAAAGCTTCTCCATATGATATGTTTCCGATCTTTTACTCATAAATTTTACGTAAAGGTAATACAAATAGACGTTGACAGAAAGGATTCCATGCGTTTTTTTAAGTTGTCGTCATAGAAATCCCATCATCCGTGTTGCCTTTTTCCTCTTATTTTCCCCCTCTTTTTTCCTCCGAGATTAGAAAATTCTAATTTCAAGTAAAGGTCTTTTAATTGATTCTATTCCCTCGACCTTTAAAAGAGCCGTACTTTTGCGGTCGAAATTAAGCTTGTAAATAATATGAATAAGCATTTGCTTATGTTTGCCGTAGGAATTTCACTATTGGCAACAGGTTGTAACTCAAAGAAGGAGAAAGATGTCACGGCTGTATATACCGTCACGACGCCGGAAGTCATCAACACCTCGATCGCGAAGGATTATGTTGCCAACATCCAGTCTGAGAAGAACATTGAGATACGGGCTCAGGTCGGTGGTATCCTGCAGGACATTTTAGTTGATGAAGGGCAGATGGTGAAAGCCGGCCAGCCACTGTTCCGGATTTCCATCGTCGGCGCCCAGGAGGAACTGGAGAAGTCGAAAGCTGAAGTGGAGCAGGCGCGTATCGATTTGCAGAACACCTCCACGCTGGCTTCAAATGACATTGTATCAAAGAATGCGCAGAAAATGGCAACGGCCAAGTTGAATGCTTCGATGGCCGACTACAAATATGCCAGCACGCGCAAACGGCTCTCACTCATTAATGCTCCGTTTACCGGCATCATCGGAAGAATCCCGAACAAGAAGGGAAGTATGATCCAGGACGGAGATCTGCTAACCAGCCTTTCCGACAACAGCAACATGTATGTCTATTTTAATGTCTCCGAACCGGAATACCTCGATTACCAGCAGCATGCAGCCGAACGCAACAAGCTTCCGCTGACGCTGATCCTTGCCAACGGCACACCATTCGGTTCCGAAGGCCATTTCCAGAATGTCGAGGGTGAGTTTGACAACAACACGGGCAACATTGCCTTCCGTGCCAAATTTCCCAATCCCGATCATCTCCTGCGCAACGGCGAGACAGGAACCGTGAGAATGAACATTCCCGTCCAGAATGCGTTGGTCATTCCGCAGCAGGCCACGTACGAAGTGCAGGATAAAAAGTATGTGTTCGTAGTCGATGCCCGAGGCATCGTACATTCACGTCCGATCACAGTCTCGTTCGAAGAGCAGGACGTATATGTCATCTCAGCAGGATTGTCGCAGAACGAGCGATTCCTGGTCGATGGCGTAGAGAAGGTGAACGACGGCGACCGCATTTCCTGCCGCTACGTCAGTCCGTCCACAGCTATCCAGTCTGTCAAACTTAATGCCAACTAACGATGTTCAAGATGTTTATACGGAGGCCGGTTCTTTCCATCGTCGTCTCCCTTATTATCGTATTCATTGGCATATTGTCGCTCTTCAATCTGCCTATCACCCAATATCCGTCCATTTCGCCTCCAAAGGTTAATGTGATCGCCAATTATCCGGGTGCCAACAACGAGTTGCTGATCAAGTCGGTCGTCATTCCGCTGGAGCAGGTGCTGAACGGTGTGCCGGGCATGAAATATATCGAGTCTGATGCCGGCAACGACGGTGAAGGCGAGATCAACATCGTGTTCAAGCTCGGGACCGATCCCAACGTGGACGCCATCAATGTACAGAACCGTGTGTCGGCTGCGACGAACAAGCTGCCGGCGGCTGTCATCCGTGAAGGTGTGAAGATCTCACGTGAAGAGCCGAACATTCTGATGTACATCAATCTCTACAGCGATGATCCCAATGCCGATCAGAAATTCCTTTTCAACTATGCCGATATCAACATCTCGCCGGAGCTGCGTCGTGTGGATGGTGTGGGCGATCTGGATATTCTCGGTACGCGTAACTATGCCATGCGTATCTGGCTCAAGCCGGATAAGCTGACGGCCTATAAGTTGTCGGCTTCGGATGTCAACCAGGCTTTGGAAGAGCAGAGCATCGAGGCTTCACCGGGCAAGCTGGGCGAGAGTTCCGGCAAACGTCCCGAGAGTTTCGAATATGTTATGAAATATCCCGGACGATATACCACGCCTGAAGAATACGGCAACATCATCCTGAAGTCTAACTCCAACGGACAGTTCGTACGTTTGAAGGATGTGGCCGACATCGACTTCGGCAGTGAGATGTATGATATCTATTCCACGTTGAACGGGCATCCGTCTGCCGCCATCACGTTGAAGCAGGCGTACGGATCGAATGCGCGTAACGTGATCCAGGATGTGAAGAAGACGATGACCCGGCTTCAGAAAGATATGCCAAAGGGAATGCATTATGAGGTGAGCTATGATATCAGCCGCTTCCTTGATGCTTCGGTCGATAAGGTGGTCCACACGCTGGTCGAAGCCTTCTTGCTGGTTGCCTTCGTCGTATTCATCTTCTTGGGCGATTGGCGATCGTCGCTCATTCCGTGTCTCGCGGTGCCGGTCTCTTTGATCGGCAGTCTGGCGGTGATGGAGGCTTTCGGCATCACGCTCAATATGATCTCTCTGTTCGCCCTCGTCATGGCCATCGGTATTGTGGTGGATAATGCCATTGTGGTTATCGAGGCGGTGAATGTGAAGATGACTAGCGAAGGCATGGGACCGCTCGAAGCGACGCAGGCAGCGATGAAGGAGATCAGCGGTGCCATCGTGGCTATCACGCTGGTGATGGCAGCCGTATTTATTCCGGTGGCTTTCATGGGCGGACCGGAAGGCATGTTCTACAGGCAGTTCTCCATCACCATGGCTTCGAGTATCATCCTTTCCGGATTCGTCGCTTTGTCACTGACGCCGGCTCTCTGCGCCTTGATCCTTACGAAGGAGCAGGAAAATCATATAAAAAAGACTTGGCTGCACAAGCTTCTCGATAAGTTCAATGCCGGATTCAACAAAGGTACCGTCGGATATCGTAAGATCTTGGAACGGACTGTTTCCAACAAACTGGTTATTTTGCCTTTGCTCCTCGGACTTTGTGCCATTGCTTTCTTCGTGAACAACACGGTTCCGTCGGGATTCATTCCGGAAGAGGATCAAGGCATGGTGTATGCGGTCATCGAGACGCCTCCGGGATCGACCATTGAGCGTACCAACAAGGTGGCGCACGAACTGCTTGCTATTGCCGAGAAAGAGGAGGGCGTCGAGAGCGTCTCTTCGTTGGCAGGCTATGAGATTCTGTCCGAAGGTACGAGTGCCAACTCCGGTTCCTGCCTGATCAACTTGAAATCGTGGAAGGATCGTAAACATTCGGCCAAAGAGATCATCGACGATCTGCAGAAAAAAAGCCGTTCCATCACCGATGCCGACATCGAGTTCTTCCAGCCACCGTCGATTCCGGGTTACGGCGCCGCATCCGGATTCGAGCTTCGTCTGCTCGACAAGACGGGCAACAACGACTATCACCAGATGGAACGTGTGAGCAAGAATTTCGTCAAGGCGCTCAACAAACGTCCCGAGATCGGTTCGGCATTCACCTTCTATTCGGCCAGCTATCCGCAGTATATGCTGCGTTTGAACAATGATATCGCCGAGCAGAAAGGCGTCACCATCGGTTCCGCCATGGACAATCTGTCCACGATGATCGGTTCCGATTACGAGACGGGATTCATCCGCTTCGGCAAACCGTATAAGGTCATCGTGCAGGCCAGTCCGCAATACCGTGCCTTCCCGGAAGATCTGTCGCAGCTGACCGTCAAGAACGATCAGGGCGAGATGGTTCCCTATTCCGACTTCATGCAGTTGCAGAAAGTATATGGCATGAGTGAGATCACGCGCCACAACCTGTACAACTCCGCAGAGGTGACCGGCTCGCAGGCTCAGGGTTACAGCAGCGGTCAGGCCATCAAAGCCATCGAAGAGGTGGCCGAGGCAAATCTGCCTCACGGCTTCGATTACGACTGGGCCGGCATCTCTAAAGATGAGGTGGATCAAGGCAATCAGGCCATTCTGATCTTCGCTGTCTGCCTGATCTTCGTTTACCTCATTCTCTCTGCGCAGTACGAGAATTTCCTGCTGCCGTTGCCGATCCTCACCTTCCTGCCTGCAGGTATCTGCGGTGCGTTCATCTTCCTGAAGCTGATGGGGCTGGAAAACAACATCTATGCACAGGTGGCGATGGTCATGCTGATCGGACTGTTGGGCAAGAACGCCGTGTTGATGGTGGAATATTCCGTACAGCGCAAGAATCTGGGCATGAGCATTCGACAGGCAGCCATTGAAGGCGCCATCGCCCGTTTCCGTCCCATCCTGATGACGTCGTTCGCCTTCATCGCCGGACTTCTTCCCTTGGTGGCTGCTACGGGCGCCGGAGCTACCGGCAATCGCACCATCGGTAATGCCGCTGTTGGCGGTATGCTGTTCGGTACGTTCTTCGGCTTCATTCTCATTCCAGGCCTTTATTACATCTTTGGAACGATGGCCGAGAAGATGCGGATGGTCCATTACCAGCGCAACAAACCTTTGAGTGAAGAAAAAGACAAAAAGTACAAGCTATGACACATAAATATGTTTCCTATATTCTCATTGCTTCGGCGATTGTCATGACAGGCTGCAAGACGCCGCAGTCCACCAAGGTGACCGATCGTGTGAAAGCGGATCTGCCGTCGCAGTATCAGCCGGACAGCCTCGCCGGAGGACAAGCCACGCTGACGCCCTGGAAGCAGTTCTTTACCGATCCGGCTCTCATCGCGCTCATCGATACGGCTCTTGCCAACAACCAGGATCTGAGCATCACCCTTCAGCAGATCGCCATGGCGAAGAGCAACGTGCTCTTCTACGAAGGCCAGCTGTTGCCTGCGGTTACGGCCGGAGGCAGCGTGGGCGTGTCCAAAGTGGGACGTTACACCAGCGAAGGTGCCGGAAATGCCACGACGGAAATCAAGCCCGGAAAGTCGATGCCCGATCCGTTGATGGATTATCAGCTGGGCATCGGTGCCGGTTGGGAGGTCGATCTGTGGCACAAACTGAGCTCCAACAAACGGGCAGCGGTGGAACATTATCTGGCAACCGTAGAGGGTCGTAATGCCGTATTGTCATCGCTCATCTCGCAGGTCGCTGCCAACTATTATCATCTGCTGGCTCTCGACAACAAACTGGATTTGGTGCATCAGTATATCGAGCTTCAGAAGAAGGCCGTGGAGATTGCCAAGATCCAGAAGAGTGCCGACGCCGATACGGAACTGGCTGTGGAGAAGTTCGAAGCTGAACTGTCGAAGGCCCGCTCCGATGAATACACACTCAGACAGGAGATCACCGAAAGCGAGAACAACCTCAATCTGCTGCTCGGCCGTTATCCTACGGCCATTGAACGCGACAAGTCATCTTTCCTTTCGACCAACCTTCAGAAGGTGATGACCGGCATTCCCTCGGAACTGCTCAACAACCGTCCCGATATCCGTCAGGCCGAACACGAACTGGCTGCAGCCAAATGGAGTGTGAACGCCGCACGCAAGGAGTTCCTGCCGTCGCTCAATATCTCGGCCTCGCTCGGATTGGATGCGTTCAATCCAACCTATCTTACCAAACTGCCCAAATCGCTCGCCTTTAGTGTGCTCGGCGGTCTCACCGGTCCGCTCATCAACCGCAAAGCCATCCAGGCCAATTTCCAGTCGGCCGACGCTCAGCAGGTGGAAGCTCTGTATCAATACGACAAAACGTTGCTCACGGCCTATTCGGAAGTATGTACGCTGATGTCGAAGATCGGCAATCTCGATCAGTATTACCGGCTGAAGCAGGAGGAGGCGCAGAAACTCGACCATTCGATTGAGGTGGCTCGGCAGCTATATTATAACAACCGCTGCACCTATCTCGATGTCCTCATGGACGAGCGTGATGCCATGGATGCGAAGATGGAACTTCTCGAAGCCAAGGAGCAGCAGCTCTCCGGCATGGTCGATGTCTATCGCAGTTTAGGCGGCGGACAGAATCCGACACCGGTCGTAGAAGGGGAATAATGTTTTAGGATTATCGTAGAGATTCTGCAGGAGCGTGTGAAAATGAGGCACTCCTACGATGTCGTTCGATCTATATCTTTGATATAAAAATGTTTGACCATGGTTAAAATATTTTTTCATAAAGACTTACGTGCCGTGAGATACTATGAAAATAATTTTTAACCATGGTTGAATAATTTCTTTGTGCCTATATGGGTCGTAAAATACTCCTCAGTCACAGCTGCGTTGTGCTAGCTCCCTTAATTTAGGCGAAGGAGTAGAATGACAGAGCCGGACATTTTTCTTTTACTGCATCTTGCCGATCTCGTGTGAATCGGTGATCAGGAAGGTGGTGCGGCGGACGGAGATGTACCATTTTCCGTTGACCTTCTCATACTGGTCGGTATAGCGGACGGAGTTGACGGTAGCGATGTCCTTGCCGTTCTGTTCCCTAACGAGCGTAGCTTGGCAATAGGCGATGCCTGTGGCTTTGTTGCCGTTGAGGTGGATCACGTGCTGACCGTTGATGTGATAGACTGCCTTACACGGATTGATGGTGCCGGCAAAAGCTTTCACGAGCGGTTCGCGGCCTTTGATCTCCTGCAGATTGCCGTTCAGTCCCATTTGAAATTCCAGTTTACCGTCGGGGAGGAAGAGTGCGCCTTGTGATTGGGCATCCTTCACATCTGCCAGGTTCGCAAATTCGTTCACCAGGTCACGGATCTGCTGTTCGTCATTCATCTGTTCGATGGTCATAGCATTACTTTTTGTTTTGTTGTTACTTTTCTGTGCACTTGCCGTGAAGGCTAAGAGCAGCATTGCGATGGCTAAGAAATGGATTTTTTTCATGATAACGGATATTTTTAATTATGAATTGATGTTTTTAATGAATTTGGCAGGAACTCCGGCTACGACGGTGTCTGCTTCGACATCTTTCGTCACCACCGAACCTGCGCCGACTACGGCATTATCGCCGATGTGTACGCCCGGAAGAATCCTTGCTCCGGCTCCGATCCAGACGTTTTTCCCGATCTCCACGCTCTTGCATTTCAGGATCATCTTGTCGTGCAGGTCGTGATTGTCGGTTGCAATGATCACGTTCGGACCGATCATCGTGCCGTCGCCGATGCGGATGCCTCCAATGGACATGCAGGTCAGACTGTGGTTGATGAATACGTTCTTCCCGATGCTCATCTGGCGGGCAAAGTCGATCTCGAACGGCGGCGTGATATAGACCGTTTCGTCCAATGAATGGTCGAACAGCTGATCCAGCAGCGGACGGATATTGCCCATCGTCGGTATCGTGTGGTTGATCTTAAAGTTTAAAAGACGTCCCTTTGCCATGCTATCGATGACGGTGGCGTATTCTTTGTCCCTCATGTTGACCGGCTCGCCGGAACGAAGTGTATCGAAGATTGATTTCATCTGTGCATTGTTTTTTTATTCTGATGCAAAGGTATGGCAAGACCTCTTCCTGGAGCGAATCAAATTTTCTTTAGGATTTTCACATTTTACCGTTTCGTTGGTACGCTTCTTTGTGTTATCTTCGCAGGATATGGAACAGGTACAGTTACTGAATGCAAAAGAAGATCGTTGCTTCCCGTCGGATTTCACCGGTAGCTATCATGTGCACATCATCGTCAGGCGAGGAGAGATGGCTTTCTCCGACCGCCGTCAGATGCATACGGCCGGACCGAATGATTTCGTGATCTGGCAGATGAGCAACACCATCGAAGACGTGAGCTATTCCGATGACTTCGATGCGGACTTCCTGCTCGTGTCGTCGGAGTTTCTGGGTCTTTACAATCCTGAGATGATCTGGGCGGCAAAGGGGTACATCTTCATCCGTATGAATCCCGTCTTCGCGCTCGACAGTAAAACACGGCCTCTGCTCGACAACGACTTCCGGCAGTTCCGCACCCGTCTTGCCGATAAAGAGGCGCTCTTCGCGAGAGATGTGGTCGGGCGTCTGCTTCAGATCTTTCTCTTTGACATCTGGGACATCTATTCCACCTCCATACAGAACATGCGCACCGACGACAACGCAGCGCGCACCTTCCTGCATTATCTCGGACTGATCCAGCAGCATTGCACGACGCGGCGCGACGTTGCCTTCTATGCCTCCGAACTCTGCATCACGCCCAAATATCTTTCGCAGATCAGCTATGCGGTGAGCCACATGCCCGCTTCCACCTGGATCGAGTATTACGCCGCTTTCGAGATCATCCATCTGCTGCAGGATCCGAATCTGACCATCACCGACATCTCCGACCGTATGAACTTCTGCGCCAATTCCCATTTCTCCCGTTACTGCAAACGTGTCATCGGTCGCACGCCCACGGAATATCGGAACACCCAATCGTAAATCCGGTTCGTATCCTATATGTTTGGGTTATGTCCCCAATGAAGAGGCGAAAGATTTTTCGTCCCTTCAGGAGATCGGCTGCTTCATCACACAGCGGCGCTTGCAATGTGTTTGCCGACGCCAAGGCAGGCTTCGTCTCGCGCTGTCTTTCGCCTTATATCACGTCGCCGAATAGATGCCTCGTAGAG
>CAZIVE010000020.1:28604-33341 GCA_964542435.1 uncultured Parabacteroides sp.
GACGCATTGATCTTCTTTGCATTTTCCGCAGAAATCTTTGGGAGAATGTAAAATACACAGACAAATATGGATTTCATCCCAATAAAAAACTATTTTTGTTTCGTCTTTTATTGCTAACATTTTTAAATCTACCATAAAATGAACCTGAAGGAATGTATCAAAATGATGGGTGTGGTCTTGATTCTCGGCTGTGCTCAGAGCTCTGTGGCTCAACTCAAACTGAACGCGACGAATATCGACGAAGTCATCTCCCAGATGACGCTCGAAGAGAAGGTCCACATGTGTATCGGCTGCGGCATGTCGTTCGGCAGCGATGTGAAATTCCCCGGGACGGCCGGAAGAACCTACGACATTCCCCGTTTGGGAATTCCTTCTGCCTATTTCGCGGATGGTCCCCACCGCCTGGCTATGTCCTCCAAACGCGACTTCGACAGCCGTTTCTATTATACCACGGAATTCCCGTCGAGCACTACGGTCGCTGCCACATTCGACACCGATGCCGCCTATCAGATCGGTCAGACCTTGGGATCGGAAGTGAGCGATTACGGACTCGACTGCCTGCTGGCACCGAGCATCAACCTCATGCGCAATGCCTTGTGCGGTCGTAATCATGAATATTATTCCGAAGATCCTGTCGTCGTCGGGAAGATCGCAGGTGCCTATATCAACGGCATTCAGAGCCGTGGCGTGTCTGCCTGCATCAAGCACTTCGCTGTGAACAACCAGGAGACTAACCGTAACAACAACGATTCCCGACTGACAACACGTCCGCTCCGCGAACTTTATCTGAAGGGATTCGAGATTGCCATCAAGGAATCGCAGCCTTGGACGCTGATGACCTCTTACAACAAGGTGAACGGCCTCTATACCTGTGAAGACAAAGCGCTGAACGAGGATATCCTGCGCGACGAATGGGGCTTTAAAGGCGTCGTGATGTCAGACTGGAATGCGGGCAAGGATGCTGTGGCTTCGATGCTCGCCGGCAACGACATGATGCAGCCCGGTCAGGAGAGTCAGTACAAAGCCATTCTCGAAGCTGCCAAAAGCGGAAAGCTGCCTGAGGAGATCCTGAACCGTAACGTTAAACGTGTCCTGGAATTTGTCGTCAAGACGCATTCCTTCGCCGGCTACAACTTCCCGAACACCACCGACCTGAAAGGTCATGCGCAGGTGGACCGCACGATCGGCGCTGAAGGCATCGTCCTGTTGAAGAACCAGAATGTGCTGCCCATGGAGAACATCCAGAAGGTGGCTCTCTACGGTACCACCTCTTACGATATGGTTCCTGCCGGAATGGGCTTCGGCGCTACCGGCACGGGCTATTATTGCGTGTCGATGGTCGAAGGTCTTCGCAATGCGGGCATCCAACCCGATAAGTCGCTGATCGCCCAGTATCAGAAGCATCTGGCTTCCGAAGGCAAACGTCTTTTCCCGAACGGAAAGCCTCCGTTCTCTCTGACTCCGCCGGCACGCGCCGAGGAGTTTGTCCCCAGTGATGAAGAACTGGCCGCTCAGGTCCGTGACAACGATATCGCCATCCTCACGTTGGGCCGCACGACCGGTGAAGGTGCCGACCGGAGAATCGCCGAGTTCAATCTCAAGAACAAGGAGGGACAACTCATCGAGCAGGTGGCCAAAGCGTATCATGCTGCCGGAAAGAAACTGATTGTGATCCTCAATATATGCAGTCCGATGGAGACCGCTTCGTGGTCTGCACAGGCGGATGCCGTCATCTGTGCGTTCGAGCCCGGCGAGGAGGTCGGAAACTGCGTCACGGACGTCCTGACCGGTCGCGTCAATCCTTCCGGCAAACTGCCCATGACGTTCCAGGTGAAATATGGCGATGCCTTGTCTGACGCCAACTTCCCTTACGACTATGAATTTGTGATGCCCTCATTTGCCATGGGCACCGGCATGAATTTGAAATCGGAGAAGAAAGAGGAGAAACCGAAAGAGCCTGTGGCCAATGTCGATTATACCGACTATAAAGAGGGCATCTACGTCGGGTACCGCTATTTCGATACCTACGGGAAACCGGTGGCTTATCCTTTCGGATTCGGACTGAGCTATACGACGTTCGATTATCAGATCGAACAGTCCGCCCTCGACAACGACCTCTGCACACTCGTTGTGAAGGTCACCAATACAGGCCGACGCGCCGGAAAAGAGGCTGTGCAGCTCTATGTGAAAGCGCCGAAGGGCGGAATGGAGAAACCTTCGAAGGAGCTGAAAGCTTTCGGAAAGACCAAACTGCTCCAGCCCTGTGAATCGCAGTCGCTGACGTTGACGTGGAACGCCATGGATATGGCCTCATTCAATGAAAAGACCAGCGAATGGCAGCTGCCGAAAGGAGATTACCAATGGATGGTGGGCGCCTCTTCCGCCGACATCAAAGGCTCCGTTGTCAAGAAAGTGACAAAAGCCCGGACGCTTAAGGTGCATAACGCCATGAACCTGAAGGTCGCCTGGAAATAGGTCGGGATTCGCCGCTGCCGTTTTTAAGACGCCTCCCTTCCTGAATGTCTGAAGTGTCAGGCTTGCATGCCCTTCTTAAGGTCTTCTATCATTCTGTTTGTATCGGTCGGATCCGTAAACGGTTGCTTGATTACCTATTGTCTTGCGATATTTTAGTGAATGTTGTATCTTTGTTTGAAAAGTACAGATCGTTAAAATAAACCATATAATATGAAAGTAAAGGATGGATATATCCCTTTTAAAGGGTATAAGACGTATTACAGAATTGTAGGAGAAAATAAAAAGGGCCGCAATCCGATTCTCCTTTTGCACGGTGGACCCGGAAGCACGCACAACTATTTCGAAGTGCTCGACAGACTCTCGGAAGAGGGACGGCAGGTCGTTTCGTATGACCAGATCGGTTGCGGAAATTCATTCGTCGAGGGGCATCCTGAGTTGTGGAACCAGGAGACCTGGATGGAGGAACTTGTCAATCTTCGCGACTATCTTCATCTGGACAACGTTCATATTCTCGGCCAGTCGTGGGGCGGAATGTTGCTGATCGCCTATCTGATTGAAAAGAAGCCTGCCGGTGTCTGCTCGGCGATATTGGCAAGTACGTTGCCCGACAGTAAGCTGTGGGGCAAAGAGCAGCATCGTATGATTAAATTCATGTCGGAGGAAGATCAGAAAGCGATTGCCGATGCAGAGGCTTCCGGCGATTATACGAATGAAAAGTACCTGAAAGCCAACGATACGTATATGTTGCTGCATTGTGCCGGCGCTGTGACCGATGAGAGTCCCGAATGCCTGAGACGTCCTAAAAAATCGGGAGTCGAGTCCTATCAAGTGGGATGGGGTCCTAATGAATATACGCCTTTAGGAACACTCAAGACCTTCGATTACACGGACCGCCTCCACGAAATTAAGGTCCCTTGTCTGATCACAAGCGGGACAAATGATCTCTGCACGCCGTTAGTTGCCAAAACAATGTACGATCGTATTCCGAAGGCGCGTTGGGAACTTTTTGATGGGGCCCGACACATGTCTTTTGTGGAGCAAAACGATAAATATTGCGAGATCCTTTCCCAATGGATGTCGCAACAGGAGGCCAAAGGATAGGAGAGGAAGGCGTTTTTGTCTTTCGTCTCCGATCCGGAAAGCGAAACAGATCGATTCGTTATGAATGACGAGATAAACAGAAGATATTTCCTGAGAAGGCTGGCGGCCGTCGGCGTATTGCTGCCGACGGCATCGCTGCCTGTTCTGGCCGAAGACCAGCCATCCGCCTTTTCCAAACGTGGCTCCTTCGAACGCCTGTCGGTGGGTTATGCAACGATCCGCATGGGTCTGGAGAAGCCGTTCTCCATCATGCATATCTCCGATACGCACCTTACGGAAGCCTACCCTCGCGAAAATCAGAAGAAACAGACGTTGAAGACGACTCGAACTTTGACCTTCGGCGGCCGTCAGGAGGAGGCCCTTCGCGATTCTTTGGCATGGGCTAAGAAACATGTGGACTATATCGTGCATACAGGCGATCTGATAGACTGGCAGAGTGAAGCCAACTTCGATCTGGTGAAGAAATATTTCGGCACTTCTCTGTTTGGCACGCTGGGAAACCATGAGTTCTCTCCTGACATGTGGCTGAGCGAGCCGAAAGAAGGCTCTACGGATGCCTATAAGGAACGCAGCCGTGAAACGCTTTCCCATGTCTTTCCCTTCGATACCCGCTTCCATGCGCAGGTGGTCAACGGCGTCAACTTCGTTGGCCTCGACGATGTCTATACTACCGTCACCCGACAACAGACGGAACGTTTCAAAAAGGAGGTCGAACGGGGCTTGCCTATCATCCTCTGCATGCACGTCCCCTTCTATACCGACGATATCTGGAGGGCAAGCCAACGCTACTGGGGTGATGGCGAACAACAGATACTCGGAGCGAAAATAGAACCTACGGGCGATTACCTCAAACAACAAACCGATCCGGCTACACGCGAGTTCATCGATTACCTCAAACAAGAACCCTTGCTGAAAGGAATCCTCGCCGGTCACGAACATATCAACGTGCAGGAGAAGTTCTCGGAAACAGCTACCCAATATGTGGTGGGCGGCAATTTCTTTTTTTGCGCTCAGGAGATCCTGTTCGTATGAACCTCCTTGTCATTACTTGTCTCAAAATGTCAAAGATCGCTTCGCGAAAGGCTCTATGTGCCTATGATGAGGCCTCCGCTATGGGCAATGATTTCGCCTCTTTTCTTCCAGGCCGTCTGGTCTGAATCG
>CAZIVE010000021.1:0-33197 GCA_964542435.1 uncultured Parabacteroides sp.
CTTTCGCCCCGCCTTAGTATAATTGTCTCAAAATGTCAAAGTCCGCTTCGCGAAATGCTTTATTAGCCAATAAAGAGGCTTTCGCTATAGATAATGAAAATACGTAAAAACCGATATATCCAATGTTTTTCCAAAGGAAAGCGTGGATATAAGATGCACTAATAAAGCTCTTTCGTCCTTACTTATCGCGAATATTTTTGCCTTCACCAAGGTTCCTAGCACTTCGCCCTGTCGTTTTTTTGCCAAAGGTTGGTGTCCCTGTCTTTTCACATTAGATCACGACTCTTGGCATACTATGTCACACATTGTCGCATACTATGCTGTCATTCTATTTACCCTGCCTATGTTTTTTTTATAGTCGGATTAGAAGGCGGTTTCTGCGAATCGGCTTTCTTTTTAATTGCCGGGAAGATCAGATGAAGAAGAGGGAAGCGCCGGCGACGCTGATGACGGCGCCAATGATGGATTGGACGGAGATTTTTTGTTTATAGATGAAGTGATAGGGGACGAGGATCATGATGGGCGTGAGTGCCATGAGCGTGGAAGCGATGCCGGCTTTCGTGTAGTTCAGTGCCATGAGAGAGAAAGAGACGCCGAGGAACGGGCCGAAGATCGTGCCTCCGCCTGTCGCCAGCATAGTCTTCCTGTCGTGCAGTGTCCGGAAGAGGAGTTTGCTTTTCTTTGTGACGATCAGGATGAGGAGAAATCCGATCAGACCTACGATGCATCGGATCTCAGTGGAGGCGAAGGGGATCATGAAGCTGCTCAGTCGTGTATCCTGCAGATAGAAGTTCATGCCGAGTTTGCTGAAGACCAGTCCGACTCCTTGTCCCATTCCGGCGCCGATGCCGAAGAGGATTCCTTTCAGGGGCAGCGTAAGGTGCATTTTCTCATGATGGCCGTCGCGTGAGACGACGGAGATGGCGATGCCTGTCATGGTGACGATGATGCCGGCGATGGAGTTGAGTTGTAGTTTCTCGCCGAGGATGATCCAACTGGTAATGGCAGCGAACATCGGAGCGAGTGTCATGAAGAGTTGTCCGAAGCGCGAGCCGATGATCTGATAGGAGCTGAAGAGGCAGAAGTCGCCGAAGACATAGCCGATGAGTCCTGAGATGCCGAGCCAGAGCCAGGCTTGAGCCGAAGCATCGGTCGGGAAGAGCATGCCGCTGGTGAAGTTCAGGGTGAGCATGAGCAGCACGAGCGCCATGCCGAGACGGATGACATTGAGCACGAGTGTGCTTCCGATGCGTCGTCCGGCATATTCAAAGAAGAGCGCTGTGGCCGTCCACGAAGCCGCCACGCCCAATGAGATCAGTTCACCTGTGTACATAGACGGATCAGAAAGGCAGCGGTTCGTTGTTGACCGACGTGTTTCCCGGAGCGGCAGCAGGCGGAAGTTCGTTGTTCATGGCCGACTGGATTTCGGAAGGCCGGATGTTGTCGCTTCCGCTCTTGTCGATGTTGGCAAAGCGCGCATATTCCTTTTGGAAGCGGAGTCGGACGTCGCCGATGGCGCCGTTACGATGTTTGGCAATGATGATTTCGGCAATGCCGATCAGCGAGGCGCCGGTATTGGCGTCTTCCGTCATCTTGTAATATTCGGGACGATGGATGAAGCAGACCATATCGGCATCCTGCTCGATGGCACCGGACTCACGCAAGTCGGCCAGCTGCGGTCGTTTGCCTTCCGGTCCCTGTCGGGTTTCCACACCACGGTTGAGCTGGGAGAGCGCGATGATCGGGATGTCGAGTTCCTTGGCCAGTCCTTTCAGAGAACGGGAGATGGTGCTGACCTCCTGTTCGCGGCTACCGAAGTTCATGCCGCTGGCGTTCATCAGCTGCAGGTAGTCGATGATGATGCATTTCACGTCGTGTTCTCTCACCAGACGTCTGGCTTTGGTTCTCAGTTCGAAGACGGAGAGGCTGGGCGTATCGTCCACATAGATCGGCGCTCCGTAGAGGTTGGTGATCTTGGTGTCGAGCTGTGCCCATTCAAAGTTCTCCAGTTTGCCGCTTCTCACCTTGTCGCCGGTCAGTTCGCAGATATTCTCGATCATACGGTTGATCAGCTGGACATTGCTCATCTCGAGAGAGAAGATGGCGACAGGCGTGCCGAACTGAATGGCCATGTTCGTGACCATGGTAAGTGCGAAGGCGGTTTTTCCCATGGCGGGGCGCGCCGCGATGATGACCAAGTCGGACTTTTGCCATCCGGAGGTAATCTTGTCGAGGTCTTCGAAGCCCGAAGCGATGCCGCTCATGCCCTCTTTCCGGTCGCAGGCGTCATGGATATGTTTGACAGCCTCGTTCAGGATCGGGTCGATCTGGGTGACATCTTTCTTAAGGTTGCGTTGTGAGATCTCGAACAGTTTGCCTTCCGCTTCCTGCATCAGATCGTCCACGTCGATGGTTTCGTCGAAAGCCTTATCCTGGATCTCGGCTGTAAAGCTGATGAGTTCGCGGGCGAGGAATTTCTGGGCGATGATGCGGGCATGATATTCGATGTGTGCGCTGCTGGCCATCTTCGTCGTCAGCTGGGAGATATAGACCGGACCGCCGACCTCTTCCAGTTCGCCGCGTTTCTTGAGCTGTTCGACGACGGTCAGCATGTCGATGGGTTCCTGATTGAGCGCCAGGTCTTGAATGGCCGCAAAGATCTTCTCGTGTGCTTTTTCGTAGAAGCATTCCGGTTTCAAGATCTCGCTGATCATGGAATAGGCATCTTTCTCGAGCATCAGTGCGCCGAGCACTGCCTGCTCCAGTTCGCGGGCCTGAGGCTGGATCTTGGCACCTTCCGGAATCGGAATTCTCTTGGATCTGCCTCGGCGGTAATTATCGTTGTCTTTATGAGATGTTTCCATTTTCTTCTGTTTGGACGTCAAAATTAATCATTTCTCGGAATAATGTTTTACATTTACCATCGAAATGCAGCTAGCTTGATGATAGCCTTAGACGGAAAGAAACGAACGGCTGCTGCATTCGACGGTTTTGTCCCATTATTATAAAATATCTATTTATGTCAGTACGAGCTTATATTGATACCAACAAAGACCGCTTCTTAGACGAGTTGTTCTCTTTGATCCGGATTCCATCCATCAGTGCCAAACCCGAAAACAAGCCGGAGATGATCCGCTGTGCAGAACGCTGGAAAGAGTTGCTGCTGCAGTCCGGCGCCGATCATGCCGAGGTGATGTCCACGCCGGGAAATCCTGTTGTCTATGCCGAGAAGAAGATATCGCCGGAAGCTCCGACGGTTTTGGTTTACGGTCATTATGACGTGATGCCGGCCGAGCCTCTCGAGCTTTGGAACAGCGAGCCTTTCGAACCTGTGGTCAAAGAGGGCCGGATCTGGGCACGCGGTGCAGACGACGACAAAGGTCAGAGCATGATGCAGGTGAAAGGTTTTGAGATTGCCGTCCGTGAAGGGCTGCTTCACTGCAATGTGAAGTTCATCCTGGAAGGCGAGGAGGAGATCGGTTCGGAATCATTGGGCGATTTTGTCAAGACGCATCACGACCTGTTGCGTGCCGACGTGATTCTGGTTTCGGACACGAGCATGGTGAGCGACGCCACACCTTCGCTGACGACCGGCTTGCGAGGTCTGTCGTATTGGGAAATGGAGGTGGACGGTCCATCGCGCGACCTACATTCCGGACATTTCGGCGGTGCTGTTGCCAATCCAGTCAACGTGCTGTGCAAGATGATTGCCGGCTTGACCGATAGCGACGGCCGCATCACCCTTCCGGGATTCTATGACGATGTGGACGAAGTATCGGAGGAGGAGCGCGACATGATCGCTCAGATTCCGTTCGACGAGAAGAAATACAAAACAGCCATCGGCGTGAAAGAGCTCTTTGGCGAGAAAGGATATACAACGTTGGAGCGCAACAGCATCCGTCCGTCGTTCGACGTCTGCGGCATTTGGGGCGGATACATCGGCGAAGGCAGCAAGACCGTACTTCCGTCGAAGGCTTTTGCGAAGTTCTCCTGTCGTCTGGTGCCGCATCAGAATCACGAGAAGATCGGGAAGATGATGGAGGAATACATGCAAAGCATCGCACCTTCGACGGTGACGGTGAAGGTGCACAGCACGCACGGCGGCGAAGCTTACGTCTGTCCGATCACGCTGCCTGCCTATCAGGTAGCAGCACAGGCTGTGGCGATCGCTTTCGGTGTCAAGCCGTTGGCCGTACGCCGCGGCGGAAGCATTCCGGTCATCAACGTCTTCGAGAAGGAATTGGGACTCAAATCGATACTGATGGGTTTCGGCTTGGAGCAGAATGCGATCCATTCGCCCAACGAAAGCTGTCGTCTGGATTATTTCTACAAAGGAATAGAAGCGGTGGCTGAGTTTTATCATCTATATAAATAAACGGATGGCTGAACAGGAAATCATCACACGTGCACTGAAGAGTGCGGGCATCGAACAACTCAATGCGATGCAGAAAGAGGCTTTGTCGGCTCCGGTCCATCGCGACTTGATGCTGATCAGTCCGACCGGTTCCGGAAAGACCTTCGCCTTTCTGCTTCCGTTGCTGCCCTTGCTTTCACCGGAACGGAAAGGAATCGATGCGCTGGTCATCACCCCGTCGCGCGAACTGGCTCTTCAGATCGAGACGGTGTTCCGTTCGCTGGCAACAGGCCTGAGCGTCCGCTGCTGTTACGGAGGACATCCGTTTGCTACGGAGCGGCGCAGTCTGCAGGATCCGCCTTCGCTGCTCATCGGTACGCCGGGCCGCATACTCGACCATCTGACCAAAGGCACGATCGATCTGTCGCAGGTACGTTTTCTCATCCTTGATGAGTTTGACAAGTCACTGGAATTGGGATTCCTGAAAGAGATGCGCGCCATCATCACTTCGCTCTCCTGTCTGCGCCGCCGCATCCTGACATCCGCCACGAATGCCGTGGATATTCCACCGTTTGTGGGGATGAAAGATCCGATCCGTCTGGATTATTCGAACGACAAGGATCAGAAAGGCGGCAAGCTGACGGTGCGTGTTGTGCAGTCGCCTCAGAAGGACAAGCTGGATACGCTGGTCCGTCTTCTGGGAGAATTGGGCGACAACTCCGCCATCGTATTCTGCAACCATCGCGAATCGGCGGAACGCGTATCCGATTATCTCCATTCCCTGAAGATTCCCAACGAATGTTTCCATGGAGGAATGGAACAGTCGGACCGTGAAGAGTCGCTCATCCGCTTCAGCAACGGCAGCAGTCTGATTCTGGTCAGCACCGATCTTGCATCGCGCGGATTGGACATCTCCGAGGTGAAGAATATCATCCATTACCATCTGCCCGTCAACGAAGAGGCCTATCTCCATCGCAACGGAAGGACGGCGCGTCAGTCGGCTTCGGGCAATGTCTTTCTCATTTTGAACGAACTCGATCGTCTGCCGGAATACATCACGCCTTATCCCGAAGAGTTTTTCCTTCCGGCGAATGCGCGTGTCCCGCTTCCGCCGAAGTGGGCGACCGTGACAATATCGAAAGGAAAGCGCGACAAACTGTCGAAGTCTGACGTCGTCGGATTCCTTTTGCAGAAAGGTCAGCTGAAGAAAGAGGATCTTGGGAATGTCACGGTGACCGAGAGCTGTGCGTTTGCGGCTGTGAACGCCGATGAAAAGCAGGCCTTGCTGCGCCGTATCGAAGGAGAGAAGATAAAAAACAGGAACGTTACGTTTTCCTGATTGACTATATATATAAATGTATAACACAGAATCGAAATGAATATATTGATTAAAAATGTCCAGTTGGACATGAAACCCGTTGACATCTACATTCGGGGAAACCGCATCGAAGAGATCGGTAGGGAACTGAATATTCCGGCCGACAAGATCATCGACGGCACGGACAAAGCCGTGATTCCCGGAATGGTCAACGCCCATACACATGCCGCGATGACGCTTTTCCGCGGATTCGGAGACGACATGCCTCTGATGTCCTGGCTTCAGGACAAGATATGGCCCAACGAAGCCAAGCTGACAGCCGAAGATATCTATTGGGGAACGAAACTGGCCTGTCTCGAAATGATCAAGAGCGGAACGACCGCCTTTGTAGATATGTACTTCAAGCACAAGGCAGTTGCCAAAGCTGTCGAAGAGATGGGAATACGCGCCTCCGTTGCCATTACCTGCATGGATCAGTTCAAGGACGACGTGATGGAACAGGACAAACGGAAGATTGAACATATCTTTTCCAAGGACTATGGATTTTCGGATCGCATCACGCTCTCCGTCGGCCCGCACGCCATCTATACGGTTTCCGGAAAACAGCTGCAATGGGTTGATCAGTTTGCCAAAGATCACGATCTGATCGTGACGTTGCATTTAGCCGAGACCGAAGGCGAAGTGCAGAATGCACTTAAGGATTTCGGAGCTACACCAGTCCGTTATCTCAAGAATCTCGGTATTCTCTCGCCGCGTCTGATCCTGGCTCATGTGCTTCATCTCGACGACGAGGAGATTCAGATCCTTGCCGATTCCGGCGCACATGTGGTCCACAATCCGGCTTCCAATCTGAAACTGGCTTCGGGCGATCACTTCAAGTTTGATGAGATGAGAAAAGCCGGTGTGAATGTCGGTTTGGGAACCGATGGTTGCGCATCGTCCAACAATCTGGATATGGTGGAAGTGATGCGGCTCGCTTCGTTGCTCGGCAAGGCTTGGAGAAGAGATCCGCTGGCAGTATCGGCACAGCATACGTTCGAGGCTGCCACCTATTCGGGCGCCAAGATGCTCCGCCTGAATGCCGGTCGCATAGAGAAAGGCTATCTGGCCGATCTTTGCTTGGTCAACCTGCTCACGCCCGCTTTTACACCCAACTTCAACTTCGTCTCCAATCTGGTCTATTCAGCCGACGGAAGCTGCATCGACACCGTCATCTGCGATGGCAAGGTGCTGATGGAAAACAGACGGGTGGAAGGAGAGGAGGAGATTCTCAGACATGCCGCACAATCTGCTTACAATTTAATCAACCGATAAAAATAGATACACATGGAAATGTTTCCCACACAATTTTACGAAGAAGCAGCCTCTTACATTGCTTCTCAGATCAAGGAGGTTCCGCAGATAGCCGTCATTCTCGGCAGCGGACTTGGCTCGTTGGCTGACGAAATTGAGAATCCGTTGGTGATTCCTTATACCACCATTCCTCATTTCGTCAAATCGACAGCGACAGGACACAAAGGAAATCTGATTTTCGGCACCATCAGCGGTAAGAAAGTGATCGCCATGCAAGGCCGTTTCCACTATTACGAAGGGTACGAGATGCAGCAGGTCACGTTTCCCGTGCGCGTCATGAAACTTCTCGGCGTTCAGAATCTGCTCGTTTCGAACGCTGCCGGAGGAATCAATACCAACTTCAAGATCGGCGATCTGATGATTATCCGCGATCATATCAACATGATGCCCAATCCGCTCATCGGACCGAACAACGAAAGCTTTGGCACGCGTTTCCCTGATATGACGCGAGCTTACGACCGCGAACTCATCAAAATGGTTGAACAGATCGCTGAAGAGCTTCACATTCCTTTGAAGAAAGGAGTCTATGTGGCTTTGACAGGACCCTCTTATGAAACACCGTCAGAATATGCTTTCTGGGGAAAAGTGGGAGGCGATGCCATCGGAATGAGCACAGTGCCTGAAGTCATCGTGGCCCGCCATGCCGGAATCCGCGTCTTCGGAATGTCTGTCATCACCAATGAAGGCTATCATTTTGCGGATGATTTTGTCAACAATGGAGACGATGTCGTTCGGGAAGCCAACAAGGCAGCGGTTAAAATGGGCGCTATATTCAGAAGCTTGATAGGAAAAATCTAAAAAAAATTCATTCAAACTTGTTGGAATAAAAATTATACCTATCTTTGCACCCGTCATCGCGGAAGTAGCTCAGTTGGTAGAGCACGACCTTGCCAAGGTCGGGGTCGCGGATTCGAGTTCCGTCTTCCGCTCTAAAAAATGCCCAGGTGGCGGAATTGGTAGACGCGCACGTTTCAGGTGCGTGTATCGTAAGATGTGCAGGTTCGATTCCTGTTCTGGGCACTTTTTTAAAACATATCTCAAAGATGCGCAGGTGGTGAAATTGGTAGACACGCTACTTTGAGGGGGTAGTGCCAGCAATGGTGTGTGAGTTCAAATCTCATCCTGCGTACTTTTTTAACGGATATCAAAGAGACAGAGGCGTTCTTCGCTTCTGTCTCTTTTTGTATTCTGCTTCGTCGCAACCTTGCAGCCTGTCGCGACCATGCAAGCTGGCAGATGGGCAACCTCTCCGAGGTTGATGTTTTTGGGGCATGATTTTTCTACCGAGCTATTCAGACCTAACGGCCCGAAAAAAGGAGAAACCGTCGTTCGTGGCAGATCACCGCATACCGTAGGTTTGCGAAGCTCGGTAGAAAACGATGAACCCGCATAAAACGCATTCCGTTAGGATTGCAACCTGTAGTGACGATGCAAGGTGGCAATTCGATCGGATCCTCATTTTCTTGTTGAAAATCCCTGTGAATAGAGTCCTTCTGATCTGCCATCCTTTTTTTTCTTGCTGAACTCGGAAGAAAATAATTTTTAACCAGGGTTGAATATTTTTCTTTCAATAGTCCCAGAATATTTTAACCACGGTTGAAAATTGTTTTAACCATGGTTGAAAATTATTTAATAAAGGGAAGGAGAGGAATGACACCTTATGGCACAAAAAAAGAAGAACCAATTATCTTGATTCTTCTTTGAAGTGGGCGTTTACGGATTCGAACCGCAGACCCTCTGCTTGTAAGGCAGATGCTCTAAACCAGCTGAGCTAAACGCCCGAAATGTTGTTTTTGTATGTCTTATCTCTTTAAGACGGTGCAAAGATACGCCTATTTTCTTACGCTCCAAATTTTTTACAAGAAAAAAAATAAAAAAGTTGTTAGATTTCGGCTCCTATTGGCAAAATCACGAAAAAGCATTATCTTTGCAGTGTCTGAGAAAGATTCGTTTAGGTCGGGACATGCTATAGGTTTTTCCTTTGTGTTCAACCAAATAACCAAGCATAGACGAATGTGATGAATCACACTGATAGGTGTTATAAGAATAGAATCGCGTAGAGCATAATTTTTTAATAGAATCAAAGATGTTAACAAACTTGACTGCCATTTCGCCAATCGATGGACGCTACCGCAATAAGACGGAGAATCTTGCCAATTACTTTTCTGAATTTGCCTTGATCCGTTATCGTGTTCATGTTGAAATTGAGTATTTTATTGCACTTACTGAATTCCTTCCTCAACTGAAGGATCTGAACAAGGCTGAGGTCAAGACGGTGCTCCGTAACCTCTATCAGCAGTTTACGGAACAAGATGCTACCCGCGTCAAGGAAATTGAAAGCATTACCAATCATGATGTGAAAGCTGTGGAATACTTTATAAAGGAGAAAACAGCCTCCTTCTTGGACGAGAAGTATCATGAATTTATCCATTTCGGACTTACTTCACAAGATATCAACAATACATCGGTGCCTCTTTCTTTGAAGGATGCACTGAATGAGGTCTTTTATCCGCAACTGGATGCCCTGATCGCTGATCTGGAATCGCGTGCCAACGAATGGATGGATGTTCCGATGCTGGCTCATACGCATGGCCAGCCTGCTTCACCCACACGCTTGGGAAAGGAGATCATGGTCTATGTCTATCGTCTGAAACAGCAGGAGAAGCTGCTCAAGATGATGCCGATCTCTGCGAAGTTCGGAGGTGCAACCGGAAATTTCAATGCGCATCATGTGGCTTATCCTGAATACGACTGGAAGGCTTTCGCTGATAAGTTCGTCGGTGAGATCCTCGGACTGGAGCGCGAACAGTGGACGACACAGATCTCCAACTACGACAATCTGGCTGCTGTCTTTGACGGCATCAAGCGCATCAGTACGATCCTCATCGATCTTACGCGTGATTTCTGGATGTACATCTCAATGGGATATTTCCATCAGAAGATCAAAGCCGGAGAGGTGGGATCATCTGCAATGCCGCACAAAGTCAACCCGATCGATTTCGAGAATGCAGAAGGCAACTTAGGCATCGCAACGGCCATACTTGAGCATCTGTCGCATAAATTACCCATCTCACGCATGCAGAGAGACCTGACCGATTCGACGGTGCTTCGCAATGTGGGCGTTCCTTTGGCTCATATCGAAATTTCTTTTAAAAGCATAACAAAAGGATTGGGAAAGTTGTTATTGGATAAAGAGGTATTAAGTCGTGATCTTGAAGCCAATTGGGCTGTCGTCGCTGAAGGCATTCAGACCGTTTTGCGCCGTGAAGGTTATCCGAAACCTTATGAGGCACTGAAGGCATTGACGAGAGGTAATATGCATATTACTTCAGAGACGATCGAAGATTTTATTGATACTTTGAATGTAGATGAAAATGTGAAAGAGCAATTGAGATCAATTACTCCTCATAATTATACGGGATTATAATTTAGAAGATGCAGCCGTGAGGCTGCAGTATTATTAATGTTTTAATTTATAGCAAACAAAATGAGTACAGAAGAAAAAGACGAATCACAGGAGCAGCAACAACAGCCGCAGGATTCACAAGAGCAGCAACCGCGCCCTAGAAAAGTGATACCGAGTATCAGAAGGGAAAACACAGATGATGATGGCGACAGACGGCCTTACAACTCGGGTTACGGAAGATCAGACGGAGGCTATGAACGCAGGCCTTATGGAAACAGACCTTCAAGAGATAACCAAGGTGGCGGTTATGGACGTCCTCAACAGTATGGACAACAGCGTCCGCGTCCCTATAATAACCAAGGTGGCGGATATGGAAACAGACCTTCTAACCGAGGCGACTATGGTAATCAAGGAGGATATGGTAATCAAGGTGGCTACGGTAATCAAGGCGGTTACGGCAGTCAGAATGGTTATAACAATCAGGGTGGCTACAGAAGTCAGGGTGGTTATGGTAATAATAACTATTCCTCTTATGGAAACCGTCCTTCCTATAATAATAACAACAATGGATACGATCGTCCCTATAATCGTCCGCAACGTCCGGATCCTTATGGAGGAGCCGGCAGAGCTTATACGGCAACACCTTCAGGCGAAGGCCGTCCCGATGATGCTTCCGGCCTTCGCAAACGTCGTCCGCGCGTAGGTGACAACCGGATGAATTCGTACGGCGATAATCGTGGCGGCGGAGCTCCACGTCCTTACAGCCCACGTCCTAACAATGGATATGGTCCTTCTCGTGGATTCGGTGGCGGTCAAGGCGGTCCAAGACGTCCGGGTATGAACAATCGTCGTCCGGGCGCTTACAATCCGAATGCGAAATATAGTGTTCAGAAACAGTTGAAATATAAGGAGGTTTTGGCCGATCCTAACGAACCGATTCGTTTGAACAAGTTCCTTTCCAATGCTGGCGTCTGCTCTCGTCGTGAAGCCGATGAATACATACAGGCTGGTGTTGTCAAGGTAAACGATCAGGTCGTTACCGAATTGGGTACGAAGATTACGCGTCAGGATAAGGTGATGTTTCACGATCAGCCTGTACAGATCGAGAGCAAAGTGTATATCGTTCTGAACAAACCGAAGAATTGTGTTACGACATCTGAAGATCCTCAAGAGCGTATGACGGTTATGGATCTCGTAAAGAATGCCTGCACGGAAAGAATCTATCCGGTTGGCCGTCTCGACAGAAACACAACGGGAGTCCTTCTTCTTACGAACGATGGTGATCTGGCTTCCAAACTGACACATCCCTCTTTCAAGAAAAAGAAGATCTATCACGTTTGGCTTGATAAAGAGGTGACCATTGAAGATATGGAGAAGATTGCCAACGGTATGGAGCTCGAAGATGGTGAGATCCATGCGGATGCAATCAGTTATGCCAGTGAAGAGGACAAGAGCCAGGTCGGCATTGAAATCCATTCCGGTCGTAATCGTGTCGTTCGTCGTATCTTCGAATCTCTCGGTTATCATGTCGTAAAGCTCGACCGTGTCTATTTTGCCGGTTTGACAAAGAAGAATCTCGGCCGTGGAAAATGGCGCTACCTGAACGAAAGAGAGGTTAACGCTCTTCGTATGGGTGCTTTTGAATAATTCGCATTATAAGACATTATAAATTTGAGTAAGCCGATACTATTTTTATCGGCTTGCTTCTTAATATTTTAGGATAAAATAGATGGAATCAATTAAACGTACGAAAATCATAGATGTGCTCAAAAGTACATCGTATGGTACGATCGTAAACGTGAAAGGATGGGTTCGTACCCGCCGCGGTAGTAAACAGGTCAATTTTGTCGCTCTGAACGATGGCTCTACGATTAATAATGTTCAGATCGTCGTAGATGTCGAGAAATTCGGTGAGGATTTCCTGAAACCAATGACTACAGGATCATGTCTGAATGTCAATGGTAAACTAGTCGAATCACAAGGAAAAGGACAGAAGGTTGAGATTCAGGCAACGGAAATTGAGATCTATGGTACCGCTGATCCTGCCACTTATCCTTTGCAGAAGAAAGGTCATACACTGGAATTCCTTCGTGAGATAGCTCATCTTCGTATGCGTACCAACACCTTTGGTGCTGTGTTCCGTATCCGTCACAATATGGCGATTGCCATTCATAAGTTCTTCCATGAACGTGGTTTCTTCTATATCAATACCCCTATTATCACAGCTTCTGACTGTGAAGGTGCCGGCCAGATGTTCCAGGTTACCACGATGAACCTGTACGATCTCAAGAAGAACGATAAGGGTTCTATCGTCTATGATGACGATTTCTTTGGCAAACAGACCAGTTTGACGGTTTCCGGACAGCTCGAAGGAGAGTTGGCTGCCATGTCATTGGGTGCCATTTACACATTCGGTCCTACGTTCCGTGCTGAGAATTCCAATACGCCTCGTCATCTGGCTGAGTTCTGGATGATCGAGCCTGAGGTTGCCTTCATTGAGATCCAGGAAAACATGGATCTTGCTGAATCGTTCATCAAATATTGTGTTCAATGGGCTCTTGATAATTGTGCCGACGATCTGCAGTTCTTGAATGATACGTATGATAAAGAGTTGATTGCTCGCTTGCAAAGTGTTGTAAAAGAAACTTTCGTCCGTCTTCCTTATACAGAAGGTATCAAGATATTGGAAGAAGCCGTTGCTAAAGGTCACAAGTTTGAATTCCCTGTCTATTGGGGCGTTGATCTTGCTGCAGAGCATGAACGTTTCCTGGTGGAGGATCATTTCAAACGTCCGGTTATCTTGACGGATTATCCGAAAGAGATCAAAGCATTCTATATGAAGCAGAACGAAGATGGTAAGACCGTTCGTGCTATGGATGTTCTCTTCCCGAAGATTGGCGAGATCATTGGCGGCTCCGAACGCGAGGCTGATTATGATAAGCTTATGGCGCGTATCAAGGAATTGAATATTCCAATGAAAGATATGTGGTGGTATCTGGATACACGTAAGTTTGGTACAGCGCCTCATTCAGGTTTTGGACTGGGCTTCGAACGACTCCTGTTGTTCGTTACCGGAATGGCCAACATCCGCGATGTGATTCCATTCCCGAGAACGCCGAAGAACGCAGACTTCTAATAATATGAAAGCCGCATAGGATCTGTTTCCTGTGCGGCTTTTTTATATAGATACCTTTTTAGGTTTATTCTTTATTTTCTTTTACTTCTCCAAGGATTTCATCATCGTCATCATCTTCTTCTTCCAAATTGATAGGAATCTGATGTTTGAATGCCTCTTTAAAGGAAATGATAGATTCCGTTCTTGCCAAACCTAACGGTTGCAATTTGTTATGGATGATGCTTAGCAAATGCTGATTGTTCTTTGCATAAATCTTTATAAACAAATCGTATTGCCCTGTTGTGTAGTGACATTCAACCACTTCAGGAATCTTTTTAAGGGCTTCAGTCACAGCAGGAAATTGTCCAGGTGAATTCAGAAATAGACCAATGTAAGCACATGTTTCATAACCCACTTTAGTATTGTCAACTATAAATTCGGATCCCTTGATGACCCCAAGGTTCGTTAGTTTTTGAATACGTTGATGAATGGCTGCCCCTGAGACATTACATTCTCTAGCTACTTCCAGGAACGGCATTCTTGCGTTCCCGATGATTAGCTTTAGAATCTTTTCATCTAATTTATCCAGTTGATGATGTGACATAATAATTGTATTTAAAGTTATTACTCAATCTTACTCATTTTTCACAAATGTAGAGAAAAATAAATAAAGCGTATTATTTTTATCCATCATTTTTTAATTTGTTTCGATTTTCTCCTTGTATGCTTATTGTTTCAAACATTCTGAACGCACTTTTATTTCGTCATGATAGCTTCGTTTTGCTTTCGTTTTGTTATCTAGGATTGTGATTTTGGCATCGTATAACCGTTAGAATTTTGTTTCGCTCCGTTCTACAGTTGCCAATAATGTGCGTTTTTTTGAAAAGGCCTAAGGTGATGTTCTCTCTATACTATCCATTTTGACAACGGACTTACCGTTGTCAAAAAACCAAATTTCGGAACCCATAGGGTGAAAACCAGCCTTTTTTCATCTATTTTACCCATTTCGACAACGGACTTCGCGTTGTCAAAATAACCAATGTGTTTGGAATAACTTTATCCTTGTTATATCCATAGGTGAAGAATTTATATTTGTCTTTGAGACTTCCGTTCAAATCTATTCAATTAAGAGCATAAAAAAAGAGGTAAGCTTTAAAACTTACCTCTTTTCGATGTATCTGATGAAAGATTATTGAACCTTCATAGCAGCGGAGTAGCTAATCTTCAAAGCATATGCTTCACGAAGAGCCTGTTTGATATCAGTGATGATACCCATTTTTGTGTCCTTATCTGCTTTCAGGGATACAGTCATAAATGGCTGATCTTCCTCTTTCATACTGGATTTTTCCTGTGCGATGTAATCCTGAATCTCATTTGTTTCTGCAAAAGCGTCGTTCAACTGAATACGTGTTGCAGGACCCATTTTCTTGATCAAATCCGGTGTCGGCTGACCAACATAGATGAATGTTACAAGAGATTTCTTCTCGAGCTTCTGGAGTTCCGTTGCTTGAGGAGCATGGAATACGACTTTCAACGTTACCTCACGCATGGTGGTTACCATCATGATGAAGAACAAAAAGGCGAACACCAAGTCAGGTAATGAAGATGTATTCAATTCAGGCATTTCACGACCGCCTGATTTATTAAATTTTCCCATATCTTACTTACTGTTTCTTTACGTTTCCATAATTCTTAGGCTCTGCTTCTGATATCTTCTGCGGATAAATCATCTGCACAGCTGCTTGTTTTTCTTCATCCAGATCAGCAAATTTCTTACCGAATTTCTTCTCTGAAATTGCATCTCTCAGTTCTCCATAAGCTGCAGCCAATTCATTCTGTACCTGAATGTATGCGGAATATGTTGTACCGCGGTCATTCTGTAAAGAAATGATATGGTTCTTAGTTACCATCTGTTTTCCAAAGTAAGGAACATCAACTTCGACCTTTTCAGGTTTGTGTTCGTCGTTATTTGGATTATCGATAAATTCCTTAGCCTTTTCTTTCAGTTGTTTGATATCAATGTATTCATCTCCGCAGAGAACCTGGTTGTTCATGTTGATAAGCACAATCAAGAGGTTTCTCTTTTTGATGTCCACAGCATCATTCTGCTTCTGATCTTTAGGTACTGGAGGTGGAAGCCTACGAGGCAGACCCTTATCAGTATCCATAGAAGTTGTGATGAGGAAGAAAATCAGCAACATGAAAGCGATATCGGCTGAAGAACTAGCGTTTACGCCAGGAGCTTTTCTCTTTTTTCTTGCCATAATGCTTTACTTTATTACTTATTTATCTGTCCAGTGATTTTCTAATTACGCCCCAAATCAGAGCAATAATGATTAATACAATCAGGATAATGCTTGAATAAAGCCACATATCCGTAACCTTAAGCCACATCGGAGTATTGAATTCCTGTGAATCAGCATTAAGAGTTGAGATTGGAGTTGCGTCACCAATTGCATATGTGATAACGAACAATGCTACAAAACCAACAATGATTAAGAATGCATTCAGCGCACTTTTGGGGTTCGATTTTACTTGAGCTGAGAAGTGCCACAATGCCAATGCAAACATTGCTATGATCGTGATAGCGAACAATGCGTATGTCCAGTTGAGCAGCAATCCTGTATAGACTGGCTCAGTCATTTCTGCTCCGGGGTTAGTTACACCTCCGAAAGCAAATATCAAGAAGACTACAATGCTGATGAGTGAGACTATCAGCATAGTCCAGCTAGATATTTTTCTAATTTTAGTAATCGCCATAGTAGTAGACTATTTTTTGTATTTGAGGTTGTATTTGATAACGATATCAAGCAGTGTGATTGATGCATCTTCCATCTTGTTCAGGATACCTTCTACCTTGTTCAGAAGATAGTTGTAGAATACCTGCAGAATCAATGCAACGATCAAACCAGCGATGGTCGTAATCAAGGCGACTTTCATACCACCGGCAACAACCGTCGGGCTGATATCACCAACCTGTTCAATCTTATCGAATGCCATGACCATACCAACGACAGTTCCAAGGAATCCCAGAGATGGAGCCATTGCGATGAACAACGTTACCCATGAAAGGTTCTTCTCCAGTAAACCGCTCTGTACACCACCGTAAGATACGATTGATTTTTCAACTACATCTACGCCCTGATCTAGTCTCATCAGTCCTTGATAAGCGATAGAAGCGATAGGGCCTCTTGTGTCACGAGCGATAGTCTTTGCTCCTTCAACATCACCTTTGTCAAGTGCATCTTCGATGCCTTTCAACAATTTTGTAGAATTCGTTTCAGCGAGATTCAAATAGATGATTCTCTCGAGGCAGAAAGCCAAACCAAAGATGAAAACGATAGCGATTGAACTCATGAAGTTTGCACCACCTTCGATAAACTTTGTTTTGATTGCCTGATACAGACCAGTGTCCGAAGCTGCTGGTGCTGCTGCGTCAGCTGCAGCTGTTGCAGCTTGCTGAGCGAATGCTACAGTAGAAACTCCAAGGGCGCAAAGACCCAAGAATGCTTTTGCAAAATACTTTTTCATTGTGTGTTTAATTTTTAAGATTAATAATTCTCTTTCTTTCTTTTGTTTATATCATTCATTTTTAAGTTATCATGGTACCTGCGGAGAAAGCGGGATTCGAACCCGCGATACGCTTTAGGCGTATACACGCTTTCCAGGCGTGCCTCTTAAACCGCTCGAGCATCTCTCCGGTTCCTCCTCTTTTCTAAAACGAGCGCAAAGTACGAAAAAATTCGCACATGCAAACGTTTGAGTGCACAAATCTATACTTTTTAGTTGATATATTCATTAATTCTGAGCGATTAAATTTTTCTTCGGGCAAAAAATAATACTTTCCTCAAACATTATTTACATTTTTAAACAAATTCAAGGCGTTTTTTCTTGTCCTTAACACTGTTTCCTCTATGTTTATGCCCCTTATTTCTGATAATTTCTCTGCTGTCTTCCATATATATATGGGCTCATTCCGCCTGCCTCTGTAGGGTACGGGAGGAAGATAAGGAGCATCTGTCTCAAGAACTATTTTGTCCATCGTACAACTTTTCAGTGTCTCTGGTAAAGGCGAGTTTTTATAGGTGACAACACCACCGATTCCGATTTTGAAATGTGTGAGTTTGTCTAGCTCTTCCAGTTCGGCAAGGTTGCCTGTGAAACAGTGGAACACGCCTTTCAATTTATCCGGTCCCACCTTATAGATACAATCCAACACTTCTTGAAAGGCTGCTCTCATGTGAATTGAAACAGGTAGATCCAGATCGATGCTCCATTGCAACTGCTCTTCAAAAGCTTTGCGTTGTTCTTCGATATATGTCTTATCCCAATAGAGATCCATGCCAATTTCGCCAATCCCACAAAAGTCGTGTTTCTGCAACTGCTTTTCGATTTGACTCAGCACTTCTGCCCAATCGGCTTTGACACTTTCGGGGTGAAGTCCCATCATCGGATAGGCATTCTGTGGGTAGCGATCGCAGAAAGCAAGCAGACGATCGATGCTCGTCAGATCTTCGTTGGGAAGCAGAAGAGTATCTATGCCGGATTCTATGGCTTGACGCATCAGTTCGTCCTGTTCCGGATCGAATTCTTCTGCGTAGATGTGGCAATGTGTATCTATCAGTTTCATCTTATTTCTGGCGGTACATCAATTCTTCACTGAGCGTTGTAAGTGCTGATAGCTTTTCTTTGTCAATGTTCAGTGAATTTAAGTAGTCAAAAGCCTTTTGATAATAGGCTTCGATCTTCTGTGTCGTGAGATCTTTAAGCTGTAGTGTATTATATATAGATGTAAAGACACTTATTTTTTCACTCGGATCAAATGTAGTCCTGTTTATCCAATCTGTCATGATTTTCTTCTGTTCCTCGTTGGCAAGGTGGAATGCGTGGATCAGAAGAAAGGTCTTTTTATTGCAGAGGATATCTCCTCCAATCGCCTTTCCAAAAACTTTTGTGTCGCCGTAAACATCCAGAAGGTCATCCATAAGCTGGAAGGCAAGTCCGATATGAATGCCGAATTGGTAAAGTCGGTCAGCATCTTGTTCATCAGCCCCGCCAATAATGGCACCGGTTTTCATGCTGCATGCTATGAGCACAGCCGTCTTGAGGCGAATCATTTCGATGTATTCCGCTTCTGTTACGTCATCACGGCTTTCAAATTCCATGTCATATTGCTGACCGCCACATATCTCAAGTGCTGTTTGAGTAAAAAGATTTAAGACGGGGCTCAAATAGGCAGGATCGGTTTGTCCCATGAGTTCATAGGCAGCAATAACCATTGCATCGCCTGATAGAATGGCTGTGTTCGCATTCCATACTTTGTGGACAGTAGGTTTGTTACGACGCAAATCTGCTTTATCCATCAAATCGTCATGAAGAAGTGTGAAGTTATGGAAGACTTCTAATCCGATAGCTGGAGTAATGGCATTGTCGATTTTATCATTGAAGATGTTGCACGTCATCAATGTAAGAATGGGACGAATCCGTTTCCCTCCTAGCGAAAGGATGTATCGGATCGGTTCATACAGACTCTCAGGCGGCCAGGGAAAGGGAAGTTCGTGAATCTCTTTTTCAACAAGAGCATGAAGATTGTCGTAAGAAAACATAAGGGTTGACGTTAGAATTAGGATTTGATGGAATATCCTCTTGGAAGAGGGATCGGGATGGCAGTAATGGCATCCTTTTAGTAATAAAAAAGGCTGCGAAAATGCAGCCTTTTTTTATTGTGTGTGTGGATACTATTGCAGTCTGAATGTAATAGGTACTGTGTACTTAACACGTACTGGTTTACCTCTCTGCTTACCAGGAGTCCATTTAGGCATCGTGCCAATCACACGGAGTGCCTCTTTATCCAAAGAAGGATCGACACCACGAAGAACTTGAGGATCTACAACAGAACCATCACGATTGACAGTAAATGCGCAGATTACACGTCCTTGGATACCGTTCTCCTGAGCGATAACCGGATACTTGATTGATTTAGCAATGAACTGCAACAATGCAGATTGACCACCGGGGAATTCAGGCATCTGTTCAACAACCGTAAAGATAGGTTGAGCTGATTCCTCTTCTTCCTCCTCGTGTACTGCCGGCTTCGGTGCGACATAAGATTGTGTCTGAGCTTGTTTAAGGTTATCCTCAGATGTGAGGATGTCTTGCTGCTTCAAGTTGACATTATCTTCTACGACATTCAATACTTCCGTTACAACCGGCGCGTTGACTGGTGCTGCGGGTGGAGGAGTCTCCTGTTTGGTAACTTCAATTTCCTCTTCAGCGACGATGTCTTTTACTCCTTCGTCTGCTGTTACGACCTTGGTTTCACCACTATTCCATTCGAATGCTACGAACAGAAGTGCGAGACCAACAACGAAACCCATCATGATGGATGTTCCCTTGCCTTTCTCGAGGTCAGCTTTAGGTGATTTTTTTACTTCCATTTTGTTTATAATGTTATGTGTAAAGTGTTTTCCAATGCCGCAAATGTACAAATAATTTTATACCGTCAAATACCTTTTCTCAAAAAAATACGTTTCAGATATAAAATATGTCTCTTTACCATGATTGGCGCGGTAAAGTAAGTGCATTTTTCTGAATTGCTGTATCTTTGAAAGAACTTTTTTTTAAAATGAGAAATAAACTGTTGATTGCATTCTTCTCTCTGATTGTATGTCAGGTACAGGCGCAGAGCGGCAATGAAGTCTTCTCTTTCTTGAGGTCTCCTTTGTCTGCAAGAGCCAACGCTTTGGGCGGACATACGGTCTCCTTGGTTGAAAGGGATCCTTCTTTGGCCTTTGTCAATCCTGCCTTACTCGGAGGAGAGATGGATGGGATGTTGAATTTTGGTTATATGAATTACATTTCCGATGTCAATATGGGAAGTGCTATATACACTAAGGCATTGCATGAGAGAAGTGCTTGGGGCGTCGGGGCTTCGTTTATCAGTTATGGAAATTTCAAGGAGGCGCTTCCTTCGAGTGAAATCATCGGCACCTTCTCTGCAAAGGATATCAGCTTGAATGGATTCTTTTCCTACGATCTGTCCGATAAATGGCGTGGCGGCGTCTCATTGAAGATGCTTTATTCTTCGTTTGCCAACTACACCTCTTACGGAGTGGGAGTCGATGTGGGCTTGAGCTATTATAGTGAAGACAAAACGTTTTCCTATGGTGTCACTATTAATAATGTAGGAACGCAAATCAAGGCCTATCAGGACACTCGACAGAAAATGCCGTGGGATATTCAGATGGGAATCAGCAAGAAGATGGAACATGCTCCGTTCCGTTTTTCCGTCACGGCTTGGAATCTGAACCGATGGAAACTGAACTATGTCGATGAGACTTCTACGAGTGATTCTGGAGATAGTTTTGGAAAAACGCTTGCAAAGCATTTGATTTTTGGTGTTGACTTTATCCCTTCGGACAACTTCTGGCTGGGAATGGGCTTTAATCCGAAAGTCAGTTCAGACATGAAACTGTCGGGAGGCAACTCTTTCTCAGGATTTTCGGGTGGTGCAGGCATTTCCATTAAGTCTTTTGATGTCGGTTTTTCAATTGCAAAATATCATCCTTCAGCGGTTTCCATGATGCTGAGTGTATCAACGACGCTGTCGGATCTGTTACATTAATATAGTATATATGAAAAAGATTATCATTGCCATTGACGGCCATTCTTCCAGCGGTAAAAGTACGATGGCTAAGAATCTGGCTAAGAAGATAGGTTATACATATATCGACTCTGGTGCGATGTATCGTGCCGTGACGCTCTTTTGTCTTCGCAACGGTTTGATCACGGATGGAAAGGTGGATGAGGAGGCTTTGAAAAAAGGACTTCCTTCATTGGATATCTCATTCAGACCGAATGCGGCGACCTGTCGTCCCGATACCCTTTTGAACGGTGAAGTGATAGAAAAGGAGATCAGAGGCATGAGCGTATCCGAGAATGTCAGCACGATTGCCACGCTTGGTTTTGTCCGTCGTGCGTTGGTTGAGAAACAGCAGGCGATGGGTGTTAACAAAGGTGTTGTCATGGATGGGAGAGACATCGGTACCGTGGTGTTTCCGAAGGCTGAACTGAAGATTTTCGTGACAGCTTCACCCGAAGTGCGTGCTCAGCGCCGTGTGGATGAGCTGAATGCGAAGGGGCAGCCGGCCTCGTATGAAGAGGTGCTTGCAAATGTCAAGAAACGTGACTTCATTGATTCAACCCGTTCGGATAGTCCGCTGAGGAAGGCTGATGATGCAAAACTTCTCGACAATTCGGATTTGTCGCCCGAGCAACAGGACCAATGGCTCATGGACCGTTATCACGAAGTCTTGGATCATGATTGAAGTTGAGATCGATAAAGAATCCGGCTTTTGTTTCGGAGTGACGACAGCTATCGGTAGTGCGGAATGTGAATTGAAAAATAGCGATGTGCTGTATTGTCTCGGAGACATTGTTCACAACAGTCTGGAGGTGGAACGTCTCCAGAAGCTGGGACTTCGTACCATCGAGCATGAGGAGTTTGCTCTCCTTAAGGGAAAGAAAGTCCTTCTTCGTGCTCATGGCGAACCACCATCTACCTATCAGACGGCTCTGAAGAATGACATTACCATCATCGATGCGACCTGTCCCGTTGTGCTTCGTCTACAGAGGAAGATCCATGCGTGTTACATGGAGAATCGGCAGAAGGCTATGCAAATCGTGATTTATGGAAAGAGAGGACATGCAGAGGTGAATGGTCTGGTCGGACAGACGGAAGGTACAGCCATTGTTATTGAAAAACCGGAAGATCTAGATCGTCTCGACTACAACAAAGACATCAGTCTGTTTTCACAAACGACCATGTCGCTCGATGGCTTCCATCAGATCGTGGACGAGATCCGCAACCGCATATCTAAAGATGTTCTGTTCGATTATCATGATACCATTTGCCGGCAGGTCGCCAATCGTCTGCCCAACATCAAGTCTTTTGCCTCTAAGCATGACTGGATCTATTTTGTGGCTGGTACGAAGAGTTCCAATGGTCGGATGCTTTTCGAAGAATGCCTCAAAGCCAATCCTCATACCACATTCATCTCTTCTGCTGAGGAAATCATCCAGCCTCTGCCTAATTTCGTCTCAACGGTAGGAGTTTGCGGAGCTACCTCCACACCCAAATGGTTGATGGAAGAGGTCGCAGAGAGAATCAAAGAATGGAATGGTAAAAAGTGAGGGAATTCTGGTGCTTTGATTCTGTTTTATCATTTTTCGTCTGTCCAAGAAAAACCGTATGGGATTATTTATTACTTTTGCGATAAATCGCGAAGGAAGTCTGCCTAATGAGAGGATGTGACATTGTTTCACACCATCATTCAAATGGCAGTCTTTTGGCGAAGTACCTAAATATTATTGTTATGCCCGAAGTAAAATGTATCGGTATCATGACTTCCGGAGGCGATGCTCCCGGAATGAATGCGGCCATTAGAGCCGTGACGCGTTCTGCTATTTATCACGGAATGACCGTCAAAGGAATTTACCGTGGATACAAAGGTTTAATTCTTGATGAAATTGAAGAGTTCAGGACCCAGAATGTAAGTAATATTATCCAGCGTGGCGGAACAATCCTTAAGACGGCGCGTTGTGCAGAGTTCAAGACTCCGGAAGGCCGTAAGCAGGCTTATGATAAGCTGATGGAGCATGGAATTGACGCGTTGATTGCCATCGGCGGTGATGGTACACTTACAGGTGCCCGCATCTTCGCTCAGGAATTTAACTATCCGATTATCGGACTTCCAGGAACCATCGATAACGACCTTTTCGGAACGGATGTCACCATCGGTTACGATACGGCTTTGAATACAATCATGGAATGTGTCGATAAGATCCGTGATACGGCGACTTCCCACGATCGTCTGTTTTTCATCGAGGTGATGGGACGTGAATGTGGTTTCCTTGCATTGAACGGAGCGATTGCTTCCGGTGCCGAAGCTGCCATTATTCCGGAGATTTCTATGGAAAAGGACCAGTTGGCTGAAATGATTGAAACGGGTTTCCGCAAATCCAAGAGCAGTAGTATCGTGTTAGTCACCGAAAGTGATATCACGGGTGGTGCCATGGGCGTTGCTGAACGTGTTAAGAAAGAGTATCCTCAGTTCGACGTACGTGTTACAATTCTGGGCCACTTGCAGCGTGGCGGTTCGCCCACAGCATCCGATCGTATTCTGGCTACACGAATGGGCGTTTCTGCTATCGATGCCATACTCGATGACCAGCGCAATGTGATGATTGGTATTCAGAACGACCAGATCGTGTATGTGCCTTTCTCAAAAGCGATCAAGAACGAGAAACCGCTTAACAGAGATTTGTTGAATACGCTAAGAATATCATCTATTTGATATTTGTGGAATAATTATAGTGAAGCTCCTCTTTCCTGTCATGGGAAAGGGGAGCTTTTTATCTTGTCATTAATACTGACAGAATGTATTTTACCGGGCGAAACGATTAAAATGACTTCAAAAAAATCGTTTCACCAGTGCAGGAAGCATTTCATTCGTTTATTTTAATGACTGAATGCGAGTCTTATGTAAATAACAATCCCCTCCAAATTGATTGGAAGGGATTTGAATCAGAGTTTATTTCTCGTCTATTTCTTTCCGGAAAGATCATTAAGGAAGAGGTCGATCATGCGTTTGGCAGCGACAAAAGAACTGATCTCATCATTGAGTACCTTTTTCTCTGTGTTTTCAAGCTGACCCACAACTGCAGGATTGTTGTAGAATATGTCGCGCAGAGAATCATTGATACTTTCATACATCCAATATTTTGCTTGCTCGTTGCGCTTGTAATTGAAGAACCCATTATCCTTGGTGAACTTGATGTATTCATCGATCATGTCCCAAATTTCCTTGATACCTAAGTTATAATAACCGGAGTAGGTGAGGACTTTGGGCGTCCATCCTGATTCTGTGGGCGGGAAGAGATGCAGTGCATTACGGAATTCTGCCGCGGCAAGCTTGGCTTTCTCTATGTTATCGCCGTCGGCTTTGTTGATGATGATGCCGTCGGCCATCTCCATGATACCGCGTTTGATTCCTTGAAGTTCGTCGCCTGTACCTGCGAGTTGGATCAAGAGGAAGAAGTCCACCATGGAGTGAACAGCTGTCTCACTTTGTCCAACGCCGACTGTTTCAACGAAGACTGTGTCGAATCCTGCTGCTTCGCAGAGGACGATGGTTTCACGAGTCTTGCGGGCAACACCTCCCAGCGAACCTGCCGTTGGTGAAGGACGAATGAACGCACTCTTTTCTCTCGACAGTGCTTCCATACGTGTTTTGTCGCCAAGGATACTGCCTTTGCTGATTTCACTACTTGGATCGATGGCCAGCACAGCCAGTTTGTGTCCTTGCTTTATGAGATGCATGCCGAAGACATCGATGGATGTACTTTTTCCGGCACCGGGAACGCCTGTTATACCAATGCGCATGGATTTTCCTGCATAGGGAAGACATTTCTCAATGATTTCCTGGGCAATCGCCTGATGGTCATGCCGAGAACTTTCAACCAGAGTGACGGCTTGGCTCAGTACGGTGATGTCGCCTTTCAGTATCCCTTCCACAAATTCTGCCGGCGTGTATTGTCTTCGTTGAATTCGTTTCTTGATATATGGATTGACTGTGGGTACGTCGGCAACGCCGGAATTAACTTTAAGCCCTTTATAAATGTCCTCGTTTTCAGGATGTTCCATGAGTACTGTGTTGATTGTAGTTATTTATATCCGGTCACCTTGATGAGTCTGATCGGTCCATTCGGATCGTTGCAGACCACATTGACAAGCGTTTCCAGTCTGTTTTTAATTTCGTTCGGGCGGATCGAAACTTTGATCGTCGCTTTCTGTCTCGGTCTCAGTTCCTTTTTCATACCGCTGATCTCAACGCTTGGGTCGTCGCAGGTGATGCTGTAGATGGTCAAGTTCGATTTGCCGGCATTGGTGATGTCGAAAGTTCCGGTAAGTTTGCCTTTCTTGACAGACTTGCTGCCATCACTCAGATTGCCAAACTCCAGCAGCGTCCCTGAAAGCTGTGCCACGGGAGCCTCTGCTTTATCAGATGAAGAGAGTTTGCTGAAGTTGTCAATAATATTGGCTCTGACTTCAATCTTTCCTGTGACTTCTCTTTGTCCGATGGCTTTAACGATCAAATCGATATCTTCTCCGACACGTCCTTTCTTCTTGGCTGCGCGTGCGCTCATCAAGAGATCAATCTCTCCCGTCTCATGGGAAGTGATTGTCTTCGGATGGAAGGTTACGCTCAGATAGTCGGGCACTTTGCCGACGCTCAAGGAAAGAGGAACGTTCCCGCTATTGTTGATAGCGATTTTTTCAACTAGCATCTCTTCCTGATGAATACTGCTGAAGAGAACCTTTTTGGTGTCCATCTTCAGGTTTCCGATGGAATAGGGATAGTTGATGATGATGTCAGCAACTTTAGCGGAGACATCGCCTTTGATTGCAAGATTGTAAGAACCCTTCTTAGCATTACTGAAAATGGAGACGGTTTTATAAAACGGTCCCGGGCGACCTTTCGGATTGTAGGTGATCTTTACTTCACCGGTTCCTCCGCCCGGAATAGGTTCTTTCGTCCATTCCGGTTGTGTGCAGCCGCACGAAGCCGTGATCCGGTTTATGACTAGCGGTGCATTTCCCGTATTCTTGATGACGAACACATGACTCGCCAATCCGTCAGCTTCAGCAATATTGCCAAAGTTGAACACCAGTTCGTCTGTCGATATCTGTGGCGCCTTCTGAGCTGCGATAGAAGTGGCGAATAGAAGCGAAACAGCGAGCAATATGTTTCTAATTTTCAGCATGCCGTTATGAGTTAGTAAACCTATTTTACCTCTCCTCGGATGGTTAAAACAAAGCTTCCGCTTCTGCCGTTGCTATAGACAGAGATTGTCTTTGCAAACGGACCCGGACGACCTTCCGGATTGAATGTAACCTTCACCTGACCTGTCTTACCGGGAGCGATCGGCTCTTTGGTCCATTCAGGAGTTGTACAACCGCAAGAAGCTATGACTCGTGTCATGACGAGAGGCATAGTGCCATCGTTCTTGATGACGAAAACATGCGTAACTTTTCCAGCTGATTCCTTTATTACTCCGAAATCATGCATTGCATTTTCTGCTGAAATGATAGCTCTCTGTTGATCCTGAGCCATGCTGAAACCTGTTGTCAGGAGAAGAGCCATTAAAAGAAAAACAACTTTTTTCATTTTTACTTTGAGTTATATTTATCCAAACAAAATGTTAGATAGCGCATCCATTGTAAGGTTTAATAGATTCTACAAGCAGAATACCACTATCTGTAATTTCGTGCAAAGATACTTATTCAAACGTTTCATATTATTTTAAAACCGTTAATTTATTCGATTCCGTATGAGAGACAAATTCGGGAGCGTAAAGACATTGGATGGTGCTGAGGCCGCCGGCATATTCTCCGTCACGAACCACATACGCCGGATATTCCAAGACGAATGTTCCTTTGGGAAGTGTTTCGAAGAAATATTGTTCGGAAACATCCTTAGCGGAATGATAATAGAAGACGCCATCCCGATATTGCATTCCTGATAGCTGATCGACAGCTTCCATGCATCCGGCATGAAGATCTTTGAGGAATACGTAGTTCATATCCCGATCGGTACGGACGATGAGCCGGACGACCAGTTTATCTCCAACCTTCAAGGATCTTTCGTTGGAGACAGGCGTTAGCTGAATCTCCTTGCCGTTGTTGGTCTCTACAAAGAACTTCTTCTCTACATTCAAGACGCCGTTCGACTTTTCAACCTTATCGATACTAGTGAAATATTGGTTGTAAACAGCACCCCAAGTCGGCGATGTGCCCTCTTTCTTGAGGGAGAGATGCGATTGTGCCGTGTTCGTTGGAATCGTTGTCTTCAGATATCCGGTTGCTATCTCGCCATCGGAAGTGCTGTAACTTTTGTTGCCGTAAGTGGCGACACATTGGTTGTTCTCTCCAAGCCAGTTACTGCCGGTAAGCAGGAGGGAATAGATCGCATCCACATTTTCTATGCTGCTGTTCCAGTCTTGCGTACGTTTCTGATTGAGCAGCCACTGCTTCATGCTATTGGTGCGTTTCGTGTCAGGTCTGATCTCCTGGAAAGCATCCATCAGCATACAATGGACATCGATGGGAGAGACGAAGAAGTTGTTATCGAAACGGTTGTTTGCCCAGTACATTCCCATTTCGTCAGATTGTGTAGCCGTCTTCATCAGCCAGTCGAGAATGTTGGATGCTATATTCTCTTTTCCGATGTGATGCATCAGAATAGCCGTCATACCTTTATTATATAGATCCTGCTTTTCCCATTTCTGAGCCTGTTCGGTGAAGAAGCGGACGGGTTCTCTCAACTCATTGCTGTATTTGAGTTCGGGATAGAAGCTGCGCAAATAGAGATATTCAAGTTCGAAGTCTGACACGATATAATTCTTGTTGAGCGACTTTTCTTTCTTTAGGTTCTCATAATCCTTGAGGATACTTTTGTCGAGGAAGGCGAACGCATTGTTTACCATCTGCGTCTCTTCATCATTCAACTTCATTGCATTCAGATGGACCAGGTGTGTAAAGAGATCCACGGCGTAAAGTGTGATGTAGTCGCTTGATGGAAATCCCTTGAACCAGCTGAATCCGCCGTCTTCCTCCTGATGGTCTTTCAGATGTTGGAAAGAGGAACTTCTCAGATTGGCTCCGCGATTCAGGTCGAAGAGGAGAGAGAGACGCTGTTTCTGTTCTGTTTCGTTCAGTGCTTCCATCACCCAAGGTGTCTCTTGCAGGAGAATTTGTTTCAGTTCATCGTTCTTCTGCAGATTGGAATAGAGTGTAGAAGCGGTGCCGCCTTGAGCCGTCCAGACATCAATGATCTTCTTGATTTGAGGATTCGATTGTGCGATGTGAGCTGACAATGTGTTGCTGAAGAACACATTGAGCCAGGAAACGACGTCATCGTAAGAAGGCTCGGCAAGAGTCGGAAGTGCTTGGACAGCGTACCAGATCGGATTGGCAGTCATCTCCAGTGTCAGACGGAAAGGCGTTCGGCCCTCGCTATTGTTCCAGCTGATCTGTTTCTCTCCCGGTTCTGCAAAGAAGAAGGGCGTACTTTCCGTGATGAGCAGTTGGTTGGAGAGAATGGGAAGCAGGTGCTGTTCGCCATCACTGCCTTCGTTCGTTTCAGCGATGATGCGGCAACCAACCAGTCCGTTGCAATCCGGTACATCTATGTCCCAAGACAATGCGATTGTACTGTCTGCGTCAAGTGTAAAGGATTGGGACATCGGATAACCCTTCAATAACGTGTCCGTAGTCGGATCGAACAATTCGAGGCGAGCCTTCCCGTTCAGATTATCCTTACTCTGATTGATAACCTGACTATGAATGGACACTTTATCGCCCAGTCTTAAGAAACGAGGCAGAGAAGGAACAACCATCAACGGTTTGCTTGTAATGATCTGTTCCGTAAGCATGCCGTGTTTGAGTCCTTTTGTATGAGCTAAAGCCTGTAACTTCCAGGTGGTATTGCTTTCGGGCATTGTAAACTGCATAGAAAGTCCACCTTGTTTGTCGGTAAGCAATGTGGGGAAGAAGAAGGCCGTCTCGTTGAAGTTCTCACGAAGCTGAGGTTTCCCTTGACTTGCCTGTGGAATATTTTCATTTGCTGTTGGAGCCTGTATGTCATTGCCTGTTGACAACTCTTTCGCCATCATAGGAGCTGCGGCCATGACCATGTCGGTTTCTTCAATCGCGGCATCCGATTTGGTCAACATCATATTCTTTGCAGAACGCAGCATCGGGACATAGCGATGGCTTCTTCCAAGAGAGCTTAAGGCATCTTCCCAGTTCAGATCGCCGAATTTGTATTCCGGCACGTCAGTCCAGGATATTTCGACACTGCTATTGTCTTGCGTCTCGTTTGCATAATTGCCTTTGTTGAAGCGTGGTGCACTCAGCACGATGCCTTTGTCAGGATAGAACGACCAGTTGAAAGGATCGATCTGATCGAGGGATGCGTCGTACAGACCAGCCAGAACTTCGGCATTGACTGCCGCAGAGTCGGAATCGAGAATGCGGAATGTCCAAGTCTCTTTGCTTCCAGGAAGAAGATGATCCCGGAATGTTATCGGTGTGATACTTAGATTCATGTTGGGAAGAGCATGCTTGATATCCACCGTCTCGTTATAAAATTTCCCCTCTTTCATGAAGGTGAACGAAGCCACAATGCCGTCTCCATATTCTTTCTTAAATGGGATGAGGAAACGTCTGTTTTCATTGTTCAATTTGATCAGTTCCCGATGAATGAGCTTTGAATCCTGGAACAGTTCGTATAATATATAGGTGTTGTCATAAGAGGTTCCGAAAGTAAAGTCCGCATCTTCACCATATTGGCAGACGGTCTTGTTCTTCAGCACCCATGTTTCCTTAAATACAGGAGGACATTTGTCGTTTTTACTGTAAAGAACGAAATCCTGTTGTCCGTTGACATCTCTGCCTTTGCTGTCGAGTGCATTCATCTTGATACGATAACGTCCGGACGGTAGCGAGGAGAAGATTTTGCTTGAGAGCTTTTCTCCTGAAACGAACGAACCTTTTGCAACCGTTGCACCTTCCTGATACTTTGTCTCTTCCTCAGGTCTCTGATCGTTCAACGGACGGTCCGACAGTTTGACGATCGTGAATGATCCCTTTGTCTGAACCGGTTGATTGTTGAGGTTATGAGTCTCAATGCTGACCTGCACGTTCTCTTTGTCCATCTGATCGGTGATTGAACTGGTGATTACGAGACTGGCATCGCCCACGGAAAATAATGAAGTGGCCTCTTGTGATTCCCCTTTGCTGTCGGTTATCGTGGCTGTGATTTCGTATGACTGATAATGCCTGTGGAAAAAGGAATTCTGACTTTCTTCTATCGAGGGATGGAAAGAGAACGAGAAGGATCCGTCGGCTGCGATTGCAGACTCACCTTCAGCCACCTGCCGTTCAGAGAAAGAAGTGTTCATAAAGCGATAGTAGAACCACAACGGACGGCAGGTGATATGCCATTTGACATTCCCGCTTTTCAGTGTGATTCCCGAGAAGGTCTTGGCTGAACCTTTGATCGTGACATTGTCACCAAAGGCTACATCTTCCTTGACAGGATCGATCTCCGCATAGAATGAAGGACGTTTATATTCTTCCACTCGAATGCCACAGTTCGCTCCTTGCGTAGAGAGTGAGAAACGGCCGCTCAGTACCTCTTTGGGCAACTTGAACTCACCGTTGAACGATCCGAAGGCGTTTGTCTTTACCTTAAGGTTTGAAATCTCTTTCCCGTTTGGGTCGCGGAATGAGATCGTATATTCTTTTCCTGTAAGGGCATAACTTGTATCCGTTTCACTGACAAAAGCCAAGCCTTTGAAAAAGACTGTTTGTCCCGGACGGTAAAGTCCACGATCGGTGAAAAGGGAAAGTCGTGCCTCTTGGTTGAGATGCAGTTCTCCTCTCTGATAATAGAAATAGGTGCGGCTCAGCATCGATGCTGTGTCGTTGGGAAGCGATACATGATAGGCCGATATCTTCCTGTCGGCAGGAATCAGAGCTAATCCATTCTCATCAGTCTTAGTCTTTCCTATCAGTTTCAGATCGTTGGAAGAGGTTCCATAATAAGCTATTTCTGCTTTGGAAACAGGCTTTCCGGAGAGGAAATCAGTGACGAAGATCTCCTTCTTCCCATTTAGCATGTTCCTGTCAGCCGATGCAAGACGACTGACGCTAAAGATCGAGGAGGTCATCATCTTTGTGCCCGGAACACTCACAAAACATTCGTAGAGTCCGGGTTCCAATGAATTCATCTCTATCAGGCTGTCAGAAAATGAAAATGTATTCTTGTTGTTCAGACTGAAGCTTTTCTCTTCTACCAATTTCCCTCTTGACAACGCATTAGATCGATTGTCATAACCTCTTGAAGCCATCTTAACAAGGTCCTTGTGGCTATTATAGATCTGAATCTTTATCTGTTTGGTGTTTCGATAGTTTACACGAACCTTGACATTCTTTCCCGGATAAGTGGTGTTGGTGAGCTTGATATTGATGGAAGGTTGTTCCGTATCGTTGCGGAAATTTGTCAGTCTTCCGATCCGTCCGTAGTGCGGATAAAGACGACAACCCTCTTCGCAGATGCTGAGTTGTCGGGCGGTGAGAGCATCTCGGTCTGCACCTTCCAGATCTTTCATCTGATCCATCAGATCAACCTGTGCAATGCGAATCTCAGTGGAGAAGTCCTTATTTTGGTTCAGCGTCATCAGGCTGTCGAGTGAAGCCATGTACGCATCCATCGAAGCTTTATTGTCCTGATCGGAATGTTGGAAGTTGAGATGTTCCAGTTGACATAGCAACAGCGCTTTGGAATGATTGACCGAACGGAGATAACCGATGAGTTCGGAATAGATCTTTTCCGAAGGTTGCATATTCAGAGCCCTATAAGCAAGAAATTCATACAGGGAAGGACGCAAGGCTTCATCATCCTGTCCTGTCACCATGATCTCCTTCCATTTTGCCGCTGGTGTCTGTTGCAGCAGGGCTGCCGGTTTCAAAGAGGCTTCCAGTTCCTTTTCAATCGTATCTTTGAAAATGTTTTTCGTCCACTCCCGAATATCCTCCGGAATGTAGTTGTTCAAGTCGGTGCGGCCGTTGATATCCCAGCTGTGACTGTCGTAATAATAATCATACATCTGGGCCGTCATGGAATGAAGAATGGCTGCTTCAACAGAATCTTTGCTGTTTTGGGCTGCCTTTTCCGTCTCTTTGATGATTTCGGGCAATTGCTCATCATCTTTTTCGAGAGCCTCTTTCATCTTTAGTATCCTTTCTTTTATGGTATTTGTAGGTTTCTTTTCAAAAACGGAAGAGATCAAAGCGCCTGTCTTTCGTGCCAAAGCAGGGTTGGCAACCATGATGGTAAGCGCGAAAAGGCTTACGGCCAATAGGATAATGAAGCTCCATTTCTTTTTCATGACGTGATTCTTTTAGTTCATTTAGATATAAGATGAAAGTGGAGGGCAAAAAGATGTAAAGAATAGGTTAAATTGTTTTAACAATCTATTCCCGTCTTTCAAATGTCTGAAAAGTAAAGGCGTATGGATGGCCTTCCATTGTCTCGTGATGTTCTTCCGTCGTCATGCTCCATTGGTTCGGATCGATAGTCGGGAAAAATACATCCGCATCCGGAAACGTTTCGTGGATGCGTGTGATGTATAGTCTGTCGGCTTTGTCTATGGTCTGTTCGTAAAGTGTAGCTCCTCCAATGATGAAGATCTCGTCGTCATCTTTGGCCAGTTGAAACGCCTCCTCGACAGACTTGGCGATGAGGCATCCATCGTACTGGACATGATTTTGTGTTGTGAGAACGATGTTCGTGCGATGGGGCAGTGCGCCTTTGGGTAGTGACTCAAAGGTCTTCCGTCCCATGATGATGGCATGTCCTGTCGTCAACGATTTGAAATGCTTAAGGTCGGCGGGCAGATGACAAAGCAACTGTTGTCCTTTGCCAATTGCCTGGTCGTTCGCCACGGCTGCTATGATGGAAATAATGCTCATGTCTCTTTTTGTTTGATGTTTTATACATCTATATATATAGCGTTACACAGC